>CAZYXO010000015.1:0-2255 GCA_964651315.1 uncultured Muribaculaceae bacterium
TGGTGTTTTTGCCGTTTTTAATCTTAAATATGCTCCATAATATGTTGTGGTTGAATCCGTTCCTCCAGTACTGCCATTAGTTAATGGCCATGATGTACTTGAATTTGTTGAACTTGTTCTATCACCGCAAAATATTCTATCCACTATATAACTTCTTGCTGTTGCATTTGCACTATTATCTATAAAAGTTGTTTTAAACCATGATTCAATAGTTGTTTTTGCAACACTGCTTTCACTCAATCCTTGTCTTAGTCCGATTGTATACATATACCCTACAGAAGCATTATTGTCATAATTGTCATACGAACTATTAAATGCGGATGAACCTATTCCATTTCCAGTTGATTCTGTTTTTTGATATATTAAACGTATTGAGCCATCACCATTTATTCTGACAATTCTCCAAAAAATATCCTCATTTGAGAGATTTTTTCCAAACTTAATATAATTATAATTTGAATAACCTCTAAAATGGTAGCTTGTTCCATAGTCATCATTTATTTTAAACAATGTATTATAATAGGAATTAAGACTATCAGAATATGTACTCCAAGGTACTCCATCAGATAAAACAATTCCATTATTGCTCCATGTTGTCATCAAAAAAGTTTTAGTAGTGATTTCGCCAAATTTTATATTACATTTTGTAGGTTTAGTAACATTGTTTAAAATAAAATTAGTAAAATTGTAATTTATATAATCCCAATCTGATTTTTCAACAATATTAGGATCATCACACTCTGTTCCTTGATAATAATATCCACTTGAATTACTAGGAAAATCTGTTGCATTTGAATAAGTACTAAGCCATGTATCTCCACTTTTATCTTGTAATTTTACTGCTATTTGAACATCTCCACTACTAAATGTACCAACTTTACCTTTTATTATATTATAAGAATTAGTCACTTCATAAAATGCATATGACTGATATATAAATAATGCTATAAAAAATAAAATTATTACTGATAAAAATATTATTATTTTACTTTTTTTATTTCTACTAAAAGCACTTAAACTTCTTATCTTTGGCATCTTTTCATCTCTCCCATAGTGGATAACTTCAGCCCCAAACGTATTTACTACTTAAGGCGAAGCCGAAAATTTGAATTTTTTATACACTATCCACTATAGCCATTATATAAAAGTTCCCCCCCAGTCAACAATTTTATTCCAAAAAAGTTATCAATTTTTGTTGATAACTTTATTTTATTAATTTTCTTTCTAATTCTATATCTGAATTATTGTATAATTTACAATATTGTTTTATGAAATTATATTTATCGATATCATTTTGAAATACTAAATCGCAAAATAATAATGCTTGTTCTAAATTATATTCGTTATATATTGAATCATCATTAATTAATTTATTATGTTTAAATTGATAATTTATATAATCTTTATCTATTTCTTTATTAATAATACTTGATATTATTTTAACAACTAAATTAATATTATTCTGCCATACTACTTCATCTAATGTACCATTTGGTATTCTTACTTCTAATGTATTTCCTTTTTCTTTTCTTGTTTTTAAATATTTTATTCGATGAAGTGCTAAAGAATAAAATTTATAACAAGAGTTTTCATTATTATCTAGTAAAGCAAGACATATAGGTTCAATTAAATTATTGATTGAGTTTGTATTATTTATTATTTCTATTACTTCTTTTATTCTAATACTTTTAGCATATTTTAAAATATTATCACGTATTTTATCATCTTTATTACTATAAAAGTGATATAAAACTGGTTCATATAAAAGCCATAATTTTAAAAATGTTTTCCAGTATTCTAATTTAGTACCAAAAATATGTGCTCCGATATGAAAGTGAGAGGCACATCTATAATCAATAATTCCCCCATTATTTTTAATATTTCTACACATTAATTTTATTTCTTGCCATGATTTTGATTCATCACTTAAAATTCCCGAAACAATTTCTGCTCCACCTTTAATAGAAAATTCTTCTTTGTAAGTCCAAAAATCTTCCATATTTTGTTTTCTTTCCACAGCAAAAAGTGGTAAAGCAAATCTTCCTTTACTAATTAATTTTGCTATATCACTTTTAGTTAAATTAGCAAATTCTAACTCAATACCAAAAGTTAATTTTTTTAAGTCGCTATTTAGAGTATTACGATAAATCATATCCTGATTATTAATAATTCTAAATAAGTCTCTTAAATCTGTATTACTTAAACTACTTACTTTATTCATAATTATTAACACTTTCTAAAAAAAGAAATTAACT
>CAZYXO010000015.1:2355-17301 GCA_964651315.1 uncultured Muribaculaceae bacterium
CGTTCTCTTGTTAATCCAGCCATTACACGTGTTTCTCTATCATAACCGTTTAGTACATCTTTATCTGTAATTAAACTTCTATCAGCGCCTTGACGTGCAAGTTCTTCGCCAGTTTTAAAATTCTTTTCTCTTGCTCTTTTTGCAATTAATCTTTCTTTTTTTAATTTGTCCATTTCGGCTTTATATACAGCATATGCACGTGCACTTTTTGCATCCATTAATGGAACAGTATTTTTACTCATAAAAAATCCCCCTTCAATAGTTACTTATTTTACAACAAATTTATTAGTATTTCAACTAATTTTGGAAATTTGTTTAGTTTTTAATCTAAATTTTGGATATTTTTAATAATATTTTGATAAATTTCATTATTTTTGTAATCTCCATTACTAATAAATTCCATACTATCTTTTTTTGTTTGCATTAATATTTTATAATCTTCTTTAACATTTGCTAATTTAAAATTCATATCTCCACTTTGATTAATTCCAAATAAGTCACCTTGACCACGTAATGAAAAATCTTTTTCTGCAATATAAAAGCCATCATTACTACTTTCCATAATTTTTAATCGTTCAATATTATAATCACTTATTAAATAACAAAAACTTTCGATATCACTTCGACCTACTCGACCACGTAATTGATGAAGCGTTGCTAAACCAAAACGTTCTGCATTAAAAATTATAATCATTGAAGCATTTTTAACATCAACACCAACTTCAATTACTGTAGTTGCAATTAAAATAGGTACTATTCCTTCTTTAAAATCATTCATTATTCCATCTTTTTCATTTTGTTTTAATTTGCCATGAATAATTTCAATTCTTAGTTTATTATTAAAAGCCATTAAGAACTTTTCTTTTAAAATATTTACACTTGTTAAATTATTTTCTTCTTCATCAATAATTGTAGGTGCTATAACATATATTTGATGACCTAATTTTATTTCTTCTAATACTTTATGTAATACTTCTTTAATATCACTATTTTTAAATACTTTTGTCGTAATAGGTATTCTTCCTACTGGTTTTGTTTTTATTAAAGATACATCTAAATCGCCATATAAAGTTAAAGCATATGTTCTTGGTATTGGTGTTGCACTTAAATAAAGTGAATCAGATAAAACATTTTTATTTTGTAAATTACTTCTTTGTTTAACCCCAAAACGATGTTGTTCATCAGTAATAACTAAACCTAAATTATTAAATATAACATTATCACTTATTAATGAATGTGTTCCAATTAATATATCTATTTCATTATTTAAAAGTCTTTTTTTAATATTATCTTTTTCTTTTTTAGTCATACTACCAATTATTAATTCTACAACTATATCGTAATCTTTTAATAAATTATTAATGTTTTTATAATGTTGGACTGCAAGTATTTCTGTAGGTGCCATAAAAGAACTTTGATAACCACTTAAATAATTAATATAGATAGCAATTATTGCTACTATTGTTTTACCACTTCCAACATCTCCTATAACTATTCGATTCATTTTCTTAGAACTTTTTAAATCATCTATTATATCTTTAATACTAGTTAATTGGTCTATAGTTAGTTTAAATGGCAAATTATTTATTAATGTTTTTACTTTCTCACTATCAAATTGATGAATAATACCTGAACTTCTTTCATTTTCTAATTTTAAATAATTTATTTTAAACATAAAGAGAAATAATTCTTCATATATTAAATGTAATTTTGCTTCTTTGATATCTTTAGAACTTTTAGGATTATGAATTTTTTTCATTGCATCTATTTTAGCAATAAAATTATATTCTTCAATTATATAATTAGGTAAATAAGAATCTATTTTGGGATTTAACATAATTGCTGAATTAATTAATTTACGAAGACCATTATTAGTAACTCCATCAATTAAATGATAAACTGGTTCTATTTCATTTTCAGTTAAATTAAATCTTATATCACTACAAGTAAATGTATTTTTATTAGTATTATATTTACCGATACAATAAATAATTGTTCCTGCACCCAATTTTTGTTTTAAAAATGCTCGATTATATATGACAACATTTATTAATACATTATTAGCATTCATTTTAAAAGATAACTTATTAAAATTTTTTTTAATATAAAAAACATTGGCATTAGTTTCAATAATTCCACTTATTACACAAGATATATCATCATAAACATTATTGATATTTTCTATTTTATAAGTATTATAACGATATGGATAATACGTTAATAAATCTTCGATAGTATTAATGTTTAATTTTTTTAATAACTTGATGTTCTTTTCACCAATTCCTTTTATATCGTTTATATTCATATTTCCTCACGTATATATTCTATCATAGGAAATAGAAAAAAAGTAAAATTAAATTTACTTTTCGTCTTTTACAAGCCAATCTAAAACATTCATTTTTCTTATTCCATTATAATCCGTTTCTGGATCTAAATCCATCGTAAGTATATATTTAGGATAATGATCACTTATTGTTTGTAAGGAACTTAATTCTCTTTCTAAAGTACTTTCTTCTCTAGTAGTATAAGCTACTTGAAAATATTTTAATCCTTCTTTATTTTCTGCAACAAAATCTACTTCTTTATCGCCTATTTTTCCCACATATACTTTATATCCCTTTCTTATTAACTCTAAATAAACGACATTTTCTAACATATGGCCAGCATCGATATTTTTTCTTCCTAATAAAGCATATCTCATAGCAATATCTGTAGCATAATACTTTTCTCCTGACTGTAAATATTGTTTCCCTTTAATATCGAATCGAGCAACTTTATTAAAAATAAAACTTTCTACTAAAGAATCTAAATAACTTTCTACTGTATGAGCAGATATAGGTCTTCCATCAGATGTTAAAGTATCTGCTATTTTTTTTATTGATAATGAACTTCCAATACTAGAAAACATAAATTGAGCGATAGTTTTTAACATAAATGTATCCGCAATATTTTTACGTTCAGAAATATCTTTAACTATTATTGTATTATATAAACTATCTAAATAAGCATCTATTTCATCTTCGGTAGTTAATTTCAAAGCATATGGAAAAGAACTGGAATTTATATATTTTAAATATATTTTTTCATCTGCTTCACTATTATAATAATTTATATATTCTCTAAAAGATAATGGATACATTTTTATTTCTATATATCTACCAGATAAAAGTGTAGCAAGTTCTCCTGATAATAAGTAAGCATTAGAACCTGTTACATAAACATCAACATTCTTTTTTATATATAATCCATCCACAGTTTTTTGAAATTCCTTTACATTTTGAACTTCATCTAAAAACACATAATATTTAGAATCATCTTTTAATAGATTATTAATATAAGTGTAAAGTTCCATATAACCACTAAAATTATAAATAGGATCTTCTAAATTTATCGATATTATGTGATCTTTTTTTATACCGTTAGTTAGTAAATGTTCGATATATAATTGAAATAAAGTAGATTTACCACATCTTCTTATTCCAGTTATTACTTTTATTAAATCATGGTCTTTCCAATTTATTAATTGATTTAAATATTCTTCTCTTGGTATCATTAAATAACACTCCTCATACAAATTATTATACTACATTTATAAAAATGATGCAATCTATTTCATTATTTTTATTATTTTATTGTAAATTTGCAATTTATTTTATTTTTTTAAGAGAAAAACATACTTGCAAGAATATATGCCATAATTATTCCCGCAGCATCAGCAATTAATCCAACCCATAATGAGTATCTTATTTTTGATACTTTAATACTACTATAATATAATGCGATTACATAAACAGTAGTATCAGTACATCCTTGAATTACGGAAGATAAATTGCCAATATAGGAATCTGGTCCATATTTTCGCATTACTTCAGTTAAAATCGATAATGTAGCAGAACCACTAATTGGTCTTAAGATAGCCATTGGTACTGTTTCTAGTGGTACATGTAAAAAATTAAAAAATGGACGAGTAAAACCAAGTAAAAATTCGACAAAATTACTATTTAAAAATAAATTAATAGCAAAAACCATTCCAACTATAGCCGGAACAATATTAAAAACAGTAATTAATCCATCTTTTGCTCCTACTAAAAATGAATCGTATATATTAACTTTTTTCTTAACACCATAACCGATAATTAACAAAACAAATATTGGTAAAATTATATTGGAAATAACATTCATATTCTATTTTTCCTTCTAATTAGATAATCAATTGTAATAGCAGTAATACTTGAACAAAATGTAGCCATGACTGCTGGAATTATAATTATACTTGGATTACTACTTCCCATCATTGTTCGAAGTGCTAAAATAGTTGTAGGTACAACAGTAACTCCAGCCGTATTTAAAACTAAAAAAGTAATCATTGGTGTTGATGCTGTATCTTTTTTGTCATTTATTTTTTGCAATTCTGTCATTGCTTTTAATCCAAATGGTGTTGCAGCACTCCCAAGTCCCATCATATTTGCTGCTACATTACTAGCAATATAACCAAGTGCTTTATTATCTTTTGGAACACTCGGAAACAATTTTTTTAGAAGTGGATATAAAAAATTAGAGAATTTGACAAGAATACCTGAGTCTTCTGCTATTTTCATTATTCCAGTCCATAATACAATTAAAGGCATGATATTCATAATGAGTTCAAAACCACTAGAAGCACTAGTTAAAATAGTATCATTTAATACTTCAAATTTACCAGTTATTAAAGAAAATATTATTCCGATAAATATCAAGAAAAACCAAATATAATTTACCATTTAAACCAACCCTTAATTATTTCCCATAAACTTTTACTCTTACTTTTTTCTCTTGTTATAAAAACATCGATATTTTTAATAGTCTTATCTTTTAATTTTATTTCAATGTAACCAATTTTATCATTATTTTTATATCTTTTGGTATTAACTAAATTAATATTTATTTTTATATCATTAATTTCATCTTTTTTAAGTAACATGCTAAAACTTTCTTTAATAAATAATTTACATTTCTCACAATATTTTTCATTATTAATAACATAATTATCTTTATTAATTATTTCGATATTTTCATATTTTTTAAAAGCATTATTATATAAATCAAGATGATCTTGAAAATCATTTCCATCATTTAAAGTAACAATAACAATATTTTTATTATCTTTTGAAGCAGTTGTAACAAGTGTTCTTCTGGCTTTTTCTGTGAAACCAGTTTTACCACCATTTATATAGTCTGTTGTATGTAATATTCGATTTTTATTTCGCCATGTATAAGTTTTTTTGTTTGTTTTAACTGTTTTAGTTTTAGTTCCAAAAATATTTTTAAATGTATTATTCTTCATTGCATAACTTGTAAGAATTGCCATATCATAACTACTTGAATGATTAGCAGAACCATCACTTTCTTCTAATCCATGAGAATTAACAAAATAAGTATTAGTCATCTTAATTTTTTTCGCATATTCATTCATTAATAGAACAAATTTATCCATACTACCACTAACATTATTTGCAATAGCAATTGCTGCATCATTTCCACTTCTAAGCATTAAGCCATATAATAAATCTTCTAAAGTAAGTATTTCCCCTACTTCAATATAAATATTACTCCCATAAGATGCTAAAATACTTTCATCAATCGTAACTTTTTTCTTAATATCAGCATTTTCTATTGCTACAATAGCAGTCATTATTTTGGTAATACTTGCTATTAATCTTGATTCATCTTTATTAGAACTTTGTAGTACCCTATTACTATTTAAATCCATAACAACATAACTACTTGCAGATATACCTTTTACTTTTATTGGTATTAATAAAATTATTATTATAATCAATTTCTTTATCAAAATAATTCACCATTTAATTATATTAATTAAAAAAGAAATAATGATTTCTCACCATTTCTTAAACATGACCTTTTTTAATCCATTTTGGATATTCTTCATATATATCCATTAAATAATTAAATATTTCTTCTTTTTCTTCTTCATCAATTTCAAATATTTCCTCTATCAAAGTATATAAACACTTTTTTGCACTATCTTTATTAGTTTGAATTGTTATTAGAAAATCACTTACAATATCCTCATCTATTAAATCTATATCATCTTCTATTCCTTCAAAATTATCAATTAAATATTTAACAAATTTTTGATAAGATTTTAATTTTTTTAACCGTTTTTTATTTTTAAATTCTTCAAATTCTTTTTTATTGTAAATGCAATAATTACCTGTCATTTTTTCTAATAATTCTATTGCTGCTTCTTTTTCATAAAATTCCATATTACATAAATATGGTTCTCCATTTATTAAATGAACATTAATTATTTCATCAATTGCTGATTTTGCAAGTATCATGTCTTCTAATTCATCACAGTTATCTAATCGAGCAATTTTTTTTATAATCATATATAATTCATTAATTGGAATAACACCATAAATATTAGATGCAGTAATTATGTATTTCATAACTTCATTAAATCTTTTATTATAAGTTAAAATTTCTTTTCTATTTATTACTTCTTCTGTTATTTTTAATATATCGTCTGGCATATAAATTACCATATCTTTTGTTTTATTATTATAATCAATCTTGGCAAAAGATAACTTTCTTAAAATACTAATAAATTTTATTGATAATTCATTTGCAATTACATCTTCATATACATTAAATTTTAAATATCCTTTTTTAGATATAATATAATTTATTTGCTCTATTTCCTTATCTTCCAATATTTTTACATATTCTTTAATTATTGTTTTTAAATTATTAATTATATAATCTACAATATTCTTTTTATTTTTACTCTCAATTAATTCATATATTATTTCCTTATCTCCTGGAATCCACATTTTAAATAAAAGCATAAATTTCAAGTTTTCAATTTTAAAACTATTAAAATAATCTTTTATATTTTCTCCTATTTTAATTTTACTTTTGCAATCTCCAAACATTGTTTCAGTAATTATCATTTTCATTTCTTTATTCATACTACACCTATTTTATAAACATAATACCTTTCCCCCATAATATATAATAACTTTTTAATAATAGCAAGAAAAAATTATCATCACGATAATTTTATAAATTTTCATTATTAATAATAAAATCCACAATATTTTTATGAATTACACCATCACGTTTTTGTAACAATAAATCCATTGTTAATAAATATCTTGGATAAACATCTTTTATTTCGTAAAATGGTTTATATTCTCTATCTTCTGTTTCTTTATTACTAATATCTTTAGATACTTGAATATAAAAATAATCATCATAATTTTTTCTAGCAATAAAATCACATTCTAATTTACCAATTTTACCAACACTCATATTATAATTTTTACTAGATAAATAAGCATATACTACATTTTCCAAAACCGGTCCATAATTAATTCTATTATTAGTATTAAGTGCATAATAAATACTTAAGTCAGCTAAATAATATTTTTTTCACCTTTTAAAACATTTTTGGACTTTAAATCAAACAAATCACACGAATATATTATTTTTGCTTGTTCTAAAATATCTATATATTTTTTTATTGTTCTTCTATCTGTCTTATTATTATGATTAATTAAATAATCTTGAATACTTTTAATTGATATTATTGCCCCAAAATTATTAACAACAAATTTTTCAATTGTTTCAAATAAATATTTATCTTTTATTCGGTTATTACTTTTTATATCACGTTCAAATATTTGATCTATTACATTAGTTGTATAAATAATTTTTTCTTCATTAGTATCATAAAATAATGATTTAGGAAAACCACCATTGCGAATAAATTCTTCAAACTCTAAATAAACATTTGCATTTATTTCTTTATTTAAAAATTTTTTCATATCCACATACTCATAAAAATTAAGTGGCATCATTTCAATTTCGATATATCTACCAGTTAATTTAGTTACAAGTTCTCCACTAAGCAAATATGAGTTTGAACCAGTCATAAATAATAAATATTTACCTTCTTCTCGATATGCATTAATTACTTTCTCAAAGTTTTTCACATTTTGTATTTCATCGATAAAAATATATTTAAAATCATCATCTATAATTAAACTATCTAAAAGCATTTCTAATTCATGAGCAGTTTCTATATCTTTGTACTCTTTTTTATCTAATTCTATATAAATAATATCTTTATCTAATATACCTTTTTCTTTTAATTCTAAAATAACTGATTTTAGAAAAAATGATTTACCACATCTTCTTATTCCAGTTACAACTTTAATAAGTTCAGAATCATCATAAAATCCACGTATTTTACTTAAATATTCTTCTCTTTTGTATATTAAATCCATTTTTATCATCTAATAAATATTACACTATATTGCGAAAAAAAGTCAAGTTATCGACCATTTTTGACACATATACGTCAAAAAATGGTCGATAACAAACAAAAAAACGTTATTTTTTAGTAATTTTAAATAAAAAAAACTTAAATTTGTATCTTTAAGTTTATTCAGTTATTACTTCATCGTAATTATATATACCATGAATTTTTTGTAAATTAGATAAGGTTAATTCTTCAATATACCATTCATCTTCAATTTTCTTAGCATCTATTTCTATTGAATAATCAATTCTATCACTTGCATTTTTCATCTCATTTAATTTATAATCTAAATACTTTGCTTGACTATAAATATTATTTTCATAAAACTCTTGCGGGTCATTTGCTAATTTTATACTCGAATTCTTACTTGCTTTATATAAATCATATACTTCTATTTTTACAGTAAATGTTGCAGTATTACCATCATATAACTCATTAGTTATTTCATAACTTAAATCTTTATATTGCTTTTTTAAAATATCTTTATAAGTTGTTTTTTGTGATTCAGTTAAATCAACTTCTTCACTTACTACTTTATTTAATGAATTTAAAATAGTAACGCTTAAATTTCGATATTCATTTAAATAATCTACTACTGTATCTTTGGCAGTTTTTTTAAAACAACCAGTACACAAGATTATACAAATAATAATTAACCATATTTTTTTCAAATTTTTCATAATATCCCTCAATAATAGTATGGAAAAAACTTCTTTTATTATACATATTATGGTAAAATAGTGCTTGGAAGTGATTAATTTATGAAAAGATTATTATCAGGAATTAAACCAACAGGTGATTTAACTTTAGGTAATTACATTGGAGGAATAAGACAGTTTATCGAAATGCAGAAAGATTATGAAATGTATGTTTTTGTTGCTGATTTACATGCCTTAACTGTTAATAATGATCCTGAAACTTTAAAAAAACGTATTAAAGAATTAGTGGGTATTTATTTAGCATCAGGTTTAGATCCAAAAGTTAGTACAATATTCTTACAATCAGAAAATATATATCATAATGCTTTATCTTGGGTTTTAGAATGTAATAGTTATTATGGTGAACTTACAAGAATGACACAATTTAAAGATAAATACACGAATAAAGGTGAAAATGTAACATGTGGCTTATTTACTTATCCTGTTTTAATGGCTAGTGATATTTTAATTTATGATGCCGATATTGTTCCAACAGGAATAGACCAAAAGCAACATGTCGAACTTGCAAGAAACATTGCAATTCGTTTCAATAATAAATATGGAAATACATTTAAAATACCAGAACCATTTATTCCCGAAGTTGGTGCTAAAATAAAAGATTTACAAAATCCAACAAAAAAAATGAGTAAAACTGAAGAAAGTAATAAAGGTGTAATTTATTTATTAGATGATGTAGAAATTGCTCGAAAAAAAATAATGAGTGCCCTAACTGATAGTGATAATAAAATATTATTTGATGAAAAAAATAAACCTGGTATTTCTAATTTAATAACAATTTATTCAACTTTAAAAAATATTTCCATTAAAGAAGTAGAAAATGAATTTAAGAATGCTAATTATGGAACATTTAAAAGTGCTGTTGCAAACATAGTCGTAAATTTCTTAACTGAATTACAAACAAAATATAATGAAATTATTAATAGTAACTTAATAAATGAAGTACTTGATAATGGTATTAAAAAAACTTTACCTATTACTGAAAGTAAAGTTAAATCGATCTATGAAAAAATTGGTTTACAAAGAAACTAATTTTTTTATACCTTACTATATGATAATTTAATTAAATAATAAATATTTTCATGAATACTATTTAATTCATTATTTAAGTCATCATTCATAATCTTAATTATTTTATTAATATCTTGTTCTTCATAATTAAACCATTCTAAAAATAAATATTTTAATTTAATAACTTCTTTATTATCATATAACTTATTAATTTCTTTTCTAATATTATTTTTTAAACTACTTGCTTGACGAAGTTCATTATTAAAATCTAATTTTTTTAAAATATCATAAGTTATTTTCTTTTCTTTTGTATTCATAACTATTTCATTAACATTATTTTCATCTTCTAAAAGTAATCTACTTCTTCTTATTACTTTACCATTATCTTTAAATTCTAACATAATAGCATAATCTCCATCACTAAATATAGCACTATAATTTAATTTACTATTAAGAGTATCATCAATAATAGTTTTATTTTGTATAAATAATAAAGTATCTTCATCTATTTTAATTTGATTTAATAAAATATCTAACATATCTTTACTATTTACTTTAATAATAGGTATTTTTTTAATACATAATAAATCATCAGTATTTAGCCATTCATAAAATACATATTCATTATTTTCCCTTAAATTAATAATTAAATCATAATAATAATTCATTTATTTACACCTTTCCAAAAACAGATAACAATTAATAATATTCCAATATATAATAATAAACACTCTATTCTACTATTAATAAATTTAACAAATTCCCAAAAACTATACCCCATAGTAAGTAAATTTATATACATAAACATAAAACATAAACCAATACTTGCAAATAGTATTCCTAAAATAAATATAATAATTCTTATCATACTATATTTTATTTAATAATTTAGTAAATTATTTATATACTTTAATAGGAGATTAAAATGTTTTATTTTATTATATGTATTATTTGTAGTATGAGTTATTTATTTATATTAGATTATCATTTTATGTATGAACTTATAATGATGATTTTTAATACAAAAATAATTAATGATAATATTTTAATATTAATTATTAGTATTATTCCAACTATTATAATTTTTATAAGTTATTTTAAAATATTTTTTAATTATTTAAAAAAATTTATGCTTTATTTGATTCTAAAAAAGAATGAATATAAAAATGATTATATTAATTTTTTATATATTATTATTAGTTTAATACCTATTTTATTTATGCGAAGTAATATAATCAATATTAAAGTTGTTTTAATTATATATATTATTTTAACTATCTTGTTTTATAAGTTTAGAAATAAATATCAAAGTGTAAATGATATACAATTAAAACATATTATTTGGTTAATTATTATTAATTTTATTTTTGCTCTTTTAGGAATTAATTCTTTTTTCTTAACTTATGTTTTATTATTATTTTTTAAGATAAAAAAAGATAAATTAGTAGAATTTGCTCTCATAAGATATGTTTTTTGTAATATCTTACTTTTAAATATTAATAATTTAGTTATTAATTATAAATTAATATATATTTATTTAATTTGTATTATTTTAACTATATTAGGTAGTTTTAATTCTATTAAATGGTTTAATAATTTTATAAAAAAAGATAACTATAAAAACTTTTATTTATTTATAATTATCTTTTGTTTAATCTTATTATTTTATTTTCGTTAATTAGTTAAGTTATCTACTCTTACTAGTAAAGATTCATAGTCATAACTAAAATGTTTCAATACACTATTTGTATCCCCACTATAACCAAATTCATTTAATGATAAAATATATTTTCTTGAAGTGAAATAATCCCATGACATAGGTGAAGATGGTTCAATTACAATTATTTTTATTCCATCTGGTAATACTTCTTTTTGATATTCAATACCTGATTCCATAAATAATTCTTGAGAAGGCATTGAGACAACACGAATATTTTTACCTTTTAAATATAAAGTGTCTGCTATTTTAATAGCATCTACTACATTATCACCTGTGGAAATTATTATGGCATCTATTGGACCATTTTCTTTTTTGATTATATATCCACCATTTTTTACAAAATTTGAATTACTAGTAGGTATTTTTTTAATTTTTTCTTTAGATAAAATTAATGCACTTGGTCTTCTATTTTTTAAAATGTTTTCCCAACAACCAATTATTTCTGTAACATCTGCTGGACGATATACGCTAAAATTAGGAATTGCTCTTAAAGATGCTAATTGTTCAATTGGTTGATGAGTTGGTCCATCACTTCCTACTTTAATGGAATCATGAGTAAATATATAAGTTACTGGTAAATTCATTAATGCTGATAATCTTATTTGTGGTTTTAAATAATCGCTAAATGCTAGGAATGTACTACCACTAACACGCATTCCATTTAAAGCCATTCCATTTAATATTCCTGCCATTCCTGCTTCTCTTACTCCAAACTGAATATTTTTTTCTAATGGATTTTCTTTATTATTTATTGAACTTTTATTAATAATATTTTTACAACTGCTAAATAAATCAGCACTACTAGTAATAAATAATGGTGAAATACCCGAAATAATTTCCATTATTTGATTATTACTATTACGTAATTCTTCTTGATATGTATCACTTATTTTATAATTTTCTCCAATAAAATTAATCGATACTATTTTATTTTCAATTGCTCTTATTGTTTCAATTAAATAGGTGTTTCCACTATTAATTACTAAATCATGATAAGATTTCCATGTATTATAAATATTATCATTTCTGGTACTTATTTGATTACGAATATGTAATATTGCTTCTTTAGATATTTCAAATGGATTAGTTTTAATATTTAATTTAGTTCTTAAATTATTATAATCGTTTACATCAAGTGGTTTACCATGTATTGTGTTTTTACCTTCATATAAACTATCTTTACCAAAAATAGTTTTAATTTGAATAAATGTTGGTTTTTCACTTTTCTTAGCTCTCTGAATTACTTTATCTAATTCTTTTAAATTATAAGCATCTTTTATTATATAAGTATCAAAACCCATTGCACTATATTTTTTTAAAATATCACAGTTAAAAACATTTTCTAAAGTTCCATCTAAACTAACATCATTTGAATCATATAAAACAATTAATTTATTTAGTTTTTGGCTTCCTGCAAATGATAAGGCTTCATCGCTTATACCTTCCATTAAATCTCCATCACCTACAAGTACATATGTAAAGTAATCGATTAAATTTATTTTTGATTCAGGTGTTTTTGTTAAATTATGTAAGTATCGCTCAGATAATGCAAGACCTACAGCATTTGCTACACCTGAGCCTAGAGCACCTGTTGTTGCTTCAATTCCTGGTGTCATTCCATATTCAAGCAATCCTGGGGTATTACTCCCAAGTTTACGAAAATTACGTAAATCATCTAATGATAAATCGTATCCTGCCATATAAAGCATAGCGTATGTAAGACTTGAAGCGTGTCCACAAGATATAACAAAACGATCTCTAGTTATCCAATTTGGAACACTCGGATTTATCTTTAAATGTCTGCTATAAATATCATACATAATAGGAGCCGCACTTAAAGTTATTCCTGGATGTCCACTTCCAGCAGTATTAATCATGTCAATTGCCAGCATTTTTAAGTTATTAATTGATACTATATCACTATTATTCATTTAATTCCCTTTACTTTCTAAAACACTTTTTGCTAACTTATATAATTCTTCCATCGATTTATTATTATTGGCTTTACTTAAATATTTATTCATTTTATTTAAATGATATGGATTATTAACAATACTATTCATTAACCTACCAAAATGTCTTGGATTTCTCACCTTTTTCGCAAATCCTTTTTTCGTAAAATATGTAGCATTCGCACTTTCTTGTCCACCACTACTACATAATAATAACATTGGTTTTTTAAAATAAGCACATTCAGTTGTTTGAATTCCCCCAGGTTTAGTTATAACAAAATCACATATCGTTAATAATTCTGGTATATTATTACAAAAACCTAAAACAGTCATATTCAGAAAATCATATCTTTTTTTGTATTTATTTGCTTGTTCTTTAACTTTTTCATTACGCCCAGATATAAATATGACATTTATATTAGTATCTTCTTTTAATAATTTTTTTAAATAAGGCATTGTAAGAGTTCCCCCATTACCTCCACCAGCAAAGAATAAACAAGTTAATTTATCTTTTTTCAACTTAAAATCTTTTAACATTTTTTCCTTATTAACATACTCAGGTAATTTTGGATATATTGGAATACCTAATACTTTTACTTTTTTTCTATCTACTCTATTTTTTATAAATATTTTTTTATCTTCTTCATTAGCAACAACTAAATAATCTTCATTACTACTATTTTGTAACCAATTCTCATGTGATTCATAATCAGTTATAACGGTAATAATTTTTGAATTAGTTAAACCTAATTTATTATATTTACTTATCAAACATCCACCAAAAAAGTGTGGTGCTATAGTTAAATTAGGGTTAAAATCACTAATTAATTTACGTAATTTTTTATTATTTATAAGTTTAATACCCATGGTATTAGAAAAACTTCTTTTCGTTTTAATATCAGCCATTTGATATAATGCATTCCATATCATTGGTCTTTTTAGCATTAAATGTTCTTGATACTTTTTAATGGTTTTACCAATTACAGGAATCGAAAAATCAAGTAAATCTAATGATAATATTTCTAAATCTTTATCTACTTCATTAAAATACTTCTGAATATATTGTGCGACAGATTTATGTCCACTTCCATAAGTTGCATATAATATTAAAATCCTTTTGCTCATAAATATCTTACCTCACTATACATTTTACTATATTTTTTAGTATTTTAATATACATTTTAGTAAATAGATGTAAACTCTATTTATTTAATACAC
>CAZYXO010000016.1:0-16813 GCA_964651315.1 uncultured Muribaculaceae bacterium
GAAGTTCGCCACGTCCACTAACTTTAAAACCGTCAGCACCAGTTAATTCTTCAACGATTAAACCTACATTAGTTTGTAATTCTTTATCCAGTCTTTCTTTAATGTGTCTTGTTGTTAAAAATTTACCACTTTTACCAGCAAATGGACTATTATTTACTAAAAAATTCATTGATAAAGTCGGTTTTTCAATTGTAATAGCAGGTAATGGATCAATTACACCATGCTTGCAAATTGTATCGCCGATTGTAATATTTGCACAACCAGCAATAGTTACAATATCGCCATAATAAGCAATATTTTTTTCGACTTTTTTAATACCTTCATTAACAAATAGTTTGGTTATTTTAAAACTACTAACACTTCCATTATTGGAAACTAGTGTTACTAATTCATTATTTTTAATAATTCCCTTTGTAACTCTACCGATTCCTAATCTACCAATATAATCATCATAAGCTAAATTACTTATTTGTAATTGCAAATTGTCACTTTCATTACCTTCATAAGGTTTAACTTGTTTAACAATAGTTTCTAATAAAACATCTATATTATTTGTATCATCATTTAAATTAAGTTTAGCAATACCTTGTTTAGCAATTCCATATATAATCGGGAAATCAAGTTGTTCATCTGTAGCATTTAATTCCATAAATAAATCAAAAGTCATATCGACAACTTCTTCCACTCTGGCATCTTTTTTATCAATTTTATTAATGAATAGGATAGGTCTTAAATTGTTTTCTAATGCTTTCTTTAAAACAAATCGAGTTTGAGGCATAGGTCCTTCAGCACTATCTACCAATAATATAACAGTATCAACTGTTTTAATAACTCTTTCAACTTCACTACTGAAATCAGCATGACCGGGAGTATCTACAATATTAATTTTATAATCTTTATATCTAATTGCACAGTTTTTTGAATAAATAGTAATTCCTCTTTCTCTTTCTAAGTCGTTACTATCCATAACACAATCAACAAGTTCTTGATGACTATCAAAAACTCCGTTTTGTTCTAATAGAGCATCAACAAGAGTACTTTTACCAGCATCTACGTGAGCTACAACTGCAATATTAATAATTTTTTCCATAACTAATCACACTTTTCCTTTTTTGCATACCAAAAGATAATAACTCAAATTCCGAAGAAATGCAAGAAATATTTGCAAATATCAGCAATAATAGTTATAATTATTTTGGGAGGAAAAAAGAATGAAGAAGTTTTTATTATTAATGATTGTCATGTTTACTTTAGTATTAGTAACTGGTTGTAGTAGCAAATATGATCATATTGAAAAACCAAAACTTGTAGAAGGAAAAGAAAAAGTAATGGTTTATATGTTTAGAATGGATGGTTGCCCACATTGCGAACACGAACTTAGCTTTTTTAAAGAAATTGAAAAAGAATTTGGAGATTATTATGAACTTGTAACGTTTGAGAGTGCACAAAATCAAGGTAATAGCGATTTTTATGGCAAAGTTTGTGAAACATTAGAAGATTGTGATGGAACATTTCCATTTACAATAATCGGTGATTATACTTTTGGTGGGTTTGCAAGTACTATGAGTGAAGAAGTATTAACTAATATTTTAATGCAATATGAAAAAGAAGATTATGTTGATAAAGTAAAACCTATTATGGATGAAATGGATGATGAAGAATTAAATCCAACAAATTTACAAGAAGCTATGATTGAAGAAGGATTAATAACAGAAAAAGAAACTAAAAAAGCAAGTAAAGCAGAAACTGGAATTGTAATTGGTGTATTTGCAGCCGTAATAATTGGTTTTGGAGCATTAATTTATATTTCAACAAAAAAGAATTAGAGTCGTAATGAATCTAATTTTTTAATTTATTACATAAAAGTGTTTAATATTTAATAAAATATAGTATGATTTTAGGAAATTTATCAAAAAAAAGAGCAAAAATAACAAAAAGTAACAAAAAATGCAAAAAAACGAACGATTTTTTACACTTTTTCAAAATTTGTGCTATAATATATTTTAGATTTAATCAAATTTTTAATTGTCTTTTTTTGGAACCATTAAAATCTGATGTAAGTTAATATTTGAAAAAGGAGGATTTTATTCAATGAAAGATAAGAAAATTGTTTGTAAAGATTGTGGTAATGAATTCATCTTTACTATTAAAGATCAAGAATTCTATACTGAAAAAGGTTTTTCAGACCCAATTAGATGTTTTGATTGTAGACAAAAAAGAAAAAAGAACAGATTCAATAAATAAGTTTTGCTAAAGCAAAGCTTTTTTAATGTCTGTTTTTTATTCTAATATTAATACTAATCTATTTTTAATATATAGTATTATTATATTCATTAAATATTTCTAAACAGTTATCTCTATTTATATTAATAGTTTTTAATAAATCTTTATTGTTACCTTTTAAATATTCATAAATATCTGCATCACGAAAACCTATTTTATCAGCATCATTTTGTGTACAACCATAATAAATAGTTTTAATATTCGCCCAAACACAAGCACTTAAACACATAGGACATGGTTCGCAAGTCGTATAAATAGTGCAGCCAGTTAAATCATAAGTATTTAATATTTCACATGCATTTCTAATTGCTTCAATTTCTGCATGAGCGGTTGGATCATTGTTTTTAAGCACTTTATTGTGTCCAACACTAACTATTTTGTTATCTTTATCGACAATGCAAGCACCAAAAGGACCACCTTCTTTATTATCAATGCCAGTTTTAGCACTTTCAAGTGCTTTTTTCATAAATTCGTTCATAAATCATACCTCTTAGTTTCATTTTACTATATCTGGCATTTTTTTACAAATAGATGTATAATGATTTTAGGTGATTTTGATGAAAAAAGAATTATATGATGTTAATGACTTCTTAGATTATGTTGATTACTATTATGAAAAAAGTAGTGAAAAAATCATGGGTAAATATGTTAATGGTGTTTATGTAGAACCCGTTATAAAAATAGCAAAACCAAATGAATACCTTAAATATTATTATCCTAATAGAGAATTTGTAGATGTTAATACTATAATGTATTATTATGAAAAGATTTTACATTATGCGCATAATCATGAATTGTTTACAAATGATGTATATGAAAAATTAAATAATGAATTACATAGTTATTTTGCTAATGTAATCAGTAATATTGTTTATCTATCACAAAAGGAAAAAGAAAATTTTATTGGGAATTTACGATAAATACTATACATTTTAAAGAAAAAAATATATAATGAATGAAGGAGGAAATTAAAAAATGGAATTAAGAGGAAGTAAAACAGAAGCAAATTTAATGGCTGCTTTTGCAGGTGAAAGTCAAGCAAGAAATAAGTATTCATATTATGCTTCAAAAGCAAAGAAAGATGGTTTTGAACAAATCGGAGCAATTTTTGAAGAAACTGCTAATAATGAGAAAGAACATGCTAAACTATGGTTTAAAGCATTACACAATAATGAAGTACCTGGCACACTGGAAAATTTAAAAGATGCTGCTAATGGTGAACATTATGAATGGGCTGATATGTATCGTGAATTTGCCCAAACTGCTCGTGAAGAAGGATTCGAAGAAATTGCTGTGCTTTTTGAAGGTGTGGGTAATGTTGAAAAAGAACATGAAGAAAGATATTTAAAATTAGTTGATAATATTGAAAATAATTTAGTATTTCATAAAGATGAAGAAGTACTTTGGATATGCAGAAATTGTGGACATGTATACTATGGCAAAGATGCTTTAAAGTTATGTCCAGTATGTAAACATCCAGAAAGTTTTCAAGAATTAAAAGCAGAAAATTATTAATCATATAGTGATTTTAAAATAAGTAGTATTAAATAATACTTAATAGAGAGACAATTATTGGTGGAAAATTGTTAGTAATTATTAATATGAAATTCGATTAAATGAATATGATAGGATATTTCACTTTAAGAAATAAAAAGCGCTAGTTTAATACTAGAATTTGGGTGGTACCACGGAATAATTCGTCCCTTACGTAAGTAATGGGGCTTTTTTATAGGAAGGATTGATTAAAATGCAAGAAAAATTAAAAGAATTAGTTGCAAATGCAATAGGAGAAATAAATACTTGTTTGAAAGAAGCGGATTTATTAAATGTTAAAGCAAAATATATTGGAAAGAAAAGTGAACTAGCGGCATTACTAGCTAAAGTAAAAGATATGACTGTAGAGGAAAAGAAAAACTATGGACTTTTATTTAACAAAATTAAGCAAGAATTAGAAGGAAAAATTGAAGAAAAACTAAAAGAGTTGAATAAACCGAAAATGGTTATGTTTGATGATACAATTCCTGTCAAGTTAAATAATGGTTCTTTACATCCGGTAACGATTGTTGCCAAAGAAACTACCGATATTTTAAGTAGAATGGGATTTACAATAGTAAGTGGACCAGAAATGGAAAGTGAATATTTCAATTTTGAAGCATTAAACATTCCTAGTACGCATCCTGCTCGTGATATGCAAGATACATATTGGTTATCAAATAGTTTACTTTTACGTACTCATACAAGTCCTAATCAAGTAAGAGCAATGCAAAAATATGGCGTGCCTTTAAGAATATGTGCACCAGGAAGATGTTTTCGTAATGAAGATTTAGATGCAAGTCATGAAAATACATTCTTTCAATTAGAAGGAATGGTTATTGATAAAAATGTTTCAATTAATAATTTAATTTATGTAATGAAAGGATTATTAAAAGAAGTATTTAAAAGTGATGTTGATGTTCGACTTCGTCCCGGATTTTTTCCGTTTGTCGAACCAGGATTTGAACTTGATTGTTCATGCTTAATTTGCAGTGGTAAAGGTTGTTCAACTTGTAAAAATAGTGGATGGATAGAATTATGTCCATGTGGAATGATTCATCCAAATGTTTTGAAAGAAAGCAATATCGATCCAAATGTTTATACTGGTTTTGCTTTTGGTCTAGGTTTAACCAGATTAGCAATGATGAAATATAAAATTAATGATATAAGAATATTAAATTCAGGAGATCTTCGTTATCTTCAAGAATTTGGGATAAAGTAAGGAGGTAAATCATGAGAATATCTTGTAATAAATTAAAAAGTTATATTAAAAATGCTAATACGATTGATTGGTTAAACATCTGGAACACTTTCACTATACGTTCTTCAGAAGTTGAAAGTGTAACAGAAGTTGGTAAAGATTTAACTGGTGTAGTGGTAGCACAAATTCTTACTTGTGAAAATCATCCGACTAAAGAAAAATATCATATATTAAAAGTAACTGATGGTAAAAAAGAATACAACATTTTATGTGGAGCACCTAATGTTCGTGAAGATATTAAAGTTCCATTAATAAAAGTGGGTGGTACTATTGGTGATATTACAATTGAACCAAAGAAAATTGCTGGAGTTTTAAGTGAAGGCATGCTTTGCAGTATGGTTGAACTTGGAATTGGTAGTGATCACTCAGGAATTTTAATATTACCTGATGAATATCCACTTGGTGTTGATTTAAAAAGTATTTTACCGATAGAAGATATAATAGTGGAAATTGATAATAAGTCCTTAACTAATCGACCTGATATGTGGGGACATTATGGTATTGCAAGAGAAATATGTGCAATAACTAATCATGAATTATTGCCAATACCAACTTATGAAGAAGAAATAACTGGTAAGGAATTAAATATTGTTATAAAATGCCCAGAATTGTGTTATCGATACACCGGAATTAAAATATCAAATATTAAAAATAATGTTACACCATTAGATATGCAAATATTTTTACATTATACAGGTATGCGTTCAATTAATTTACTTGTTGATTTAACAAATTATTTAATGTTAGAACTTGGTCTTCCAATGCATGCATTTAATGCCAAAAAAGTTAATAGTATTTTAGCAGATACAGCAATGGAACATGAAGAATTTGTAACACTTGATGATGTTAAAAGAACTTTATCTAGTGATACATTAATGATTAAAGATAAAAAAACAAATTTAGCAATTGCTGGTGTTATGGGTGGTTTAAATAGTGAAGTATTAGAAAATACGGATAGTATTATTTTAGAATCTGCATGTTTTGATGCTACAAGTGTTAGAAAAACTGCAACATCTCTAGGACTTCGTACAGAAGCAAGTAGTAGATATGAAAAAAGTTTAGATCCGAATCTAACTATTATATCTTTAAAAAGATTTATCTATTTATTAAAAGAAAATAATCCAGACATAGTATTTAAATCAAGTATTACTGATGTTTATCCAACAGTATTAGAACCAAAAGAAATAGTATTAGATAAAGAATTATTGTACAAATACTTAGGATTTGTTATTACTGATAAAAAAGTTAAAGAAATACTTGAATCTTTAGAATTTAAAGTAAAAGTTTTAGTTAAAAACTTTAAAGTTATTGTACCAACTATCAGAGGAACAAAAGATGTGACTTTAGAAGCTGATTTAATCGAAGAAATAGCAAGAATGTATGGTTATGAAAACTTTAAACCCGAACCATTATTACTTGATTTAACTTTTAAAAATCATGAAACTACTTTTATGCAAGAATACGAAGCAAAATCTTATTTAGCAACTAAATTTAACTTAAATGAAGTTCATAGTTATTTATGGTATGAAACATCTTCTTTAAAAGAATTAAATATCGAGAAAGAAAATGTTAAATTACTAAGTAAAGAAAATAATAATATTTTACGTGATGATTTAGTATTATCTCTATTACCAATGGTTAAAACTAATTTACGAAATACAAGTAAATTAAGAATTTTTGAAATTGGTACGATTATTAAAGATGGTGAAAATAAAAGAACTTTGGGAATAATTCTTGTTGATGATATGAATAATATTGAAGGTGTTTATTATAAAGCTAAATATATGGTAACAAGTTTATTCCAAGAATTAAAAAATTGTGAAGTTAAATATCGAGAATTCAAAAATTTATCATATTATGATGATAATTTATCAAAAGAAATAATTGTTAATGATAATGTTATTGGTAGTATTGATATAATAGATTCTGGTATTAGTAGTGTTCTTGGCAAAAAGAAAGTTATAGTTACTGTTGCAATAGATTTTGATAAATATGTAGAATTAAATAAACAAGATATGTTATTTAAATCAATTAGTAAGTATCCAATTGTAACTCTTGATTATACAATTATCTTAGATGATAAAGATAAATACAGTAAATTAGAAAATGTTCTTAATCGTTTTGATAATGAATTTGTTATTAATTATGAATTATTTGATACATATAGAGAAAATAATAATATAAAATATACTATTAGATTTAAAATAGGTTCAAATGATAGAACATTAACTCAAGATGACTTAAATGAATTTAGAGATGAATTTATTCTCTACATAAAAAGAAATGATTTAGATATAACGATCTAAACCATTTTTTTATTTATATATGTATTCACCTGTATTAGTATAACTAGCAATAGATTTTTCTTTACTCCATATAGTACTTAATTCTCTAGTATATGGAATATCTATATAATGAGAATAATATTCGATATAATTTGGATATAATTCACTATTTTCTTTTAAATCGATGATACAATTTTTATTTCTATCAATCATATCGGTTTCAGTTTTACAATAAAAATAGTAAGTTTCCTTAACTATTTTTATTTCTCCTGAATTATTATTAGTATTATTAACAACCCAATCACTATATTTAATATGTTTATAATATTTTTCTTTTGTATATGCAATAACTGGTTTATTATTGTTGATAACTTCAGAGTTATCAACATTATCAGTATTGTTAGTAATATTTGAGTTATCCACCTTATTAGTAGAGTTATCCACATTTTCATTACTAGCAATAGTATCAAATGTTAAATCTTTATTTAAATAATCTGTTGTTTTTCCACAAACTAATTTAGTATTTAAATTATAATTTTGTGGTGAATTCTTAGTTAATTTAACATAAGAATCATTGATATTACAAGTTTTATCATGTTCATCTATAATAGGTTCTGTATAATCATTATCAATTAAATCTTCTAAAGTAATAGTAATACTATTTCCAATTATACTTGGTTTATCATTTTCTTTAAAGTAATTTATTCCTACATTTTCTAACAATTCAATGTTTTCGTTAAACCATTCACTACTAATTTCGTTGGTTTCTTTAACAAATTTTAAATTTTCTTTATTAGTACTAATATAAATAACAAGTGTTATTGTTAAGATGATAACTAAAGAAATAATTAAAATCCTATTCCAATTAAACACTCTTTTTACTTTTGTATCCTCATACATAATTTAATTCCCCCTTAAATTGACATTATTTTACCAAATTTTAGTTTTTTTGTCAAATATATGTTTGAATTTTAAAAAATTGTGGTAAAATAATAATGTTTTGGAAGTGATTTTATGGATAAGATTATAATAAAAGGTGCTAGAGAAAATAATTTAAAAAATATTGATTTAGAGTTACCTAAAAATAAATTAATTGTAATGACAGGAGTTTCTGGTAGCGGAAAGTCTTCTTTAGCATTTGATACAATATATGCTGAAGGTCAAAGAAGATATGTTGAAAGTTTATCGGCTTATGCTAGACAGTTTATTGGTGTAAGTGAAAAACCTGATGTTGATTCAATTGAAGGATTAAGTCCAAGTATATCAATAGACCAAAAGACTACAAATAAGAATCCTAGAAGTACAGTGGGAACAATTACTGAGATATATGATTATCTTAGACTTTTATATGCAAGAATTGGAATTCCTCATTGTCCTGATCATAAAATACCAATAACTCATCAAAGTATAGAAGAAATGACTAATAAAGTAATAGATAATTACTCTAGTGAAAGAATTGAAATAATGGCACCAATAATCCATGGTGAAAAAGGAACTCATAAAGATTTATTAGATAACTTAAGAACAGATGGATACTCTAAAGTAAGAGTAAATGGAGAAATTTTAGCACTTGATACAGATATAATTTTGGAAAAAAATCTAAAGGATAATATTGATGTTATTATCGATAGAATAAAAGTAAGTGCTGAAGAAAGAAGTCGTATTTTTGAAGCATTAGAAAATTCAGCAAAATTAGCAAATGGTAAAGCAATAATAAAGCATAATGATGAAGAAATAGTTATGAGTGAGAATTATGCTTGTCCACATTGTAATTTTTCAATACCAGAATTAGAGCCACGTTTATTTTCATTTAATGCTCCTTATGGTGCTTGTCCAGATTGTAAGGGTCTTGGAAATGTTCAAAAAATAAATGTTGATTTACTTATTCCAGATAAAAACAGATCGCTTGCTAAAGGAGCAATTGTAGCACTTAATTTAGATAATAATATGTATAATGCAATGATTAAAACTGTATGTGATTATTATGATATTGATATGGAAATGCCTGTAAAAGATATTCCAAAAAATAAATTAGATATTGTTTTATATGGAAGTCCAGATTCTATAGATTTTGAATATGTAAGTAAAACTGGTAATAAAAGTTTTATGAATAAATATTTTGAAGGAATTGTTAATAATTTAGAAAGAAGATTTATTGAAACAACAAGTTCATGGATAAGAGAATGGCTAAATCAATATATGAGTGAAACAGAATGTTCTTTATGCGAAGGTAAGAGGTTGCAAAGAAGTGTTCTTGCAGTTACAATAAATGATAAGAACATATATGATTTATGTGATTTAAGCATTGAAGCATTAAATGAATTTTTAAAGAAATTAAAATTAAATGAATCTGAGCATATGGTTTGTGATTTAATCTTAAAAGAAATATTAAATCGTTTAAATTTTTTAATAAACGTTGGTTTATCTTATTTAACACTAAATAGAAGTGCTGGTTCTTTATCAGGTGGTGAAGCCCAAAGAATTAGATTGGCCACGCAAATTGGAAGTAAATTATCTGGTGTTTTATATGTATTAGATGAACCTTCTATCGGGCTTCATCAAAAAGATAATGATAAATTGATTAAATCATTGAAAGAAATGCGTGATTTAGGTAATACTCTTGTTGTAGTTGAACATGATACAGATACAATGCTTGCTAGTGATTATTTAGTAGATATTGGCCCAGGTGCTGGTGAATATGGTGGATATGTAATGGCCTCAGGTACTCCAGAAGAAGTTATGAAAAACAAAAATAGTTTAACTGCCAAATACTTAAATGGTGAATTAAAAATTGATGTGCCAAAAAAAAGAAGAAAAGGGAATAAAAAATTTATTGAAATAATTGATGCGTGCGAAAATAATTTAAAACATGTTAATGTTAAGTTTCCTTTAAATAAATTTGTTTGTGTTACAGGTGTTTCTGGTAGTGGGAAAAGTTCTTTGGTTAATGAGATACTTTATAAAACATTATCAAAGAATATTTATCGAAGCAAAGATATGCCAGGTATTTGCAAAGCAGTAAAAGGAATAGACTATGTTGATAAAGTAGTTGGAATAAGTCAAGATGCAATAGGTAGAACACCAAGAAGTAATCCAGCAACATATGTTGGAGTATTTGATGATATTAGAGATGTATTTACAAATACTAAAGAAAGTAAAATTAGAGGTTATGATAAAAGCAGATTTTCTTTCAATGTTAAAGGCGGAAGATGTGAAGCATGTAATGGTGATGGTGTTAAGAAAATTGAAATGCATTTTTTAGCAGATGTTTATGTAAAATGTGACGTTTGTGATGGTAAAAGATATAATAAGGAAACACTTGCAATTAAATTCAAAGATAAAACAATTGCTGATGTTTTAGAAATGCGTGTTAGTGAAGCGTTAAAATTCTTTGAAAATATTCCTAAAGTATATCAAAAGTTAAAAGTTATGGATGAAGTAGGGCTTTCTTATGTAACTCTTGGACAAAGTGCAACTACATTATCTGGGGGAGAAGCAGCAAGAGTAAAACTTGCTAAAGAATTACAAAAGAAACCAACAGGCAAAAGTGTCTTCATTTTAGATGAACCAACAACTGGATTACATGTTGATGATATTAAAAGATTATTAACAATTTTAAATCGAATTGTAGATAATGGCGATACTGTTATTGTTATTGAACATAATTTGGATGTTATTAAAGTCGCCGATTACATTATTGATATTGGACCTGATGGTGGAATACATGGTGGCGAAATAGTTGCTATAGGAACACCAGAAGAAATAGCCAAGAATGAAAAATCATATACTGGCGAATATTTAAAAAAAGTATTGTAAAGTTTATAGTGTAAAGAAAACAGCGAAAAATCGCTGTTTTCTTGTTGCTTATTAACAAAAAGTGTCAAATTTATGTCGTTTCATTAGTTCGTATTTGACATTGTTGTGTCCTAGTGGTATAATTGTGTTGTTTATTCAAAGGGGGATTTTAAAAATGAATAAAGTTATTAATGTAGAAGAAAATGTAAGTCTTGCAAATAAAGCGAAACAAATATTGAAAGGTGTTAAGTTACCATTAGTTGCGTTAGCAATTATAACGACTTTAAGTGGATGTTCAAATAATAATGAACAAAAAGGTTATATATCACCTAAGCCAATTGAAAAAACTGGTGATCCATTTGAAGATGCTTATTTAGAAGTAATTAGTGAATATCCAGAAGAAGAATTTGAGGAAGAAAATTGGGAATATTCAAAATTTACTGATGTAAATAATGCTAATCAATTAAGTAATCGTGTAGAAGAAATTTATTATAGTATTAATACTAGAAATAATATCTTATATACAAAAAATGAAATAAAAGATTTAATATTATTTGCTAACTTTGATAGTATACCTGAAAATGAAAGACCAAAATATGAATCTATTGAAGAAGTAAACTATTATGCACAAAATATTGCTTTGATAGCACAAAAAATAGGTATAACTGGTTTTCTGACTGAAAATAGCAAAGATATGGAGATCTTAACAGTATTTCAAAAATATTCAGATGATTTATTAACAAGTGATAAGAATTTAAAAACTAGAACTGAAATTGCAATGGATTTTAACGAATTAACTGCAAATGTTCATAGAGTACATAATTATTATCAAGAAGCAACAATTAGTGGACTTGCAATATCTGCTGCTATATACAATGAAGCAGGTAAAGCAGTTGATAAATTAACAGCCGGAAAACTTTGGGGACCAATATATGGAGAAGAAGTTGAAATCGATGGAAGTTATGGATTTATTTGTGTAGAAGAATTAAGAAAAGTAATGGATTATGACTTTTATACAACTATGGATGTAATTGTTAAATCAGATAATCCTGGTTTAGTTGAGGGTCAAGAAAGATATTCATATGAAGAAAGTGAAGGTATTACTTTTAATGGTGATACATTCGAATATGATGCTACTGATGATAAAGATTTTATAATGAAAAGAGATAAAATGCTTGAAAGTGGTAAATACGTTAAAGTTGAATTAACATATACAAATTATAGTAACAGTTTATCATTTTTAGGTTTAGTTGATCCAAAAATATCTGAAAAATATATGATATTAAGTAGATAAGTAAATAGGGGGAAAATTAAAATGTATAAAGATCGAGAAAAAGGTACTATATTAAGAAGTTTATTATCTGTAATACTAATTATAGCAATATTTTGTTTATTAGTATTCTTAGGTTATAAATTATTTAATAAGAACCAAGGAAATACAAAGAATCAAACATTTATTAATAATATAGAAAGTATGAAAGATGCTGCTAAAAGTTATTTCACTACTGATATGTTACCAAGTAAAGTTGGTGATTCTAAAACATTAACATTAGATGAAATGCTAGAAGAAAAATTATTAATTGAATTTGCTGATGAAAATGGTAAATCATGCGATAATGATAAGAGTTATGTAAAAGTAACAAAAAATAGTAATGACAAATATTCATTAAAAGTTAAATTAGTTTGTGGAAAAACTACAGATTATATAATTGATACAATAGGTTGTAATTCAACATGTGGACAAAGTGAATGTCCAGAATGCAATTGTGATGATACTTGTAAAGATGTAACAGAATATGAATACAAGAAAATGGTTGATAAAACATCAACATTATATAGTTGTCCTGATGGATATAAAAGAGATGGTAAATTCTGTAAGAAAACGAAAACTGTAGAAGAAACACCTGCTAAAAAAACAGTTGTATCTTCAGGAGTAGAATTTATACCTGCTAAATTAACATCTGGTGCAATTAGTATAATATATGATGATGTAATAACTAGTGGTGGAACTACTGTTTATAAATGTCCAACTGGATATAGTTTAAATCCTAGTGATAACAAATGTTATAGATATGTTGAAGGAACTATAAGTTATCAAGATGAATGGACTTGTCCTACTGGTTATACTAGAGATGGTACAAGTTGTTACAAAGAAACTGAACCAACTAAAACAACTACTGATGGAAAATGTACATGTCCAAGTGGATATGATCTAAATAGTGCAAAAACAAAATGTGTTAAAATAGTTAATGCTAAAAAAACAACTAAATATACATCATGGGGTAATCCAGTAGATTCATATACAAAAACAATTGCTAAAACAAGCACATGTCCAACATATGCTGCAGGTACATTAACTAAAACTGTTTTAACTGGTAATACTGTTGTCGGAAATTATCGTAAATGTAGTTATTCAAAATATACAAGAACATCATATACATCATATTCATGTTCAAGTGGAAGTATTTATAATACATCAAAATGTAAAATAACTAAAAATCCAAGTTGTTCTGATGATACTGTTAAATATACATGTTCTGTAGGAACTTTAACAAGTAATAACAAATGTCGTCAAACAACTGGTGCTACTTATACACGAGTTCCAGTAATTACATGCCCTGCTAATTATACTAAATTAAGTAATGGACAATGTTATATTACAACAAACCCAACTTCAACTGTTGAACCAATAACATATAAATGTAATGATGGATTTGATTTAAAATATGACAATGGTTACAAATGTGTAAAAGAAGTAAAAACACCAGGAACATATTATTGTGAAAATGCTGGTGCTGAACTTGATGGATCAATTTGTAAAAGATATTACGAAGAATTATCTGATAAATATGTATGTCCTTGTGGATATGAAGCAAAAGGAACAGGTACAAATACTAAATGTTATAAAGCAACAACTGAAAAAATAAATGCAACTGCAACTAAGAAAACATATACAACAACTGAATATACATGGAGTACATCAAAGACATTATCTGGATGGACTGCAACTGGTAAAACAAAAACAACAAATACTTGTGCTAAATAAAAAGTGTGAAAACACTTTTTTTAATGAATAAACAATGGTAAAATATTAATACAAAGTAATTTTAAAAGATTTATAATAATAAATTAAGATAAGAGGTAAATAAATGAAAAAAGTTTTAGTAACAGGAGCAGGCGGAATAATTGGACTTCAAACAATAAAGTTTTTGTTAAGTGAAGGAAATTATGAAATAACTGCCATAGATTTAAAAAATAAAACTACTCAAAAAGCATTAAAGAAATATAATCGTCGCATAAATATTATTTATGGAGATATATTAAATAATGTTTTAATGGAATCTTTAATAAAAGAACATGACTTTGTAATTCATCTAGCGGGTGTAATGCCACCAATGGCTAATTTTAAAAGAAATATTGCTTATTTAATGGATTATAAAGGAACAGAAAATATTGTAAGCTTAATTTCATTTTATAATCCAACATGTCATTTATTTTATGCATCTTCTACAACAATGTATAATCAATATAATAATATAACGGTTAATACAAAAACAAAGAATGATCAAGATGATTATTATAGTATAAACAAATATAATGTAGAAAAATTAATTAAAAATAAATTAAAAAGTTTTACTATTTATCGTTTACCGTTAGTATTATCTAATCCCTATAAAGAATGTTTTATTTATCATATGCCATATAATACAGTAATTGAAACAGTTACTAAAGAAGATGTAGGATATTTATTCGCAAGATCTATTCATTATAAAGAAGAACTTAAAAATAAAACATATAATGTTGGTGGAGGTACAACGTGTACTGATACTTATCGTAATATTATAATTAATATTTTAAAATATTATGGACTGAGTATAAAATTTATATTAAATAGAATGTTTGTGGAAAAGAATTTTACTGGTGGTACTTATCAAGATAGTGATATTCTTGATAATATCGTTCATTTTCGTAATGATACATTATATAGTTATTATATGAGAATCAAAAGAAGTGTTAAAAACAAACGTAAAATTAGTAGATTTTTGGGAAAAATTGTAATAAAATTATTAAGCAAAAAGGAGAAATTAAATAATGGGTAGAGCATATGAAGTAAGAAAAGCTAGTATTCTAAAAAATGGTGCAGTGAAAGCAAAATTATATTCCAATTATGCTAAAGAAATATATACTGCTGCAAAAAGAGGTGTGCCAGAACTAGAATCAAATGTCGAATTAAAAAGAATAGTTGATAAAGCTAAAAGAGATGAAGTACCAAATGATATTATTTTAAGAGCAATTGAAAAAGCTAAAGGAAGTGCAGGTGATGATTATAAAACAGTTATATATGAAGGATTTGGACCTGGTAAATCGACATTAATCATTAAATGTATGACAGATAATGTTAATCGGACAGTTGGAGAAGCAAGAGCAGCTTTCAATAAAGTAAATAAATCACTAGGTGTAACTAATTCAGTATTATATAATTATGATTATCTAGGAATTATATCAATTAAATATGATAATGAAGAACAAATATTAGAAAAATTAATAAATAATGATGTAGATATCATTGATATTGAAAATGATAAGGGAATAATATCTATAAGTATGAATCCAACATATTATAACAAAGTTAAAGATGTTTTAGAAAAAACAATACCAAATGTTACTTATTTAGAAGATGAAATAGGATATTATCCAAAAGAATTAGTAACTTTAGAAGGTGAAGATTTAGAATTATTTAATAAATTAATAAGAATAATTGATGATATAGAAGATGTATCGACATATTATCATAATGTATCACTTTAAAACCCTAAAATAAGGGCTTTTTTATTTACAAAAAATACGTTATATAGTAGAATTATAACTGTGAGTTATAAGAAGGTGGAGAGTATATGATACGTTTTATATGTGTAGAAGATGAGAAAAAATATCAAGATTGGGTAAGATCTATAATTACAAATATTTCATTTAAGTTAAATGATGATTATGAAATTGCTATGTATATTAGATTAGATGAAAAATTGAAAGAAGAAATACGCAGTCAAGATAAAGCAAAAGTTTATATTATGGATATTGAATTAGATGGTAAAGAATCTGGGATTAATATTGCATCTTTAATTAGAGATGATGATTGGGAAAGTGAAATAATTTTTATTACTAATCATGATGGTATGTTTAAAGATGTATATAAGAATATTTATAAAGTATTTGACTTTGTAGAGAAATTCCATGAATTTGAAAGTCAATTAACAAAAGATATTATCGAAATAGTTAGTCATAAATTTGATAATAAAATGTTTGTTCATCAAGGTAAATATGCTAATTTACATATTCCATATAAAGAAATTTTATATATTTATCGTGATAAAGAGGAAAGAAAAGTAGTAGTTGTAACTGATAAAAATACATTTATTGTTGGGTTAAATATTAATGAAATTATTAAAAAATTGGATAATAGATTTGTAATATGCCATCGTGCATGTATTATGAATAAAGAAAGAGCAAGAGAAATTTGTTATAAAGATAGATATTTTGTAACTGATACTGGAGAAAGAGTAGATATGTTATCAAAACTTTATAAGAAGGATATCGAAGATGTTAGGTAATGTTGTATATTTTGTCGTAGGATGTTTAACAACATATGGATTTTTAA
>CAZYXO010000017.1:0-16798 GCA_964651315.1 uncultured Muribaculaceae bacterium
GTCGCCAATATCTGGGGCAGGAACGACAACACAGGCCTTCACAATCGGCTAGTTTGCGAAGCAAATCTAGCAACGATTGTGAAGGAATAGTAGTTAATTCAAGGTGTGCTTTTTTTTGAAAAACGACTCCTCGTTTTTCAAAAGTTTGCAACTGTAGTGAAAAAGAATTATCATCAAATTTTCTTTGCTACTTTCTTTTAAAAAGAAAGTAGAGAAAGATAGAAGAAGATACAAAAATTAAATAAAAAAATAATTGAGAGAGTTTTTTTGATTTCCTTATGGATTAAGGAAATCAAAAAGTAAATATAAAATTATGGGGTGTAGTATGAAAAAAATAAAAAAATTATTGTTATCAATTATAAGTATAGGATTATTATCTTTATTAGTTAGTAATATGGATAAAATAACCTATGCTTTTTCTAATAAAGATAATAATCCTAAAATAATAAATAATAATAAAGATAAGTTAATAGTACATTATATAGATGTAGGTCAAGGAGATAGTATATTTATTGAATTACCTAATAAAGAAACTATGTTAATAGATGCAGGAGAAAAAACTTATGGAGAAGTAGTATATAATTATATTAATAATTTAAATTATAATTATATAACTTATTTAATAGGTACTCATCCACATAGTGATCATATTGGTGGTTTACAATATATAATAGAGAATATAGAAGTAAAACATATATATATGCCTAAAGTAGTACATACTACTAAAACATATGAAAATTTATTAACTACAATAAGTAATCATAATTTAAAAATAAATAAAGGTATTGCTGGAACTAATATAATTAATCAAGATAATTTAATAATTGATATAATTGCTCCTAATAAAGATGAATATGATGATTTAAATAATTATTCTATTGTACTTAAAATAACATATGGTAATAATAAATTTTTATTTATGGGAGATGCAGAAACTTTAAGTGAAAAAGAAATAACAAGTGATGTAAGTAGTGATGTTATTAAAATAGGTCATCATGGAAGTAATACTTCTTCATCATTAAGTTTTATTAAAAAAGTAAATGCTAAATATGGAATTATTATGGTAGGTAATGATAATAAATATAATTTACCTAAAGATGATATTCTTAAAAGATATAAAGATATAGGCACTTTAGTATATCGTACTGATATTAATGGTAATATAATTATAATTAGTGATGGAAATAATATAGAAGTAAAGAAGGATAAATAATGAAAATAGTAATAGATAGATTTGAAGGTAATTTTGCAATAGTAGAACTTGAAAATGGTAAGATGGAAAGTATTCCTAAAAGTATATTGCCAAGTAATGCTAAAGAAAGTGATATTATATTAATCACTATAAGTGAAGAAGAAACTAAGGAAAAAAAAGAAAATATCAATAAACTTGTAAATGATTTATTTGTTTAATAAAATAAAAAACCTCAAAAAAATGAGGTTTTTATTCATTCATAATAAAAATATTATTATTTTTTAATAAATTAAATTTTATTAATTAAGCAGTAATTGTTCCAACTATTGTTACAGTTGTTAAACCACTACCAGAAGTTGTTTTTGCAGGAATTGAAATTGTTTTAGTAACTGATGTAGGCAATATTAATTTATTATCAGCATCAAGTGAGTAATCAGCAGCATCGAATGTAGTTGTCACTCCATTAGTTTCAGCAGTTATAGATTGAACTTGGAAGTTTTCTGGTAATTCATCAGTGATAACAACATTAGTTGCTTCGATATTACCATTGTTTTCTAATCTAAATGTATAAGTTAATTCTTCTCCAACAGCTATTTCATCTTTATCCACACTTTTTTCGATTGTTACATCAGCATAGTCAGCTTTAGGAAGTGTTAAACTAGGTGGAGGTGTAACTGTTACTGTAGGTCCTGAATCAGATGTTTCATGTCCAACAACTGTTACTTCATTAGTAATTTCTGATCTTGCGTCATCAACATCATTTCTTACTTTTGCAACATACATAAAGTATACTACTTCACCAGGTTGTAATGCATTTGGAATAACAGCAGTAAGTGGTGATGTACTTGTAGGTGTTACTTCTGTTAAAATATCATTTCGTAACATTACAATGCTTTCATCTAAATAAGTTAGAGGTCTAGTAGTATTATCTCCTAGATTATCTTGAACTGAAACAGCAAATAAAGGTTCAGTGCCTTCATTTTCTACTCTAATTAAGTAAGTAATATTTTCTCCAGGTCGCCATTCATTATTTAATGATGTTTTTTCAGCAGTTAAACTATAACTATCTATTAAATTTGTTGTAACAACATTAGATAGTGCAGAATCAGTATTTGTACCATGTGTATAAGTTATACTTGCAGAATTATTAATTGTATTTGGCATATTTTTTCTCCTTTCATAAATAATATATGAACGAGAAAAACTATCAACCACGTTGAATGACTATAAAATTATATTAAATTAAGTTTTTTAAAATGTACAAAATGTACGTAATTTACATAAAAATATGTACATTTTGTACAAAATATGATATATTTATTGTGGGTGATATATTATATGTACAGAAAAATAGAAAAAAAATTAGAGGTTTGGAAATCAAATTATAAAAAGCCGTTAATGTTAATAGGAGCAAGACAAATTGGAAAAACTTATATACTGGAGGACTTTTGCTTAAAGAATTATGCAAATTATATTTATATAAATTTTGAAAAAGATGAATCAATGAATGAAGTGTTTAATTCATCTATTGATCCAGAAGTAATCATTGAAAAAATAGAAATAATTAGAAAAATAAATATTGATATAGATAATACAATAATATTTTTAGATGAAATTCAAATAAATGAAAATGCAATTTCATCTTTAAAATATTTTTGCGAAAGCAAAAAAAATTATAAAATTGTTTGTGCTGGTTCTTTATTGGGAGTGAAAATAAATAGATTTAAAAGTTCTTTTCCAGTAGGAAAGGTTATTATTGAATATCTTTTTCCTTTAGATTTTGAAGAATTTTTAATGGCAATTGGTGAGAATAAATTAATTACAGAAATTAAAAGACATTTTGAGTCTAATGAACCAATCTTAAATTCTATTCATGAAAAAGCACTAGATTTATATAAAAAGTATTTAATTTTGGGTGGTATGCCAGAAATAATAAATGATTTTATTTCCAAAGAGTGTAAAATATCAAGTGTAAACTTAGATATTCAAAACCAAATAATAACATCTTATTTAGCTGATATGAGTAAATATACAGAAAATACTGAAAGTATTAAAAATATTAAAATCTATAATGCAATTCCAAAAGAATTAGCAAGAGAAAATAATGTGTTTCAATATAGTATAGTTGAAAAAGACGCAAGAAAAGCTAGATATGAAAGTAGTCTTGAATGGTTATTAGCGGCTAATATGATAATCAAATGTGAATTAACAGAAAGAAATGAATCTCCATTAAAGGCATATGTAAGTAATGCAAAATTTAAAATATATTTAAATGACTCAGGCCTTTTAAGAGCACTTTCAAATATAGAATATAATGAAATATTTTTAGATAAAAATGAATTGTTTAATGGAGTTTTAGCAGAAAACTATGTTGCATGTGAATTTTTTTCTAGTAATAAAGAATTATATTATTATACATTTAATAAATATGAAATTGATTTTTTAATAAAAATTGATGGAGATATAATTCCTGTAGAAGTAAAATCAGGAATAAGAAATAGGAGTAAAAGTTTAAATGAATACGTTCTTAAATATAATCCAAAATATAGTATAAGAATATCTAAAAAGAATTTTGGATTTGAAAACAACATTAAATCTATTCCATTATATGCTACATTTTGTTTATCTAATTTAGATTAAATGCACAAAATGTTCAAAATATACTATAAAAAACGTACAAAATGTACGTTTTTTATAGTTTGTTATTTATTTATATAATTAATAATAGTTTTTAAATTAACATTTTTAGTACTATTTAAGATATTAATATCAATATTTTCATTTTGTTTTCTTAAAGTATTTATTAATTCTTTTATTTCTTTTCTTTTAGAATTAATATTTTCATGATTATTCTTTTTCGTAAAACTACAAGCACAATTAATAAATGTTAAATTATTAAAATTACACCAATTAATAATATCTTTTTCTTTTACATAATAAAGTGGTCTTATAAGTTCCATTCCTTCATAATTTGTACTATTAAGTTTAGGCATCATAGTTTTAAATTCACCATTATAAAACATACTAAGGAGTATAGTTTCAATAACATCATCAAAATGATGTCCTAAAGCTATTTTATTACAACCAATTTCTTTTGCTTTATTATATAAGTGACCTCTACGCATTCTAGCACATAAATAACATGGATTTTCTTTATTTAATTTGTTAGCAACTTTAAACACATCAGTATCAAATACAGTTAAATCAATATTTAATAATTTAGCATTAATGATAATAATATCTAAATCTTTTTTACTATAACCTGGATTCATACAGATATATTTTAATTCAAAGTTAATTTTCCCATGTTTTTTTATTTCTTCTAAACATTTAGCTAGTAAAAAAGAATCTTTTCCACCACTAATACAAACTGCTATAACATCATTATCTTTAATTAAATCAAATTCTTTAACAGCATCAATAAACTTATTCCATATAGTTTTACGATATGTTTTAATAATACTTTTTTCGATATTCATAATATTTATCTTTCTAGCAGCCAATCAATAATATTTTTATGTATGATTCCATTTTGAGATAAGTCTATAGTGTCTGTTGATATAACATATTTAGGATAATTATCACTTATAATGTTATAAACACCAAATTCTCTATCAATTATCTCATCATATAATTGATAAGCAACTTGAAAATATAATTTTTCTTGAAATTTAGTAGCAATAAAATCAATTTCTCCATTTTCTAAATTACCAACTTTTACATCATATCCTCGAGATAATAACTCATTATAAACAATATTTTCTAAATATGCTCCCAATTGTTGTTTTTTTGAAGTATTCATAACTTGACCAATTCCTAAATCTGTTAAATAGTATTTATATTTACCATTTAATATTTTTTTACCCCTGACATCATATCTTTGAGCTTTGTGAATAAGTAGGGCTTTACACATATACTCTAAATAATTATAAATTGTATTTTTAGCAACACTTCTATTTTCTGCTTCAAAATAATTTGTTAAGTTTTCTGCGGAAAAAGTTTGAGAAGGTGTTGTTACAATATATTCTACAACTCTATTAAATAAATCTAAATCTTTAATATTAAATCTATTAATAATATCTTTGATTACAATTGAATTATAAATATCGGATAAATATATTATTGTTTGTTCTTCCCCATCCATTAAAAATCTTTGTGGCATTCCACCCCAAATTATATAATTATCAAACTCTTTTTTTAATTCATATTTATTTAGATTTATGATGTTTTTTAGTTCACATACTTCTTTAAAAGTAAAAGGATAAAGTTTGAAACTTACATATCGCCCAGAAATTTGTGTAGCTAATTCAGAAGAAAGTAAATCGCTGTTAGAACCACTGATAAATATAGATATTTTGTCTTTTAATTCAGCTTTAAATGAATTTACTGCTAATTCCCATTTCTCTATATTTTGTATTTCATCAATAAACACATAATATTTAAAATTTGATATTAGTTTTTCTTTTATATACTTATATAAATCATCATCGTTTTTTATAAATGAATATTCTTTTAGTTCCATATTTATATAAATAATATTTTCTTGTTGTACACCTTTTTCTTTTAATTCATCCATTATTTGGGTTAATATAATCGATTTCCCACATCTTCTAATACCTGTTATTACTTTAATGAGATCTTGTTCATAAAATGGTCTTATTTTAGATAAATATTTTTCTCTAATAATCATAATTATTCCTTCTTTCACTTATAATTGTAAACTATAATTTTCTTTTTGTCAATTTTGTATTGTATAAAATACAAAATTGACAAAAAGAAATATTTTGTATTTTAAGAATTTATTACAAACAAGACCATATTTTATCATGTATGGTCTTGTTTGTAATAATAATTTTTATCTGTTAGAAGAAATTAAAAGTTTATTTTAAAATATTTTACAAATAAGCGTATTTAAACTATAATAAATATGGGTGAAGTTATAAAATGATATATTTAGATTATAGTGCAACTACTAAAGTTGATAAAAGTGTATTAAATAGATTTAATGAAATAGAAAGTAATTATTATGCGAACCCTAATAGTAAACATAAATGGGGATTAGATTCTAAGAAAATAATTGATGATGCCATAAATAATATTGCTAATTTATTAAATGTTGAACCTAGTGAAATTATATTTACATCTGGTGCAAGTGAAAGTAATAATACAGCAATTTTTGGTGTTTCCGAAAAATATGATATTAAACATATTATAACAACAGAGTTTGAACATAATTCCGTCTTAAGTCCAGTTTCTGTTATGCAAAATAAAGGGATTGAAGTTAGTTTTGTTAATGTTTTAAGAAATGGTTTAATTGATTTAAAACATTTAGAATCATTAATCGATGATAGAGAAACACTTGTTACTATAGGATGTGTTAATAGTGAAATTGGTATTTTACAAGATATAAATGAAATTGGTTTATTTTTAAAGAAATATAATAATGTTATTTTTCATAGTGATATAACACAAGCAATAGGTAAAGTTAATGTTGATTTAACTAATGTTGATTTAGCATCTTTTTCTGCTCATAAGTTTTATGCATTTAAAGGTATTGGTGTTTTAATTAAAAAAATTGAAATAAAATTAAATCCATTAATATATGGCGGAAAAAGTACTACAATATATCGAGCAGGTACTCCGCAAACTGGTTTAATTGATGCTATAAGTTTTGCTTTAACTAATATAATACCAAATGTTGTTGAGTATTATGAATATGTTAGTGAATTAAATAATAAAATAAGAGAACATTTAGTTAAATATGATATTATTCATGTTAATAGTCCAATAAATGCTATACCACATATTTTAAACTTTAGTATTAAAGGTCATAATAGTAATGATATTCAAGATTATTTTGCTAATAATGATATTGTCATATCTACTAAAACAGCATGTAGTAATAATCAAGATAAAAGTTTATCAGTATTTGTATTAACTGGTGATGAAGAAGTAAGTAAATCAAGTGTAAGAATAAGTTTATCTTATAAAACAACTGAAGAGGAAATAAATGAATTCTTAAATATACTTGATAAATATCTGGAGGAAAAATGAAATATATTGTAATTAAATCATTATGGTGTCCTTCTTGTATTATAATGAACAATATTTATAATAAACTAAATACAAAATATAATTTAGATTTAACTATTTTAGATTATGATTTAGATGAAGAAGAAGTAACAAAGTATAATCCTGGTAAAATATTACCAGAATTTATAATTGTTGATAACTCTAAAGTTATCAACAAAATAATTGGTGAGAAAAAAGAAAGTGAAATTGAAAATATCTTAAAGGAGTACTTATGAAAAAGTTAAAATATTTGTTTTTTGCCTTTTTTTGTTTTTTATTTATTTGTATAAGTGCAAATGCTAAAACAATTAATATGTATTTATTTTATCGTGAAAGTTGTCCTCATTGTCATCATGAAATGGAATTTTTAGATGAATATTTAGAAGATTTACCAAATGTAATATTGTATAAATATGAAATAAATACTGGGAATAATCGAGATATTTATAAAGGTGTTCAAGAATTATTGAATCAAAAATCAACAGGTGTTCCTTATTTAGTAATTGGTAGTACAGTTATTGGCGGATATGGAGGAAATTATACAGAGGAAAATATTAAATCAACTGTTAATAATTATATAAGTTCTTGTTATGAAGATGTAGTTGGAAAATACTTAAAGATGGAAATTGATGATGATGGAACATGTATAAATGAAAATAATAGTGAAATTAATATTCCCATTTTAGGTAAAGTTGATGCCAAAAAAGTATCTTTACCTTTAATTGCATTTATTATTGGTTTAGTTGATGGATTTAATCCATGTGCTATGTGGATTTTAATATTTTTAATAACTTTAATGTTTGGTATGGAAAATAAAAAGAAAATGTGGATACTCGGTTTAACATTTATCTTATCTAGTGGATTAATATATTTATTATTTATGATATCTTGGTTAAATATATCTGTATTTATTAACAAAATAAATTATTTTACTTTAATAGTTGGAACATTCGCTTGTTTATTTGGAATATTCAATATTTATAATTATATTAAATCATTAAAAAGTGATACAGGTTGTGTAGTAGTAAGTGATAATAAAAGAAAATCTATTATGAAGCGAATAAGAAAAATATTAAGTGAAAAATATTTTATTTTAGCAGTATTAGGTATTATAGTTTTATCTATGTTAGTTAATGTAATAGAGTTATTTTGTTCTTTAGGTTTACCAGTTATATTTACGCAAATATTATCGTTAAATAATTTAAGTAGTGCAGAATATATACTATATATGTTAATTTATATAATATTCTTTTTAATAGATGATTTAGTAATATTTATTATTGCTATGAAGACTTTAGAAATAAAAGCAATATCTAATAAATATACAAAATATTCTCATTTAATAGGTGGTTTAATAATGTTATTAATTGGATTATTGTTAATATTTAAACCAGAATGGCTAATGTTTAATTTTAATTAAGGAGGAATTATGCTAGAAATAAAAAACTTAACTAAATATTATGGTAATATTTTAGGAGTTAAAAACTTATCTTTGAAAATTAATAAAGGTGAAGTATATGGTTTTATTGGACCTAATGGTGCTGGTAAATCAACAACAATAAGATGTGTTATGCATTTACTTAATAAAAATACAGGAAGTATTTTAATTGATAATAAAGAATTTTTGGCTCATGATATAAATACTACAAAAAGAATAGGTTATCTACCTAGTGAAATAAATTTATATGATGATTTAACTGTTGAAGAAATAATTAATTATAATAATACATTTTATGAATATGACTGTTTAAAAAAAGCCAATAAGTTGTTAAAAAGACTTGATTTAGATAAAAAGAAAAAAATTGAAGATTTATCTCTTGGAAATCGAAAGAAACTCGGAATAGTCCTTGCTTTAATGCATAATCCTGAATTAATAATTATGGATGAAGCTTCAAGTGGACTAGACCCTTTAATGCAAGATGAATTTTTTAAAATATTACGAGAAGAAAAGAAAAATGGAAAAACAATATTATATTCAACACATAATTTAAGTGAATTAAAATTAATATGTGATCGAGTAGGTATTATTAAAAATGGTGAAATAATTAAAGAAGAAATAATCGAAGAAATGATTTCTAATGATATGGAAATTATTTCTATTGAAAGTAGTGAAATAGATAAAATAAAAGTAGATAATATTATTAATAAAGAAAAAGATATGATTAAATTTATGTATCATGGAGATATTAATAAATTATTAGATAAAATAAGTAAAATAAAAATTAAAAAAATATTAATAGAAGATCCAAGTATTGAAGAAATATTTAATCATTATTATAAGGGGTAAAGATTATGTTAAAAAGAGAATTAAAAATAACAAGAAAAAGTTTATTAATTTGGGTAATATCTACTTCATTATTATTTATTTTGATTTATTTAATATATCCGACATTATTAACAGATGCTAATAAAGATATGATTGATGCTATGTTAAAAAGTATGGATCCAGAAATATTAAAAATGTTTAATATGGATATAATTAGTATCAATACAGTATTCGGATGGCTTAAATCAGAAGGATACACACTATTAATACTAGTTTATTCTATTTATAGTGCTATATTAGGTTCCAGTATTATTTTAAAAGAAGAAAGTGATAAAACAATTGAATATTTAATAAGTAAACCAGTAACTAGAAATAATATTTTAAAAAACAAAATAATAGCAGGACTTATTAACATATTTATCTTTATTTTTAGCATTACATTAGTAAACTATTTTGGTTTATTATTTAGTAATGAAATAGATTTTAATTTATATTTAAAGTTAAGTATTCTATCTATATTATCTAGTGTTGTAATATATTTCTTAACAATATATATTAGTTTATTCTTTAATAAAACAAAAAAAGTAAATGGTTTAGCAATAGGTTTAGTATTTATTAGTTATTTTCTAATGTTAATAAGTAATTTAGGTGATAAGGTTCACTTTATTAAATATAGTTCTGTATTTAGTTTATCAGATTCTCGGTATTTACTAGAAAATAATCAATTACAAATAATGCCATTTGTTATATCTATAATATTAATTACATTATTATCTTTCTTGATAAATAAAAAATATAATGAAAAAGAGTTGGTATAAAATGAATATTGAAAATTGTAAAAATATGATTATGGAAAGATTAACATATATTTATCAAAAAAAAGATATTATTAGTGATTATCTTGATGATGAAATGACTTTAAAAAGTATTGAATATATTCTTCTTGATGATACTCCTTTAATTAGTAATAAAGGTTATCATTATTTAAATTCTTTAATTAAAAAAAGTAATGAAAAAGGAAATATTATCAAAATATTAAAAAAAGTATATGAATATGTTTACAATGAATTATTTTGGAATGATATTAAACCAAAAAAGATATCAGTCATTGAAAATTATATAAAGATTATGGCATACATAATAGAAGATCAAGAATATATAAATGGATATTTTGGTTATCCAATAAAAGACATTGAACACTTTACATTAAAAAATAGTGTTCCTAAAATAAAAAGAGATACATTAAGTGATGTTACACATAATTCTTTTATTGTTAGTTTATATGATACGATTAGTTTATATACATTATATAATTTCTTTAATTCTAATGAATTAAGTCAAGTAAGAGAAAGATTATTATGATATAATATTTAAGAAGGTGATATTTTTGAATATATATTTAGTTTATAATAATTATATTACAAGTAATATAGGTTATGAAGATAATGATTTATATGGATTTAGTAGAGTATCAAGGCCATTATCAATTAAAGGTGAAGAAATTGCTAAAAAAATTGCCAACATTAATGAATTAAAAAATGTTGATAAAATATATTCTTCGACTTATTCATCTAGTATTGGAACTGCTAAATATTTAAGTGAATTATTAAATAAACCTATTAATGTCACTAAATTAGTTAATGAAAGAAAAATAGGGATATTAAATGATGAGTTAAGTGAATTTAATATGTTACAAGAACATAATTTTGACTATAAACTTAAGAATGGCGAAAGTATTAATGATGTTAAGAAGAGAAGTGATTTGTTTTTAAAACAAGTAATGACTATTGATTATGAAAGTAATGTTATTGTTTTTACTCATGATTCATTTATTAAAAGTTTATTGATGAATTATTGTCATATTGGATATAATTTGAATAAGAGATTAATTCTTGAATATGATAATGTAACTATAATGGATGAAAAACAAGAGAAGTATTCGCTAATTAAATTAGAAGTAATTGATAAAAAAATAAGAAAGATTGAGGTAATTGTATGAATCCAATATTGTTTTCGATAGGTGAATTTGATATAAGATGGTATTCAGTAACTATGTTACTAGGAATATTAATTGGTTTATCTTTATTATTTAGAGAAGGTAAAAGATTTAACATATCTAAAGATTTTCTATTTAATATGGCTTTTTGGACTATTATCTTTGCTTTAATAGGAGCAAGACTTTATTATGTTGTATTTAATTTTAGTGAATACAAAAATAATTTAATTGATATTGTTAAAATATGGAATGGTGGTTTAGCAATTCATGGAGCACTTTTATTTGGAATTATAACAATGTTTATTTATTGTAAAAAATATAAAGTAGAGTTTTTTAAAATAACTGATATTGCTGCACCTTGTGTTTTAATTGGTCAAGCAATAGGAAGATGGGGCAATTTCTTTAATAGTGAAGCTCATGGTATGGCAACATCTTTAGAAAGATTACAAAATTTACCGATTCCGAATTTTATTGTTGAAGGAATGAATATTAATGGAATTTACTACCATCCGACATTTTATTATGAATTCTTATGGTGTTTACTTGGGTTAATTATAATTTTAATAGTAAGAAGATTAAAATATATTAAAATAGGTCAATTAACATGTATTTATTTTATGTTTTATAGTGTTGGTAGATTTTTCATCGAAAGTATGCGAACAGATTCATTAATGTTAGGTGGATTTAAAATGGCTCAAATAGTATCAATTTTAATGTTTGTAACTGGTTTAATTGGTTTAATGTTAACAATGAGATATGGTAAATTTGAGAACTTGTATAATCGTGAAGAAAAAAGTATAATATATTAAAGGAGAAAAAAATATGTATGATTTAATTATTGTTGGAAGTGGAATTGGAGGAATATCAGCTAGTATTTATGCCAAAAGAAGCAATTTAAACTTTTTGATAATTGATAAAAGTAGTGTAGGTGGACTTATTAATAAAATAAATGTTATTGATAATTATCCAGGTTTTTCAAGTGTCACGGGAGAATACTTTTGTAATCAATTAAAAAATCATATGAATAATTTAGAAATTAACGTCTTAAGAGAAAATGTTATAAATGTAGATAAGGAAAATAATATATTTAAAGTGAGTACTGATAAAAATATATATGAAGCCAAGAATGTAATAATTGCCATTGGAAGAAGTCCTAGAAAATTAGGACTCGAATATGAAGATGAATTAATTGGTCATGGAATTAGTAATTGTGCACTTTGTGATGGTAATTTTTTCAGAAATAAAGATATTGCTATAGTAGGTGCTGGTTTATCTAGTTTAGAAGAAGCAATTTATTTATCGAAAATAGTTAATAAAATATATTTGATAGTTAGAAGAGATAGTTTTGTTATTAAAAGTGACATGGTAGATAAAATACTTAAGACAGAAAATATTGAAGTAATTTATAAATCATCAATCACAAAATTAATAAAAGAAAATAATGTATTATCAGGAATAGTGTTAAATAATGAAAAAGAAATACCAGTAAGTGGTTTATTTGTATATATTGGTTATTATCCAAATAGTGAAATTGTTAAGAATTTAGAAATAAGTGATGAATCAGGTTATATTGAAGTAAATGATAATTGCCAGACAAAAATTGCTGGATTATATGCAATTGGTGATATAATAAAAAAAGATGTATATCAGTTAGTAACTGCTGCTAGTGAAGGAGCAATAGCGATAACAGATATCAATAAAAGAAGTTAGGAGTAAAAAGTATGGATTTATTATTAATTATTGCAATTATACTTATACCTTTAATTGCCCAAATATCCGTAAGTAGTAATTATGGTAAGTATAAAAAAATTGAAAATAAGAGTAAGGCAAGTGGATTTGATGTTGCGAGAAAGATGCTAAACGATAATGGACTTGAGAAAATTCATATAGTTGAAACAAGTGGGAATTTAACCGATCATTATGATAGTAAAAGAAATGTTATCCGTTTATCTAAAGATGTGTATCATGGCGAAACAATATCTGCTATGGCAATTGCTGCTCATGAATGTGGTCATGCAATACAAGATAAAGAAGGATATTCATGGATGAAAGTAAGAAGTTTAATTTATCCATTAGTTAATGTGGCAACAGGTGTTTCTTATGTCATAATATTTATTGGAATTATCTTACAAGCATTAAATCTTATATATATCGGTATAGCATTTGTTGGTTGTGGTTTAATATTTCAATTAGTAACACTTCCTGTTGAATTTAATGCTAGTAAACGAGCAAAACAATATTTAATAAAAAATTATGTTGATAATGAAGAAATTGATGGAGTTGGAAAAGTATTAAATGCAGCAGCATTAACATATGTTGCAGGAGTGCTTGCTTCAGCTTTACAAATACTTCGTTTAGTTCTAGCATTTAGAGATAATAGTTAAAAAAAATCTTGAAATTCAAGGTTTTTTTAGTTGTTTATAATATAGTTATAAGAGTCTTTACACATATCTTCGATTGCGTATTTTGCTTCCCAATCTAATTCTTCTTTAGCTTTCAAAGGATCTGCATAACAAGAAGCAATATCGCCTTGTCTTCTTTCTACGATTTTGTAATTAACTTTAATATCATTAACATTTTCAAAAGTTTTAACTAATTCAAGAACACTGCAACCCTTACCAGTACCTAAATTATAATAAAAAGTTCCATTATCTTTAAAAGTTTTTTCAATTGCTTTTAAATGTCCTTTTGCTAAATCAACAACATGAATATAATCTCTAACACCAGTGCCATCAATTGTATCATAATCATTACCAAAGACACTTAAACATTCTAATGAACCTGTTGCAACTCTAACAATATAAGGCATTAAATTATTCGGAATTCCTTTCGGATTTTCCCCAATTAAACCACTTTTATGAGCACCAATAGGATTAAAATATCTTAAAATAACTATTGAAAATTCTTTATCAGCATTATAAATATCTTTTAGAATTTCTTCATTCATTAATTTAGTACTTCCATAAGGATTAGTTGTAGACAATTTAGCATTTTCTTTAATAGGTAAAACTTCAGGTGTACCATAAACAGTTGCACTAGAAGAAAACACTAATTTTTTACAATTATATTCTTTCATAACTTTACAAAGATTTAGTGTTGAAATTATATTATTTTCATAATACTTAATTGGTTCATTAACTGATTCACCAACTGCTTTATAACCTGCAAAATGTATTACAGCATCTATTTTGTTTTCTTTAAATATAGTTTGTAAAGCATTATAATCACAAACATCATTTTCATAAAATTTAATAGTTTTATTTGTTATCCTATTTATTTTATCAATAACATCAATACTAGAATTAGATAAATTATCTATAACAATAACTTCATAATTCTCATCTAATAATTCACATACTGTATGACTTCCAATAAAACCTAAACCACCTGTAACTAATATTTTCATAATTAAATCTCCATTTCTAAATTATAATTTTTATTTTAGTTTTCGCTTTAATAATACTGTCGTACTATGTTCTTCCAGTTCCATATCTTCAAAACAATTATTTTCTTTTTTCTCTGGTATATCCATCACTTTAACTACTTTAGAAGCAACATCGCTAGAATCAATTATATTTTGATGATATTTTGATAATTCATTTCTCGAATATTTAGAATATAAAATACTATAAAGTAATTCTTCATTAAAATTTTCATCATATTTATCTAATAAAATTAAATTATTAACTGGATGATAATTTAAAATAATATGTTTTTCTGAATCTATAGTGTTCATATAATATATTCTATTATGAGTAATTCGTGTATATGCATTTTCACTATTTTTAATAGGATGTAAAAATTTTACTGCAATATTATTTGTAAAAGGTAAATCTTTTATTAATTTAATTTGTGAACAAAATTCAGGAGTATTACCAAATATGCCAATTTTATCATTGCTAATAACCATTTCATTATTATCATTAAATTTACATTCATGTATTATATCATAAGCATACATACCTATTTTGGATTGAATATTTTCAAGTAATTTTTTTAACATATTTTTTCTTTTTACAATATTGCATAATAAAGTTACGTCATCAGTAGGATATAGTTTAAATAGAATAAAATGAAAATCTTTTACCATTTTTTCATTAGTTATACTTACAAATTGCTTTAATTTTTCTAATTCTTGATAACATTTTAAATATTCACTTTTTAAACCTAAAATAATGTCTTTTAAATAATAATAATCTTTCTTTTGCATCAGTTCCTCCTTATAATGATTATACAATACTAATAGTAAAAAAACTATTAGAGTTTTCTAATAGTTAAAATTAATCATTAAATCTTGCATCAATGTAATAAATTGGTCTTCCTTCTTCATAATATTTTTTTTCAAAATCTGTCATAATATTATCAATAGGATTTTCATCATGATGTAAATCTAAACTAACTCTTTCGAAAGAATACCAATATTGAGATAAACTTTCTAGTGAATAAGCAAATAAACCTTTATTATCAGTTTTTAAAATAATACGTTTATTCTTTTTAAATATTCGATCATATAATCTTAAATAACTTTCATGAGTGAATCTTCTTTTTAAATCATTCTTTTTTGGCCATGGTTCAGAAAATGTTAAATATATCGTATTTATTTCTTTTCCAAAATAATTGGCTATTTCTTTAGCATCAGCATTAATTAATTTTAAATTTTTCAAATATTGAGTTTCTAATCGATTAACTGCTGTTACTAATTGTGAATCAGATAATTCTAAACCAATAAAATTAATATTCGGATATTGCTTTGCCATATTAATTATAAATTCTCCACGACCTGTTCCTAATTCAAGATTTATTGGATTATTATTACCAAAAACATCTTTCCATTTATTTTTATATTCTGATGGATTTTCCACTAAATATTTTGAATTACTAATTATTCTTTTTGCATCTTTTACTTCTACATAACGCATTAAAATCACTTCCTAGTAAGTATTATAACATATATTTAATTATTATCTATTATTTCTTTATGTAAATAATAAGAATAATATTATATATACCTAAATATTTTCTTTTATCTTTTTTTTAGTTTATTATTTAAATTTTTATGATATTATTTATTTAAAATGACGTTAAATATTTATTCTCGTTGATTACAACACCCTATAATTCTATGGTAATGTTAAAATTTTGAACTAGCGACGGCTAGTTCTTTTTTTATGACATAAATATATAATTCTATAAAAAATAGTACCTAAATAGTACCTAAATAACATTATAAAATAAAAACCCTTAAAATAAGGGGTTAAAATTCATTATGGTG
>CAZYXO010000018.1:0-16409 GCA_964651315.1 uncultured Muribaculaceae bacterium
AGATTTTACACAATAATTGTAAACGAATTTTCACAAAATTTACTTAAAACTTCTAAAACGAGTAAAAAAAATTTATTGCTTAAACTCTCTAAATATATTATACTTTAGATAGAATAAAAGGTTGGTGGAATTGATGATTGTTTATATTATAAAAAAGAATAAAATTGAAATAAATAATCTATCAACTAAAACCAGTGGAAGTTATTGGTTAATCGATTATGATGAAGAAAATAAAGAACGTAGTTTAATTAATATATATCAAGAAAACAAAATTTGGTATTTAAAAAGCAATAGTGAAGTAAAAATAAAAAAAGAAAATCAATATTTAGAAAAAATTGAAGTTGCTAATAATAATTTAATGGATTTAGAAGTTGAAAATGAAATAATTAAATTGTTTTTTTCGGATAATATCGATTCATCATTTACTTATATAGATATATTAAATAATGTTGAACTTACTATTGGTAAAAATGAAAATGCTAATATTTCTTATAATGAAAATATATTAGATGTTGAAGCAAAATTAGTTTATAATGCTGGTAAATGGACTATTCAATATAGTGAAAATAATAATATATATATAAATTTACATAAAGATAATATTCAAAATTTAAATTATGGTGATTCAATATTTATTTTAGGTTTAAAAATTATTTTAATGAAAGATTTCTTTATTGTTAATAATCCGAATAATTTAGTTAAAATTAAAAGTAATAATATAAAGCTTAAAGAAGTAAAAACTAATGAATATTTAAATAATGAAGAAGAAGTATTAATAAATTATAGCGATGATGATTATTTTTATCGTTCACCTAGATTTAGAACTATTATTACGGAAAAAGTTATTAAAATTGATGAACCACCTAATCCCGAACCACCACAAAAAAGACCTAAAATATTAATTTTTGGACCTATGATAACAATGGGATTAACGAGCCTTATCACACTTAGTGTTGCTATAATTAACATTCGTAATAAATCAGCAAGTGCATTTTCATCTGCAACAACTTTATCAATCTCTGTTGCAATGCTTTTAAGTACACTTTTCTGGCCACTTTTAACTAATAATTTCGATGAAAAAACCCGAAAGAAAAATGAACAAAAAAGACAAGAAAAATATGCAAAATATATTGAAAAGAAACGTGATGAATTAAAAAAAGTTTTAGTTGAACAAAAAAATATTATGTTAGAAAATTCTCTTGATTTATCCGAATGCCAAAATGTAATTTTAAATAAAAAGAGAAATTTATGGGAAAGAAAAATTGAAGATAATGATTTTTTAAGGGTTCGTTTAGGACTTGGTAATGTTGAAGCACAAATAGACATGGATTATCCCGAAGAAAGATTTTCTATGGTAGAAGACAATTTAATTGATTTACTAAATTCAATTAAAACAGAAAATCGTTTAATTGAAAATGTTCCTATAGATATTTCTTTTGTTGAAAAAAATATTACTGCAGTAGTAGGAAAAGAAAATTTAACTAAACCATTTATTGATACTTTATTATTACAACTAATAACATTTCATAGTTATGAAGAATTGAAAATAGTTATTTTAACTGATAATGAAGAAAAATGGGAAAAATATAAGATTTTACCACATATGTGGGATAATTATAAAACAATTCGCTTTTTTGGTTCTAATCAAAATGAAATCAAGCAAGTTTTAGCATATTTAGAAACCGAATATAGTAAAAGAATAGAATTATCTAGTAAAAATGATTCAGAAACTAAAAAAATCGATTATAGAAAATTTGAACCATATTATTTTATTATTATTGATGATTTAAAAGTATCAAGAAATAATTATACTATTAAAAGTATTTTAGAAAGTGAAGTTAATTTAGGTTTTAGTTTTTTACTAGAAAATAATCGTTTAACAAATTTACCTAATGAATGTTTTACATTTATTAATATTGATAAAGATTCTTGTGGTATTATTGATAGTGAACTTGTTGCTAATAAACAAAAATTATTTGTACCAGATGTAGTAGAAAACATTAATTATGATTTATGTATAAACACAATTGCTAATATTCCGATTAATCTTGCTTATAAAATTGCACCATTACCAAAAACTTTAGGGTTTTTAGAAATGTATAATGTTGGTAATGTTAGTCAGTTAAATGTTTTAAGTAGATGGAAAAGAAATGATCCAACTGCATCACTGGAAGTACCAATTGGTGTTGATGAATCACATGAATTATTTTCTTTAGATGTTCATGAAAAATTTCATGGACCACATGGTTTAATTGCTGGTATGACTGGAAGTGGTAAGAGTGAATTAATTATTACTTACATATTATCACTTGCAGTTAATTATCATCCTGATGAAGTTAGCATTGTTATTATCGATTATAAAGGTGGAGGTCTTGCTGGAGCTTTATATAATAAAGAAACAGGAGTTAAATTACCACACATAATTGGAACTATAACCAACTTAGATACTGTTGAATTAAAACGTAGTTTAGCATCTATTGAAAGTGAATTGACTAAAAGACAACAAATATTTAAAAAAGTACGTGAAACCTTAAATGAAAGTACAGTTGATATATATAAATATCAAAAATTATATCGTGAAAAAAAAGTTGATACACCAATTCCTCATTTATTAATTATATGTGATGAATTTGCCGAATTAAAAATGCAACAACCTGATTTTATGGATCAATTAATTACAACAGCAAGAATAGGACGTTCTCTTGGTATTCATTTAATTTTAGCAACACAAAAACCAGCTGGAATTGTTAATGATCAAATTTGGAGTAATTCTCGTTTTCGAATTTGTTTAAAAGTTCAAGAACGAAGTGATTCAATGGATATGATAAAAAGAGAAGATGCTGCTGCTTTAAAAGATGTTGGTCGTTTCTACTTACAAGTTGGATTTAATGAACTATTTAAAATGGGGCAATCGGCATGGAGTGGTTGTCAATATTATGAAAGTGATAAACCAATTAAAAAAGTCGATACCAATATTAATTTTATCGATAATGTAGGTTATGTCGAAAAAAGTATTGATGTAGATCGAAAATCGCTTTTAAGTAGTAAAGGGGAAGAACTCCAAAATATTGTTAAATATCTGTATGAGTTAAGTCGTACTCAAGATATTAAAACTGAATATTTATGGTTAGAAAGTATGCCAAGTATTTTATACATAAATGATTTAGTAAAAAAATATAATTATCAAGTTGAACCAAATATAATAAATCCGATAATAGGAGAATTCGATGTACCAAGTAAACAAGAGCAACATTTATTAACAATGCCAATTAGCAGTGAAGGGAATACTGTTATATATGGTTCTGCTGGAAGTGGGAAAGAAAATTTACTTATTACAACTATTTATTCAACAATTACAACTCATACACCAGAAGAAGTAAATTATTATATCATCGATTGTGGAGCAGAAACTTTAAAAATGTTTAACGAATCTCCTCATGTTGGTGATGTTATATTAATAAGTGAAAGTGAAAAAATCTTAAAGTTATTTAAAAATATTAAAAAAATGATTGATAAACGAAAAAAACTTTTTGCGGATTATAATGGTAACTATTATGATTATGTTAAAACTACAAAAGACAAATTGCCAGTTATAATTATTATCATTCATTATTATGAATCATTTATGGAAAGTTATGAAGCATTTGATGAATATATCAATCAATTTACAAGAGATTCTTCCCGATATGGTATTTACTTTATCTTAACTTTAAATACCGCTAATGGTTTAAGATATCGATTAAGACAAAACTTTAGATTAGAATATGCATTGCAATTAAATGATCCTGATGATTATAGTTATATATTCTCAAGTGCTAAACGTAAAGTACCATCTAAATATTTTGGACGTGGTCTTACTCAGTTTGATGAAGTATATGAGTTCCAAACAGCACTTATATCATTACGTGATAATATAAATGAAACTGTTAAAAATACCATTGATGAATTAAAAAATAAATATTCTTATAAAGCAGAATCTATCCAAGTATTACCAAAAAGAGTTACTGCTGAATATGTAAAAGATAAATATGTTGATAATAAAATACCTATTGGACTAGAAGTCGATACATTAGAAGTAATGAAATTAAACTTAGATAACCGTAAAAGTAATTTAATTGTTGGTAGTGATTATCAAAATTTTACAACATTTATTCCCGAATATTTTAAATTATATAATACAAAAGAATCCCAATATTTAGTTATTGATAGTGATGAAGTATTTAATGAAACAATGTTTAAAAAGAATACTTATTATAATACAAATTTTGCTAAATTATTTAATTCTATATTAGATTATGTTACAAAAGCCAATAATTATATTGCAAATAATAGCGATTTAAGTAAATTAAATTCTTTAACAATATACTTTATAAATATTAGTAGTTTTATTGAAAAATTACCTGAGGAATTAAAGACTAGAATTGCAGAAATATTTGTTAATGCCAATAATAATAAAGTTCATTATTTCTTTATTGAATCAATTGATAACTTAAAACAATTATTTTTTGAAGATTGGTTTGATAAAATAACAAGTAATAATAATGCGTTATGGATAGGAAATAATATAAGTGATCAATATACAATTAAATTAAGTCGTAATCCTAGATTCTTAAATGATGAAATTAATGATACGTATGGTTACTTAATTGAAAATGGTGTACCATATAAAGTTAAATTATTATCTAGTAAAGATTTAGATGAGGTAGAATAATGTATAAGATATTAGTTGAATTATATGTTCCAATAATTGAAAGTAAATATGAATTATTTATTCCAGTTAATAAAAAAATTAGTAATGTTATATATTTATTAGTGCAAGCAATTAATGAATTAAGTGATGAAAATTTTCCAATTAGTAATAAATATTTATTATATAATAAAGAAACTGGTTTACCTTATGATTTAAACCAAAATGTAAAAGATGCAAATATTACAAATGGAACAAAATTAATTTTAGAATAATAAAACTTAGAAGCAAATTCTAAGTTTTATTATTTTATTAAAGCTCTTTCTAGGGCTTTTTTTTTCTTTATATAAATTATTTATATTATATTGATTAATACTAACTCCAAATAAACTAAATAAAGATAAAAATGAATTAATTCCTAAATCGATATATTCTTCATTAATGTTTTCTTCATTTGCTTGAATAATTTCAATATTATTGTTAGTTTTTATTAAAAAATAAATTAAACCACCTAAACTTAAACCTAAGCAATCTTACTTAAAATTAAATCTTCTTTTAAACTTTCTAATTTTTTTCTTTCTTTTAAATTCATAAATAAATACCTCCTATGTTTTATTATTATAAAGATAAAATTAAAAGAGTTAAATAATAAATTAGATAAAAAAGAATATAAATCTTATGGATTATCAGAAATTAAACTAGGGGAAAAAATAATTAGATCCAATAATTTACTTAATTATAAGATAAAAAAATAGAATGATTTTCCTGAAAAAATATAAAAATTTACTTGGTATATTGGGTTTTCTATGCTATAATAATTAACGAAACAGACATAAGTGGGCAAATAATCCCACTTTTATTTATGAAAGGTAAGTGTTATGGAAAGTAAATTGAATTTATTTAAAGAGAATATTAGTGAATTGTTAGGAAATAAAAACATTATAGTTGATAGTGTACTATATACAAAAGAAAAAAAGTATAGTTTTTTAACAATTACATTAGATCGTCTTGGGGGAATTGATTTAGATACGATAGTTGATGCTACCAAAATAATAAATAAGGAGTTAGATAAAATGGATTTTATTGATGAGAGTTTTATCTTAGATGTCGTAAGTAAGGAGAATGGATAAAAATGAATGGAGAAGAATTTTTAAGAGCATTAAATGCAATTACTAAAGAAAAAAATATTGAAAAAGATTTAGTAATTGAAGCAATGAAACAAGCGCTGATGACTGCTTATAAGAAAAATTATGATTCACAAACAAATGTAAAAGTAGAATATGATGAAAATACAGGTGAATTTAAAGTTATATCATATTTAGTTGTAGTAGAAGATGTTGATTTTGGCAGTGAAGAAACAGATGAAGAAGGAAATATTGTTAAAGTTCCACCAGAAATTAATATAGATGCTCAAATTATTTTAGAACAGGCAGAAGAATTAGTTCCTGGAATAACCGTTGGGGAAACAATTGAAAAAGAAGTAACACCAAAAGATTTTGGAAGAGTTGCTGCTGGTACTGCAAAACAAGTAATAATGCAAAAGATAAGAGAAGCAGAAAAAGAAAATACAATTAAAGAATTTGCTGATAAATCTGGCGAAATGATGCTTGGACTTGTAGCACTTGAAGATCAAAATAATTATTATATTGATTTAGGTAAAGCAAGAGGAATATTGAAGAAAACTGAAATAATTCCTGATGAAAAAATTGTTATGGGAACAAATATTAGAGTTTACATAACTAAAATTGAAGAAGGACCAAAAGGACCAGTTATTCTTTTATCGAGAAAACATTATGGTTTTGTTAAAAGATTATTTGAAAATGCTGTTCCTGAAATTAAAGATGGTACAGTAGAAATATATTCTGTAATAAGAGAGCCAGGAATTCGTTCTAAAGTAGCAGTATATTCTAACAATGAAAAAGTTGATCCAATTGGAACTTGTATTGGTGAAAAAGGTTCAAGAATTGCTGGTATATTAAAAGAAATGAATGGCGAAAAAATAGATTTAATTTTATATTCGGATAATGATGAAGAATTTATTAAAAATGCATTAAGCCCAGCAAAGAATATTATTATTAGTATTACAAATTCAGAAAAGAGAGAAGCACTTGCAATAGTTGATGATGATAATTTAAGTTTAGCAATTGGTAAAAAAGGTTCGAATATTAAATTGGCAAGTCGTTTAACGAAATATAAAATTACTATTAAAACTGTTAAAGAAATTAATGAAGAAGGAAATAGTAATGAAAACTAAAAAAATTCCTTTAAGAAAATGTGTTGTAACAAATGAAAGATTAGAGAAAAAAGAGTTAATCAGAGTTGTAAGAACACCAGAAGGAACATTTGTAGTTGATATAACAGGTAAAATGAATGGTAAAGGGGCATATTTAAAAAGAGATATTGAAGTCATAAAAAAAGCAAAAAATAATAAAGTTTTAAATAGAGTGTTTGAAACAGAATTGGATGAAGTAATTTATGATGAATTAATCGAAAAAATCAAATAATGGAGGAAAATTATGAGTGATTTAGAAAAAAAACGCCCTACATGGGATGAATATTTCATGAAAATAGCCCACGATGTTAGTACAAGAAGTACTTGTAGAAGACAAGTAGGAGCAGTAATTACTGTTGATAATTCAATTATTTCAACTGGTTATAATGGAGCACCAAAAGGAGTTCTTCATTGCAGTGATCGTGGTGGCTGTATGCGATTACTTAATAATGTTAAATCAGGAACTATGCAAGAGTTTTGTCGAGCAGTACACGCAGAGCAAAACGCTATAATTGAAGCGGCTGTTCATGGTAAAGCAATTAAAGGTGGTACTCTTTATACTAATACATATCCTTGTAGTATTTGTGCAAGAATGATTATTAATGCCGAAATTATAAGAATTGTGTATGATAGTGATTATGAAGATGATTTAACCAAAGAGTTAATTGGTGAAACAAATATTGTTTTAGAAAGAATTAAAAAATAAATTAAGAAAGATAGGTGAAGCCAAATGATTAGTACTGTTTTAGAATATGCTAATGATGTAAACTTAACTGTAGCCGAAGTGTTAAAAAAATGTAAAGAGTTAGGAATAAATGTAAATAATGCCAATGATGAATTAACAGAAGACGATATTATAATGTTAGATAATATTATTAATTTAATTGGTGTAGAAGATTCCTCTTATGAAGAAGAAGATATTATTGACGAAGAAGTTGAAAATATTATTGAAGGAAGTAATATTGGGAAAACTATTTCAGACATTACCAAAAAAGAAAAGATTAAACCGAAAGTTGTTAATGAAAATAACTATAAAGATTTAAAAAAAGAAATGTATAAACATAAAGATAAGTTAAAAACTAATGAAAAAGATACAAGTATTATAATTTATAATGCTGGTATGAGTGTTAGTGATTTAGCAACAGAATTAAATATAAGTGGAACTGATATAATCAAAAAATTAATGAATATGGGTTTGATGATTAATCTTAATCAAGCAATTGATTTTGAAACAGCCGAAATATTAGTTTTAGATTATGGTAAAACTTTGAAAAAAGCTGAAACACAAAATGTAGCAAATTTTGAAGAATATGAAATTATTGATAATGAAAGTGATTTAATAAATCGTCCACCAATAATAACTATTATGGGACATGTTGATCATGGTAAAACAACATTACTTGATTATATTAGAACAAGTCACGTAGTAGATAGTGAATTTGGGGGAATAACTCAACATATTGGTGCTTATCAAATAGAATACAATAATAATAAATTAACATTTATTGATACACCAGGACATGCTGCATTTACAGAAATGCGTGCTCGTGGGGCATCTGTTACAGATATCGTAATTATAATTGTTGCTGCAGATGATGGTGTAATGCCTCAAACTAAAGAAGCAATTGATCATGCATTATCTGCTAATGTACCAATAATTGTAGCAGTAAATAAAATTGATAAACCAAATAGTGATGCAGATAAAATTTATCGCGAAATGAGCGAAAATGGAATTATTGCAGAATCTTGGGGTGGAAATGTACCATTTATTAACATTTCAGCTAAAACTGGAGTTGGAGTAGATTTACTTTTAGAAACAATTTTAGCAATAAGTGAAGTAAATGGCTATAAAGCAAATCCAAATAGATATGCAGTTGGTACTGTAATAGAATCTAAATTAGATAAAAATATTGGGGGAATTGCTACTATCTTAATCCAAAATGGAACTTTAAGATTAGGTGATCCAATCGTTGTAGGAACAACATTTGGAAAAGTTAGAACAATGAAAAGTGATTTAGGGGAATCGATAACTTCGGCTGGACCATCAACACCAATTGAAATAACTGGTTTAAATGATAATCCACGTGCGGGTGATAAATTCATGGCTTTTGAAAAAGAAAGTGAAGCAAAAATAGTTTGTGAAAAAAGAAAAAATCACTTAAAAAGTTTAGAAAATACGAAGAAAACATTATCACTTGATGATTTATTTGCTAAAATTAATAGTGGAGATAAAGAAATAAATGTTGTGTTAAAATGTGATGTTCGTGGTAGTGAAGAAGCAGTTAAAAGTGCTTTAGAAAAAATAAATGTAGCAGAGGCTAGAGTAAAAGTAATTCGTAGTGGAATTGGGACAATAACAGAAAGTGATGTTGTACTTGCTAGTGCTTCTAATGCTATTTTAATTGGATTTAATGTAATGCCATCAAGTATCACAAAAGAAGTTGCAAAAGAATATAATGTTGAAATTAAACTTTATACGATAATTTATAAATTAATTGAAGATATTGAACTTGCAATGCAAGGACTTCTTGAACCAACTTATGAAGAAAAAATAATGGGTCATGGGGTAGTTAGGAAAATATTTAAGTTTTCGAAAATTGGCAATATCGCTGGTTGTTATGTAACAGATGGTGTTATAAAATCGAATTCAGGTGTTCGTGTAGTTCGTGATGGCAATATAATTTATGATGGTAAAATTGCCTCAGTTCAAAGAGAAAAAGATACAGTAAAAGAAGTAAAGAAAGGCTTTGAATGTGGTTTAACATTTGAGAATTTCAGTGATATTCGCGAAAATGATTCATTTGAAACATATGAAAATGTTGAGGTAAAAAATGCCTAATTATAAAATAATGCGTATTAGTAGTGAAGTGTCTCGTGCAATAAGTGAAATACTTGCTAACGAAACAGATGATGCTTTAATGAAAACAATTACTATAACTGGTTGTAATGTTGCTAAAGATTTAGGATATGCTAAAGTATATTTTACTAGTATAAGTGATATTGACCATAAAGCGTTAGAAAAAGAAATGAAAGAAGCAGTACCATTTATTCGTAAATTTTTAGCCGAAAAAGTAGATTTACGTCATACACCACAACTTGAGTTCAAATATGATGAAAGTATTGAAATATCTAATAAAATTGAACATTTAATTGAGAAAATTCATGAAGAATAATTGTGTAATTGTAATTAATAAAGAAAAAAACTATACAAGTAGAGATGTTGTAAATGTTTTAAATAAAGAATTGCAAACTAAAAAAATAGGCCATACAGGAACACTTGATCCCATTGCAACAGGAGTACTTGTTGTATGTGTTGGTAAATATACTAAACTTGGTAATTATTTAACTTGTTTAGATAAAGAATATATTGCAACAATGCGTTTAGGTGTAAAAACCGATACTGGAGATTCTACTGGTAATATACTTGAACAAAAAGAAATAAATATTAGTCAAAAAGAAGTAGAAGAAGTATTAAAAAGTTTTATAAAAACTTATGAACAAACAGTTCCAATATATAGTGCAGTTAGTATAAATGGTAAAAGATTATATGAATATGCAAGAAATAATGAAACAGTTAAGTTACCAAAAAGACTTGTGACAATATATAATATTCAGTTAATAAGTTATGATAATACTTTTATTACATTTAAAACTAAAGTAAGTAAAGGAACATATATTAGAAGTTTAATAAACGATATAGCAGAGTCTTTAAATACTTATGGAACAATGACTGATTTACAAAGAATAAGTCAAGGCAAATTTACAATTGATAAATCTTATACTCTTGATGATATTAAAAATAATAATTATCAAGTATTAACAATTAAAGATTTATTTGATGTAGATATTATAGAAATAAAAGATAATGAAACATTATTAAATAAAATAAATAATGGTAATATTATAAATTATGATTCATTAAAACAATATGTATTATTTACATATAATAATGAAGAAAAAGCCTTATATGAAATAAAAGAAGGCATAGGAAAAGTACTAATTATGTTATAGTACTTTTTTTAATCTTTAATTTTAACAGCATGCATAACAATTCTTTTGTTACCATTACCACAAGTAGATAAAGTTATAATTTCATCATCAGAATTTATTGTAACATTAAAGTCATATATACTTCTTTTCTTTAACATATCAGTAAAATTTAAAAAATCAACATTGGTTCCAAACTTTGTAATTAAATAATCATTTGTAACTTTAATTTTATAAATACTAAATATTTGATATTTATTAGATTCATACATTGTATCAAAACTAATAATTTGATTATCTTTATTTGTATACCAACTCTTATACATAGTTTTATATAAAGTTCCAAACATAGTACCACTATAATATCTATTATGAGCATAGAAAATAGTATTTTTATCTAAAAATTCATCATCATTTTTAAAATCCATAAATACCCAACCAGAATTATCTTTTTCTTTATTATAATTATGTTTTAAATAATAATTATTATCATTACTTTGAACAACAGGATAATCAATATTAGTATTATTTAACTTTAACCAACCAACAGTATCTTCATTCATATTCTTAAGAGCTAAAATAGATTCATTAATTATCTTTTCTTCTTCTTCTTCTGAAATATTCAAGTCTTCAATAACTTCATTAATATCAGTATTTTCTATTGTATTTTGTACTTCATTTTTAATTAATGTTGTCTTTTTATTAGCATTAATATTACTAATTAAAATAAATGAAATAGTAATAATGATTAAAAAGGTCATTAACAATCCTGATATTTTTAATACATTAAGAATAGTTTGTTTAAATAAGTTATCACTTAAATATTCATCACTATAAACTATTTTATAAGTAATTTTATATTTCTTTTTAATAATTTTATTTTGTTCTTTTAAATAAATAGCATTATCTAAATTATTAATATTATCATGAATATATATTTTAATATGTTTAATTCTGTTATTATGCAAAATTTCCACTATATTTTCTAAAGTATTTTTATTAAATTTATTTATGTGAATACTTTTTAAATACTTATTAATTTGACAAAAAGTATTAAAATCTTCTAAATCATCATTATTCATTGGAACATTTATTTTTAAAGTCATTTTGTAAAATATTAAACTATATTTGGATAAATTATTTAGTTCCATAAAATTACTTGTAAATAATATTTCTGTACGAGATTCAACAGCAATATTATTTTGATCAAATATTTCAATCATAAAAAATGGTAGATTAAAACAACTAATATATTTTATGGTTTCCATATCACATAATTTATTACATATTTGATAAGTAAGAGTTTTATCTTCTTCGATACATAAATACGTTATATTATCAAATTTAGTTATTAAATCAAGAATAGTTAGAACTAAACATTGCTCTTTGACAATTAGTTTACATATATTATATTCTGTACATAATTCTTTAATAAAAGCAGAGATAATTTTGCTATTATCTTTAATATATTCTTCACTAAAAATAAGTTCATTATTACTAATGACATTCGTATTTATAAGGTTGTTTTTTATTTTATTATCTTTACTTTTATATTGAATATGTAATGTGTTATTTGATATATCTATAATAATTCGCTTCATTTTTATTCTCCTACTATATAATAATAACATATCTTTTAGTGAATTTTTGAAAAATATGTTTAATTTTGAAAAAAATATGCTATAATAAAAATATAATAGAAGGGAAAATAGGAAGGAAGAGAATATGAAAAAAATATTAGGAATGATTGCTTTATTAGTAGTTTGTGTTATACCAATGACAGTTAAAGCAGCACAATCAACAAAATTAGTATGTGGAGCAAAAGAAACTTCGGGAGATGTAACTACAATGGATTGTCATATCGAATTAACTAGTGATGCGGCAGTAACTTCTTTGGAAGGTAGTTTAACTTTAACAAATGTAGCACTTACAAGTGCTGGAGTGAGTGCTGAAGAAGGTTGGAGTTCAACTGGAAGTGGAACTACAATTTCGTTAATTGCTACTGGAACAGCAACAAGTTATACTAATGCTAAAATTGCTTCATTTACTGTTACAGTTGATACTTCAAAAAGTAATTGCAAAGTAGTATTTACACCAACAGCAGGAACAACTTGTACAGATTGTACATATGAAGATGATAATCCTAAAACTGGTAGTGCTGTACCTTATATCGTAATTGGTTCATTAGCAATACTAGCAGGTGCTGTTTATGTTACAACAAGAAAAAACACAAAATTATTTAAAATATAATAATATTTAAAAATTTTATGTAAGTAATAAGTTCTCTAATAAAAAGTTAGAGAATTTTTATTTGCAAAGTACTATTTTTAATGAAAAAAGTGTAAATGTATGGTAAAATACACGTTAGGAAGTGAAAGAAATGGAAAGAACATTTAGTGAACAAGAAATAATAAGAAGAGATAAATTAGGAGAGATTAAAAATCCTTATCCAGAGAGATTTGTAACAAATTATGAATTAAAAGATGCTTGTACTTTAGAAGATGGAACAACTGATGTAACAGTTGCTGGAAGAATAATATTAATGCGTAAAATGGGTAAATTATCATTTTTAACAATAGGAGATATTGAAGGAAAAATACAAATATCAATTAAAGTTGATTGTGTTGGTGAAGAAAATTATGAATATTTCAAGAAAACATTTGATTTAGGAGACTTTATTGGTGTAACAGGTGAAATATTTACAACTCATACAGGCGAAAAAACAATTAGAGCAAATGTATTTACTTTTTTAGGAAAAGCATTAAAACCACTACCAGAGAAATATCACGGTTTAGAAGATATTGAAACAATATATCGTAATCGTTATATCGATTTAATAACAAATGATGAAGCAAAAAAAGTGTTTTTAATTAGAAGTAAGTTCATTAAAGAATTAAGAAGTTTTTTAGATAATGAAGGATATATTGAAATTGAAACGCCAATATTAAATAATAAAGCAAGTGGAGCAGTAGCAAAACCATTTATTACTCATCATAATGCTCTTGATATTGATTTATATTTAAGAATTGCTCCTGAAACATATTTAAAAAGAGCAGTTGTTGGTGGATTTAATAAAGTGTTTGAAATAGCAAGATGTTTTCGTAATGAAGGAATGGATGCTACACATTTACAAGATTTTACAATGATAGAAGGATATGGAGCATATTTAAATTATCAAGATAATATGATTTTCTTACAAAGAATGTTACAAACAATAATAAAAAATGTTTTTGGAACATTAGAAATGGAAATTAATGGTAATGTAATTGATTTTAGTGGAGATTGGCCAAGTGTTAGTTTTCGTGATTTAGTATTAAAATATAGTAATATTGATATAGATATTTATAATACGAAAGAAACATTATTAGAAAAAATTAAATTAGAAAAAATTGATATTGATTCATCTGTTCCATTAGAAAATTTAGGATATGGAAATTTAGTTGACCAACTATATAAAAAAGTTGCAAGACCATTTGTTATGGGACCAATTTATTTAGTTAATCATCCAATTAGTTTATCACCTTTGGCAAGAGCAAATGATGATAATAAAAATATTACTGATCGTTTCCAATTAATAATTAATGGAAGTGAAATGATTAATGGGTATTCCGAACTTGTAGATCCAATTGAACAAGAAAAAAGATTAATTGAACAAGCAAAAAGTAAAGAATCTGGCGATGAAGAAGCAATGCCTATGGACTATGATTATATTAGTGCTATGGAAATGGGACTACCTCCAACAAGTGGTTGGGGAATGGGAATTGACCGTATAGTTCAAGTTTTAACAAATCAACCGAATGTTAAAGATGTTATATTATTTCCACTTATGCGTCCAATAGATGAAACTACTACTACAAAATAGTAGTTTTTTTTAAATTTTTATTAAAATTTCACATTTACTTTACATTAAACTCTTTATTTATTTATTGTTTGTGCTATAATTTTTTTAGAAGGAGGATTTATGAAAAATTTTTTAAAAAAGTTTGAAAAATATGAATTATTTAAAATTTTAGGCATTATTGCTTTACTATTAATTATCTTAACTTGGATTGTACCAAATGGAACATTTTCAGGAACTGAATTAACAAGTGAATTTAATAGAATTGGTTTTGCAGATTTAGGAACAATATTCTATTATAGTTTTAATTTTAGTATGGATAAAATTCTATTTTTACTTGTATTAGGAGGATTTTATGGAATCTTAAATGGAACTAGTGCATATAAAAAATTAGTAAACAATATTGCTAAAAGTTTAAAAGGAAAGGAAATTTACTTTGTTTTAGGGGTATCGCTATTTATTGCTCTAATTACATCAGTTTTAACACAAACATTTGCAGTTTTAGTTTTTGTTCCATTCTTTATTAACGTAATGTTAAATATGAAATTGGATAAAATGACTGCTTTTGCTGCAACATTCGGTTCAATGTTAATTGGAATAGTTGGTGCTACATTTGGTGGAGAAGGAATATACTTCTTTGGTTACTATTTTGGTTCAGGTGCTGGTGCATATGATTTATTAACGCAAAACTTAGGTTTACGTTTTGGAATTTTAGCCCTTGTATTTGTTTTGTTTAGTTTCTTTACAGTATTACATGTAAAAAAAGTTCTAAAAGAAAAAAATACTGATGATAAGGAAGAAGAATTATTTGCATTAGATGAAAAACTAGAAGTTGATAAAAAAACTAAAGTTTATCCAACTGTTATAGTTTTAGTACTTCTTGGAATTACAATCTTACTAGGATATTTTAGTTGGGTTAATAATTTCAGTGGTATTGAAGGTTTAAATAATGGAGAAGGTATTACAATATTTAGTAATGCATTTAATTGGTTAAAAGAATTGACTATTGGAAGTGCTGATAAGAATTATACAATATTTAGTTACTTATTAGGTAGTAAAGCAGCAGCATTTGGAGATGTAGCAGGTGCGGGTGGATTACAAATAGGGTTTGATTTATTTATTTTAAATGTACTTTTATTTGTATCATCAATATTAATTGCAATTGTTAACAAGATTAATTTCAGTGCATACTTAGATGGTATTGCAAAAGGTGTTAAGAAAATGCTTAAACCAATTAGCATATTTATCCTTGTATTCTTTGTATTTGTAATTTGCTATTGGTCATCATTTATCCCAGCATTTACAAAAACAATTATGAGTTTAACAAATAGTTTCAATCCATTTACAACTGCTTTAAGTGCATTTGTAACTAATATCTTTAATGTTGATTTTGGTTATACTTCTTATTTAATAGCACCATTTATGACAGGAATGTATGCAGATTCTACAAATATAATCTTTATTATTTACTCAACTATGTATGGTTTTGTACAATTTGCTGCTCCTACAAGTTTAGTGCTTGTAATTGGATTAAGTTATTTAAATATAAGTTATAAAAATTATCTAAAATATATTTGGAAATTCTTACTTGGATTACTTGCATGTTTATTACTTGTATTTACATT
>CAZYXO010000019.1:0-16273 GCA_964651315.1 uncultured Muribaculaceae bacterium
TTACAAGTATTTGTTATTGTAAATGTATATGGTTTTAGTTTTAATCCTTTACTATTCTTCATTGGATAACTATTTACTAAGTTTATTGAATTACTATTTTCTGTATATGTTACATCAAAACAAGTAGTATTAAGTGCATTTAAATCACTTTGTGTTACACTTGTATAAAATAAAGCATAAGTTAAACCAATTGATAACACTACTATTAAACTCACTAACGTTACTAAAATATATTTCTTCTTCATAAAAATACTCTCCTTTGATTGTTGATATCTTCTCAATCTTAAGAGTATTATATAAAAATTACCCCCCCCTACAAGAGAACAAATGTTTGGATGTTATCGTTTAAAAAAATTATCAACATATTATGTCGATAATTCTATTTAATTTTTTATTATTTTTTATCTAATTCTGCTTGAAATTTTGTTACTAATGCATCAAACATAGTTTCACAAGCTTTCATAAACATTTCTTTAGTTTCATTGAAATCTACTGCTGAAATAGTTTCTGCCGGAACGTTATCCACAACTGGTGTTTCTACTATTGGTGCTGGTTCATCTACTGGATTTTCAGCAACTACAGGAGTTGATTCAACAGGAGGCATTATATCACTTATTGGTGTAACTTGTGGTTCAACATTATTAAGTGATATAGATGCTACTTCTGTAGCACTTGGTATCGGATTAATAACTGCTGGTTCTTCAACAACTGGTGTTTCCATATTAACTACTGGTTCAATTACAGTTGGTGTTTCCACAACTGGTTCTTGATTAAGAACAACTGGTTCAACTGCAATAGGTGTCGGTTCAACCACTGGAGTTTCTACAACTGGTGCTTCCATATTAACAGCAATTGGTTCTGCAACTGGAGTAGGTTCTTCAATAACTTGAGGTTTATATGCGCCTTTAATTAAATCAAATGATGGAACTGGTATTGTAAGTTGTGTATAATACACATCTTCTCCCTTAAGTTCACCTGGAATATTTATATAATTCATCACATTTCCTGCAATAATTGCTTTTAAATTTTCTTTAGCACTTTGCCATTCACTTGCATCAGTCATTTTAGCAAGAGCACCATCAACTAATTTAGAAACCAAAACAATTGGCATTCCACCATTTCCTACTGCTGCTGCATCTAATACAACATAAGTAAGAGTTCCAGCACTAAATGCAGTAACAACTTCTCTTTCTATTTTTTGACCAGACGTTAAATTTACAATAACTTTCACTTTTATCCCTCTATTCTATACTTAATTATAGCAAACTTAAATATTGTTTTCAATCATTAATTTTCATAATTATAAAATATCCACAATTTGTCGCACAATAATTCTTTAAATAATCCTGAACTTTTGCATAATCATTGATAGGTTTATAATTCTTATTACTTTTATTATTAAAGCCTTTTAATCTAACTTTACCATAAGCAACATCTCCTACAATATAATCAAATAAATCATAATAATCAGTAATCTTTTCTTTTAAATCATCAACATCAAGAGTATCTTTATAATTCTCTATAACTTTATATTTTACATTATTAATTTCGATATTTTCCATAACTTCCCCACCTTAAATAAATATTTTAACTACAAAATAAACCATAACACAAGTACTAATGATTGCAAGCAACAGTAATCCATCAACAAATCCATTACCACTTGTTATTCTATTATTATACTTTAAATAATTTCGAATTGCTATATCTAATTTATTTATTTTATCTGAATCATTTTTATCAACTTTGAAATAATTAAATACTTCATCATTTATTCTATTTAATTCTGCAGTTGGTGAATTTTTAACACTTTCTATATTATATTTTAATATATAATAACTTGTTGGATCTAAATATAATCTTTCTTCTTCTATAACTGTTCTATCTTCTTCAAACATTTTATATTTATAATATTCATCTACATAATTATGATCACTACTATGTAAGAAATTATATGCTATTTTATAAGGATCATCAGCATTGCTTGAAAACAATAAATCTTCAAAATCTTTTTGTTCTTCATTAGTTAAAAGTGCTTTATCTTTCTTTAAAACTAACATATCGATTAAATTTTTTTGAATTTTTAAATAATATTCATTTACTTGTTTTATTTCACTTGTTTCATTTATTTTTTCTATTTGATAGTATTTAAGCATATTATCTTTAAATTCATTTAATGCTTCATCGCTTAAACCATATTTTTTTAAATTATTATCAAATATACTTATATTATTATTTTTATAAGGATTTATTATATCTAATTTTCCATAAATCACAAAAAGAATTCTTATGATAGTTACTAAGAATGAATTATATTCAAGTTTATTAGGTTCATTTTGACTATTTAAATAACTTTTAATTGCTACATCGATAGATTCATTTCCAAACATAATGTTTCACAATCCTTCTATTATTTAGAGTATAGCACAAATTTAATCTGTTTTAAATATTAAATAAAGAAAAAAATACACGAATTGTGTATTAATTTACTCATACCACTTTTCATTTGTAGTTTCTATTTCTTTTAAAGTTCCTGATTCTACTTGATATTTTATTTTGCGAATTGTTTCTTTTTCAATATCTTCACATTTAAATTCATAAATATTATTACTATTAAAACTTAATTCAGCATTATTAAACTGTTTTATAAAGTTACCATTTTTGTCATATATAACAGCATAGTCTTCACCACAAACATTTGCTATATTTGATTTAAAAACATACAATTCATTAAACTTAAATACGTTAAATGTTGCAGCATAATTATATGACCAAATAAAACCATTTGTTTCAAATAAACTTGTTCCCATTTTTCTATCATTTATATTTAATTCTAATTTATACTTATATGTTTCTTCATTTTCTATATCATTTGTTTTTGTACCTATTAATTTACCAGTAATATTATTACCAATTTTAAAAGTTATATTTTCGCAATTTAAATCCATCTTACCATCTATTAAACTTTTTGGCATTTCATTAAATTCATATTCACACTTCTTTGCTAAATCATTTTTTATAATAATATTCATCTTAGATTCAATATTTTCATATTTGGCAGTAATAATTAGATTTCCTGTTTTTTTAAAATACAATTCAAAATCTTTTATTTCACCGATTGTATTATCGCTTAGGGTAAAATTAATTTTTTCTTTAATAGAAGGTACATATTTTAAATAATCAAATAAATCTATTTTTTCATTAATATTTAAAGTAATATTTTGTTCTTTAAACTTTATCTTTTTAGTTAAGTTATTTATTAAAATAAATCCTATAATTCCGATAACTAAAACTCCTATAATACTAATAATAATCCATTTATTTTTTTTCACTTTTTCCATAATCTTGTTCTCCTTTATTATATTATAACAAATATATTATAAATTGTTTAAAATATTTTCATATCCATACAAATTTGGTACTTTACCTTCTACTACTTTTGCTGCAATTAAAATATCATAATCTAATTTTATTTCATTTTTATTAACAGGACTTATTGTTTCTCCTGATAATGTAAGAGTTACATATATTTCTAATAAACCATTATTTATGCCATAACTTGTTACTTTTGTTTTAATATTGCTTAAATATTTACCAATAAAAATTATCTTAACTGGTATTTTAGGTCCTAAATTAGTTAAATATATTTTATTTGACATAATACCTAAAGGTAAAAATAATATTAATCCTTTATCACTGCTTTTTAAGTACAAATCATTTGTATCAGTAACATTTGTTCCCTTTTCTAACTTTTTAATAGCATCATTTAAGGCATTACTTATATTATTTAGTATTACATATGTTTTCTTTAAATCATAATCAACACTAGTTATTTCATTATTTTTATAATTAATTTTAATTAAATTATCATAATTATTCTCTTTTAAACAAGTATCATATATATAATTAGTAACATAACTATATAAAAATTTTTCAATTCTTTTATCTGCAACTCGTGACATATTATTTGTTATCATATTATTTATTTTAGCAAATATTATAGATGCAAAAAAAGTAATTATAAGGAAAATAATTACTATTAAATTTATTACTTTATTATTTTTTTTCTTACTACTTTTAAATTTATTCATATTAAATAATATGAATTAAAATAAACCTAAATCTAAAAAATTGTTTAAAAATATTGCAAATGCGATTAAAACTGCAACTATAATTACTCCAATAACTATTTTTAAACCGATTTTATTTGACTTTACTTCTTTTTTTAAATCAATAAAATCGTCAAAATCACTTTGCGTAAACGAATTAGATGTTGTGTAAAATTTTTCTTCTGGATTTTTAATTTTTTCTTCTTTTTCTGGTATTTTTATTTCTTTAGTTGTTTTTTCATTTTTTTCTAACTCTTTTGTAACACTATCAATTATGCCATTTACTACTTCTGTTTTATCACTACCTTTTAAATCTGATAAAATATCTAGTGGATCTGTTGCTTCTTGTTTTACAAATTCTTTAGCAGTAATTGTATTTATTAGATTAATTAATTCTTCTTCTTTATTAGTTTCTTTTTTCATTTCCGTATTTAATTCTAAACTTTTTAAAATATCAAATTGTGTATCGCGTAATTTTTTTAAACGTTCTTTTTCATAATCGACAACTTTTTCACTTTTAGCTTTTTCTAATATAGCATTAATATCATATTCGGTAGTTTCATCTAACTTAGTGTTTTCAACAATTTCTTCTTCTTCAATTCTTATCGATCTTCTCTTCGGAGCATCATTGTATCTTGTATCAATAATTTTTTTTATTTTTTCGACATCAATTGTTTTATTATTATTACCAAGAACCTTAGCATTACTTTCTAAATCAAATTTATCAATTTCGTATTTACTAATTTCATCATATAACTGTTTATTTTTGTCTGTTCTTGATGGTAATTTAATAGCAGTCGTATTATATTTTTCTGTTCTTGTTTCCATAAAATATTCACCTAGTTTAAATATATCATAAATACCTTGCTTTTGAAAGTTGTTTTTTGTTATAATTCTTTTTAGAAGGAGATTAAAAGATGAAAAAATTAGTAGTAAATCAAAGTTTATGTATCGGATGTGGTGCTTGTATTGGTATTGATGATGAACATTTTGATTTCGATAATGACACAAGTCTTTCTAAGGTTATTAGTAATGAAAATTTAGAAAGTAATAATTTAAGAAATGCAATTGATTCTTGTCCTGTTAATGCTATAAGCATTGAAGATGGTGAAGATTGCGATTGTGATTGTGAAGATTGCACTGGAGATGAAGATTGCTCTTGTTGTGAAAATTGTCAATGTCATGAAGAATAAAAAAAGTACTTTTAAAAAGTATTTTTTATTTTAATGCATATAATTTTTTAACTTCTTTAATTGTTAATTCACGATATTCGCCGGATTTCAAATCTTCAATATCTAAAAAAGCATATTTTATTCTTGTTAATTTAATAACTGGATATCCTAAAGTACTAAATATTTTTTTAACAATATGATTTCTTCCTTCCACAATTGTTACTTCAATCATAGTTGTATTTTTATTTTTATCAACTTTATGAACTTTAAAATGTTTAATTAAAACAGGTTTATCTTCAACATTTACACTATGTTTTAATGCATTAACTGCTTCTTTGCTAATTAATCCTTCAACTTTAGCTAAATAAGTTTTTTCAATTTCATTACTTGGATGCATTAAATAATTAGTAAGTTCTCCATCATTTGTTAAAATAATAAGTCCTGTTGTATCATAATCAAGTCGGCCGATTGGATATATTCTTTCTTTTGTTTTGATTAAATCTATTACTGTAGTACGATTTTTATCATCATGACTACTACTTATAACACTTCTTGGTTTATTTAAAAGATAATACACTTTATTTTCATTATATTTAATTGTTTTACCATTAATTTCAATATTGCTATTTCCATCTACTTTAGTTCCTAAAGTATTGACAATTACTCCATCAACTTTAACTTTGTTCTTTAATATGTCTTCTGCTTTTCTTCTTGAACAATATCCACTATTTGCGATAACTTTTTGTAATCTTTCCATTTTTTTCACTTCCTTTGATAGTATAACATATATTTACACTTTTAGACACTTTTTTTAATATTTAATTGACAAAAAACACTTTATCGTTTAGTATATTAACTACCAGTTCACTTTTTAGGCGAATTGGTACTAGTATCACACTAGTCAACCCCTTTTTATTCTTTGATGCTGTCTCAGGGGGCAGCATCTATTTTTTTTACAAAAATTAATTATAAATTAAAAATGAGAAGTTCAATTTCTCATTTTTAATTTATATTTTACTAACTTGATAAGGTTCAACTTCAACTGGTGTTTCTTGTCCAAATAAATCAATTAAAACATTTAAACGATTGTTTTCTAAATCAATTGAATCTACGACACCAACCATACCTTTAAATGGACCATCAACGATATTTACACGATCTTTAATTGCTAATTCTTCTTCAATATTTACTCTACTCATACCCATATTAGCAAGTATTCTATCGATTTCTTGTGGAAGTAATGGTGTTGGTTTAGCACCTTTACCACTTGAACCGATAAATCCAGTTACTCCTGGTGTATTTCTAACAATATACCATGCTTCATCACTCATAACCATTTCTACTAATATGTATCCAGGAAACATTTTTTTTACTTTTTCTTTTTTTTGTCCATCTTTTATTTCTACTTCAGTAGTTTCGGGAATAATAATACGATAAATATAGTCTTGCATACCCATTGATTCTGTACGCATTTCTAACTTTTCTTTTACTTTACTCTCATGTCCACTATAAGTATTTACAACGTACCATTCTTTATCCATTTTTAGAACATCCCTTTTATTACTGACATTAATAAATTAAGTAATACAAAGAATCCAACAAATATTAAAATAAATATTACAGTTGCTAACGTATATTTCCATACATCTTTCATTTCTGGCCATTTAACTTGTTTTAATTCTTTTTTTACTCCTCCAAAGTAATTTTCTTTTTTAACTTTTTTAACTTTATTTTTTTTGTTTTCCTTTTTTGGCATTACAATTTTCTCTTTTTCAGATTTTACATCTTTTTTCATTAATTTTACCTCCATTAAAAAAACACTCTTTCGTGTTCATTTATAATCTACCACAAATCCCTTTATTTTGCAAGAATTTTTTTTGAACCAAAAAAAGTTGTCTTAAACAACTATTTTATTAAAGTCATAATGATAACGAGCAAACCTAATGCTACACGATACCACATAAATATCTTGAAATCATTTTTACGTAAATATTTAAGTAAAAACTTAATACAAAGTAAACCAATTAAGAAAGAAACAATGATTCCGATAAAAAATATCATATAATTATTACTAATTAAAGCAATACTATCACCTTTTAATAATTGAACCACTACTGCTCCTAAAACTACTGGTGCTGATAAATAAAAAGAAAATTTAGCACTAGATTCTCGATCAAGTTTTAATGCTCTTCCGGCTGCAATAGTTGTTCCACTTCTTGAAAATCCAGGAATTAGTGCAAAAACTTGTGCACATCCAATAATAATTGCATCTTTAAAACTTAAATCATCAATATCTTTTTTTTGCGAACTCTTTTTATCTACTAAATAAATTATTATTCCCATTATAATTAAAGCACTACCAATTATTATTAAATTATTGCGAATAAATCCATCTATATAATCTTCTAATAAAACTCCAGCAATTGCAGCAGGTATTGTTGCTCCAACTAAATACCATAATATTTTACCATCTTTATCTTTAACACCTTTAGTAAACCCTTTTTGAAACATTTTAATAAAATCTTTAAAGAAAAATACACCAATAGCAAGTAATGTCCCAAAGTGAAGAGCAATATCAAATGTCATTTCCAGTTCTGGTGTTATAGATGCTCCAACACTAAATAAATCTCTAAAAATTATTAAATGTGCTGAACTACTAATTGGTAAAAATTCCGCAATACCTTGAATAATAGCTAAAATAATTACCCCTAAATCCATTATTTTTCTTCTCCAATCTTATAAGCAATAATAAATCCAATAAATGCTAATATTAAACCAATAACTAATTCCCAAATACTATAACTAACTCCCCACAACGGAACAAATATAGCTATCATACTTGATAATACAAAACCAATTACAGCACAATATGTTTTAACTTCATATTTTTTAAATAACCATTCTAACATTCTAGCAAGAATTACTATTCCTACTAATAATCCTATTCCAAAAGGAATTAAAATTGTTAAATTAGTTCCCAGTAAACTAAAATCGGTAATATTTTTTACTGTGTTTAATATTGGTTCATAATAACCAAGCATCATTAACACAAATGAACCACTAATACCTGGAATAATCATCGTAGCAGCAGCAATAACACCAACCACAAATAATTTAACATAACCCAAAATATCTAAATTTGCTAAACTAACTAAATTACTACTCGGATTCATAAATGCTAAAATTGCGATTGCTGCAAATACAATTAAGAATATTAACCAATTGGCAACGCTTTTCATATTGTATTTAACTTTACGAAATAAAATTGGTCCTCCACCTAGAATTAAACCAGTAAAAAATAATATTGTAGCTAAACGATAATTTGTTAAAGCAAAACTTAAGGCTTTACTTCCTAAAACAATAGCCATCAATCCACCAATACCTACTGGTATTATAAAAGCAATATTTTTTTTAAAATTTTTAAAGAAATGACCAGCACAACTAAGTAAATTCTCATAAATTCCTAAAGTAATTGCTAGTGTTCCTCCACTAACTCCTGGTATTATATTTGCAACACCAACAAAAAAACCTTTAATTAATAATAATACATTTTTTTTCATTCTACACCTCTATCACATTATAACTTAGTTTTTGGTTTTTTAAAATATTTTTTACATAAATAGTCGATTAAAATAAATAATAAAGATATGACAATAACAAATAAAATTAATACACAAATATATATTAATGTTTTACCATAACCATTTAATTCATAGTCAAAAAAGAAATATGGATACTTACTTACACCATAACCAACATTAAGTGGATTACCAATAAATGCTCTAATGTATGCAAATACTGTATATATTAAGGGAATAATTAACCATGAAAAGAAATAATTTATCTTTAAATGTCCCTTTTCTTCAAAAAATAAATAATCAAATAATACTAAAAACGGTGTATAAGTATGAAGTAAAAAGTTTGTAAACGAATAAAGACTTCCACCACCATCAATCATATTAAAATATTTAGGTGCTAAAATAAAATTATATATTAAACCTGTTATTAAAATACATATTGTAATACAACCTTTATGTTTATAATATTTAGGTCCTTTTTCTTTATGTTTAATTTCATTATATAAATAATAAATAAATGCCCCTATTACTATTAAATTACTTTGAATCGTATAAAATGCAAATAAATCTGTTAAAAAGTTTGATAAATAAAATATTAAAAATACACCTGCTATACTTCCTAATACTATCAAGCTTTTAAGAATAATTGATAATTTTCTTTTCACTTTAACCACTTCTTTCTTCTATAATACTTTTTTTGTTATAAAAAATACTGCTATAAATAATATAATTCCAATAATATATTCAATACTTAAACCAATTCCTGGAAATAAGATTAGTAATGATGATATGATTAAAGCAAATATAATACTCATTGTAATACGATAATGCTTTGTGAATAAATAATTCATTAATTTTACTAATACTATTAAGGATATTATTGTTCCTAATGCAAATGGAATAATTGCTTTTATATCAGAGGATGATAAATGTGCTATATTTGATAATAATGATAAATAATATTCATACATTCCCATCATAATTAATAATGCTGAACTACTAAGTCCTGGTACTACTTTACCTATTGCAAAAAGAATTCCGCAAATAAATAAGTAAACATAAGGTATTTTATCACCTGCAATCATAATGTTCGTTGATACATAATTTTCTTCTAATATTAAGAATACAATTGATATTGCTAAAGTTATTAGAAATGGTATCCATATTATTCCTTGTTTAGATTTTACTTGCATTTCTTGATACATTTTTGGAATACTACCAATTATTAATCCCATAAATACATACATCGAAGGAATATATTGACTTTTTAAAATTATTAATAATATTTTACTAAAACCAATAACACCTAGAACTATTCCAAATAATATTGGTAATAAAAATACTGTATTTTCTTTTACATTTTTCCGAAAATTGCTTACAGAATAGATTAATTTGTCGTATATTCCTAACACAATTGCTAAAACTGAACCACTTACTCCAGGTGCAATTAAGCCACTTCCAACTATTAATCCTTTGCCAAAATTTATTAAATGTTTCATTGTTATTCTCCTATTTAATTATATATTAAAATTGCTTAATAATGAAGTGTTTTTATGAAATTTGTGCTATAATTACGCAAGAAAGAGAGAAGTGTCCAAAATGGCAGAAAATAAAACAAAAGTATTATTATAATTTTAAGTATATTATTATTTTTATGTATCACGGATTTTGGCTGCTATATTTTCTTAAATAATAAAGAAAACATAAAAGTAACAGTAATAATAATGAACAAAGTGATGTAAACGATAATTATGTAAAAAGTGGAGATTCACTTCAATTTGAAACAGATTCAAGTTTATCTTTAGAAAGAAGTTTATATAATAATATTGCTATTTCTATTAATTGTAATCGCAGAATGAATGATTTTTATAAAGCAAATAGTATCACTAATGAATCTATATTAGTAATCGGTTTTAATAATTATATTAAACAAAATAATATAGGTATTACAAATTATAATGATGATGGCGTGTTTGAATTAGTAATAACGAGTGATGAGTTAGATAAAAGTATTAAAAACATATTTGGTAATATAAGTTATACTAAAAATTCATTTGTGTATGGAATGGATGATGTAACATATAATAGTAGCAAAAATAATTTTACTTTGAATAGTGGACCAAGTGGTTGTGAAGGATTATATGATAAAGTATTTACTAAAGTATCTAAAATTTCAAAACAAGATAACAATATATACTTAGAAGAGCAAGTATTGTTTGGTAAAGCTGATGAAGATGCTGGAGTATACAAATTATATAATAACAATAATTATAGTACTTTGCTTAATACAATTAGTCACAATCAAAATCCAGATATTGAAACATTTAATAAAGGAAGCATATACATATACACATTTACTAAAGTGAATGATAATTATATATTTAGAAATGTTGAAAAAAAATAAAGATTCAATTTATAAAACGAATCTTTTTTTATTTGTTTTTTTGTAATAATTCTATTACTTTTTTTTCTAATAATTTATTAGCACTCTCTAAATCCATATCTTTAATATCAATAGGTTTTCCATATTCTATTTGTAAATCTTTAGAACGGAAACAATAGTTACCTGTTATTGCAAAAGGAACTATTTTAGTATTTGTTTTGCTAGCAAATGATACTGCTCCAAATCTAAATGGCATAATTATATCTTTAGTCTTATTTCTTGTACCTTCCGGAAATATTGCATAAACTTCTCCGGCTTTTAATATTTCTAAAGATTTATCTTTAGCATTTTGATCTTTATGTTTTCGATCTACTGGTACTGTTCCTAAAAATGTAAAGAACCAACCAAATAATTTATTATCATGAAGTTCTCTTTTTGCTAAAAAATGAACTACTCTTTTTGTTCCAGAACCTACCATAAAAGGATCGACATAACTTTTATGATTTCCAGCAAGAATTATTGCTCCGTTTTTCGGAATATTTTCTGCTCCTACTATTTTAGGATGAAAAATTGTCATTAAAAGAAATTTAAGAAAAGGACGCATGATGGCATAACCTGTGCCACCAACTTTAACTTTTTTTACTTTTTTCATTTTCAGCCATTAATTCTAGTAAGATATCTCTTACTTTACTTTCTAACAATTTATTTGCATCTTCTAGTTCCATATCAGTTACTTTAAATGGTTCACCAATCTTAATAACTAAATTTTTAGAACGGAAATGATAATCTCCACAAATTGCAAAAGGTACTATTGGTGAATCAGTTTTTTTAGCAAGTGATACAGCACCAAATTTAAAAGGTAACAATAAATCTTTTGTTTTATTTCTTGTACCTTCAGGAAATATTCCAAGTGCTCCGCCTGATTTTAAAAGATTATATGCCCTTCCTTTAGCATCTTCATCATGAATTTCACGATTTACAGGAATTTGTCCAGCAAATCTAAAAAACCAACCCATTTTGCCATCAAAATATTCTTTTTTAGCCATATAATGAATTACTCTTTTTGTAGAAATCATTATTGAACATTGATCATGAACATTTTTATGATTTCCGCATAAAAGAAATGAACCGTTTTTCGGAATATTTTCTTTACCGATTACTTTTGGTCGAAAATAAAATTTATATAATGGAGTAATTAACGCTTTACTAAATTTATAGCCACCTTCTTTTTCAGGCATTTTATTCTTTTTCACGTTTTTTCTTTTCCTCCCCTTCAAGTTCACGATAAGCAACTTTTCCTACTAATGTTGTAGGTAAACTTTTTCTAAATTCGTAATCATGAGGTTGAGCATAAACAGCAATGTTTTCCTTGCATAAATCTTTTATTTCATTTTTTATTTTAAATGTTTCATTAACACCATCTTTTAAAACAATAAATGCCTTTGCTACTTGAACTTTATATGGATGATCGATTCCAATTACTGTACAAGTTAAAACATCAGGATGAGATTCGATAACTTCTTCTATTTGAGCAGGATAAATATTATATCCACTTGATACAATCATCCTTTTTAATCTTTGTTTGTAATAAACATAACCATCTTCGTCCATATACCCTAGGTCTCCAGTGTGCAACCAAGTTTTGCCATCTTCGTGAATTTGTAATGCTGCAGCATTTTCTTTTGGTTCGTTTAAGTAACCAATCATAACAGATGGACCACTTACACAAATTTCCCCTATTTCATGAAAAGGCATTTCATCATGTGTTGATGGTTCAACTATTTTAATTGCAGAACCTGGACAAGGAAGTCCAATACCTTCTAATATTTCACTATTTTTTGGCATCATTGTTACACCTGAAACACATTCAGTCATTCCAAAAGCACTTCTAACTTCACATGAACTATTATGTTCTCGGAAAAATTTATCAACTTTAACTTTTAAACTTTTAGATAAACTATCTCCTCCACAAATAGCACATTTTAAATATGATAAATCGCCATTTTTAAGGGCATTACTACTAAGTAATCCTTCATAAATTGTCGGAACACCAGCAATTACATTAGGCCTATGTTTTTTTAGCAACTCACCAAACTTCTTTGCTTGAAATTGTGGTAATAATATGCAAGTTGAACCAACTATTAACGGGGCATGAATTGTACTTCCTAAACCAAAACCATGAAATATTGGCATAACAGATAATATAGTTCGCCCAAATTTTAAATCTTTACAAACAACAATTTCACTCTCTGCAACTGAATTAAAATTATAACTTGATAAAATTATTCCTTTTGATTTACCTGTTGTTCCTCCACTATGAAGAATAACTGCTGGAGTTTTGCAATCCATTTTCAAATATTCTTCTATTTGACAATTTTTTCTAATTAAATCTTTCCAATGAATAACATTATAATCATAAACTATCTTATTTTTACTTTTTTTACTTATAAAGAAATATCCAATACTAGTTATTAAATCCATTGAATCTTTAACAGATACTAATACTATTTTCTTGATTGGCGTTTTTTCAATTAAATCACTTATTTTACTCCAAACTAAATCAATAGCAATTAACATTATACTATTTGTTGATGTAACATAATGTTCTATTTCATTTGGACTTGATAATGGATGAATCATATTAGCAATAGCACCTATTTTATTTATTGCATAAAAAGCAATTATTGCTTCAGGTGTATTTGGCAAACATATGGTTACTACTTCACCACTTTTAATTCCTTCTTTTTTTAAACTATAAGCACATTCATCAATATCATGTAATAATTTTTTATAAGTTGATGTTGTTCCAAAATAGGAATAAGCGATTGTCGTTGGATATTTCTCTGCAGTTTCTCTTACTTTTTCATACAATGTACTTTTAGAAAATTCCATTTTAGTTGGAATATCAAATTGTTTATATGTTTTTAACCATGGACTATTTTTAAATTGATCTTTTTTTCTAACAAAAAATTTCATTTATTCTCCTTCCATTCTTTTATTTTTTTCTTCTTCTTCTAATTTTTTATAAGCGACTTTACCTACTAATGTTTTTGGCATACTTGTTCTAAATTCATATTCGTATGGTAATGAATATTTACTAATATTTTCTTCGCATAATTTTTTTATTGATTTTCTTATATCATCAGATTCTTTCGCACCATCTTTTAAGACGATAAAGGCTTTAGCTACTTGAACTTTATGTGGATGATCGATTCCAATTACGGTTGATGTTAATACATCTGGATGACTATTAATTATATTTTCAATGTATGAAGGATATATGTTATATCCACTAGATACAATTATTCTTTTCAGTCTTTGTTTAAAGAAGACAAATCCATCTTCATCCATACAACCTATATCTCCAGTATGAAGCCATATTCTCCCATCTTCATGCATACGAAGTGTTTGAATTGTTTCCGTTTCATCATTCCAATAACCCATCATAACACTTGGTCCATTAATACAAATTTCCCCATCTGTTCCAAGTTCTGCTAAAGTATGTGTTCCTGTTTTAACAATTTTGTATCTTGTATCTGGATATGGAATACCTATTGTTCCTGGTTTATAATAATCTGTTGGTGTTAAACATGAAGCACCAGCACATTCGGTTAAACCAAATCCTTGTCTTACTTTGGCAATTGATCCATGTTCACTCAAAAAAGCATCGACTTTTCTCTTTGTTTCATCAGTAAGTAAATCTCCACCAGAAATAACACATGTTACGCATTCTAAATCTTTAGGTCCAAAATTATTTTTAGTTAATGATTCAAATAGTGTTGGTACACCGGCAAGAAAATTAGGTTTATATTTTTTTACTAATCCGGTAAACTTTTTAAAACTAAATGCTGGTATTAAAATACATTTCATTCCAATACTTAGTGGTGTATGAATACAAACTCCAATACCAAATCCATGAAATATCGGCATTATAGAAAGAACTGAATCGCCTGCTTTTGAAGGGTCAGCCATTAAATGACTACCCATTGCTAGAGCATTAAAGTTTAAATTTGATAAAAGGATTCCTTTTGGTTTCCCAGTTGTTCCACCACTATATAAAACTAAGGCTGGATCTTCAGCATGTAAATGCACACGATATTCGCCTAAATAATCGATGCCTTTTTTAATAAAATCTCGCCATAAAATAATTCTATCATCTTTCGGAATATTTATTTTACGCCCAGACGTTAGCCAATAAAGTCCTGATAATACTTTTGGCATATCTTCGCTTGCACTTGCTACAATTATATTTTCTAATTTAGTATGATCAGCAATAGACATTATCTTTTCCAAAGACACATCAATTGTAATTAACATATTTGATTCAACATTATTGATATAAAATTCTATTTCATTTTCACTAGAAAGTGGATGAATCATATTTGCTATAGCACCAACCATATTTATTGCATAAAATATTGTTATCCCTTCTGGAGTATTTGGCATACAAACAGTTATTTTATCTCCTGCTTCAATTCCAAGTGCTTTTAAACTTCTTGCTGCTAACTTTATTTTTCGAACAAATTCTTTATATGTTACTAATTTACCATAATATTCATAAGCAATATAAAATGGATATTTTAAAGCCGCAGTTTCAATCATTTCTACCATTCCACCATTTGGATATTCTAAATTAGCAGGTACATTTTCGCGATAAAATTTAACCCAAGGTCTATCTTTTGTAGTTTCTAACATTGCTTTTTCTTTTTTATTCATAAGTCCTCCAAGTAGTCTACATAATTATATTAAATTAATCATTAATACTTAACCACTATTAAAAGAATATCATAATTTTAAATGTTGTACAATTAGACAAAAGATTTAAAATGACTAAAAAAGTAGCAAAAATGCTACTATAAATTTCTATTTAATTATCTTCATTATTGTAATTATAATTTTATTTTTCTAAACTATCTACATCAATTAAAAATTCTTTTAAATTCATTGTTTTAATTCCTTTATCATCATAATATGGTATTGTATTGTCATTTACTATAACTATCTTTTTAAATGAATCGTTTATATTTATTA
>CAZYXO010000020.1:0-15945 GCA_964651315.1 uncultured Muribaculaceae bacterium
CATTCATTTAATGGTTTGAATAATCTTGGTGCTGTTTTAATTAAAGGTTCTTTTGATGTTAATGTTTGGTATTCTTATGGATCTGATTCCAAAACAAGTGTAAGCACTAAAAGATACGTTTACGAAGAAAAAATGAATGTTAAGTTAAAAGATGATGCAACATTATCTGATAATTCACAAATTATTGTTCGGAGTTTGAAACAACCGACTGTTACTGATGTTAAAGTAGATAATGGTAGTATTAAGTTATTTATTGAAAAAGAATTAGGTGTGGAAATTGTCGGCGATACAAAATTAAAAATTAGTGTTGAAGATGAAGAAGATGAATACGAAGAACTTACAGAAGAAGAAATCGAAGAAGTAAAAGAAGACTATCTTGAGTAGTGTCAATAAATAAGGGTTGACACTTTCTTTTTTTTGTGCTAAAGTAATATTCAGAAATGAGGGAATAATTATGGCAGTTAAATTAAGATTAAAAAGAATGGGTGCTAAGCAAAAACCATTTTATCGTATCGTAGCGGCTGACGCAAGAAGTCCAAGAGATGGAAGATTTATCGAAAGTGTTGGAACTTATGATCCAATTAAAAAGGAAGATAATATTACACTTGATGAAGAGAAAATCATTAAATGGTTAAATAATGGTGCTCAACCAACTGATACAGTACGTAGTATTTTAGGTAAAAATGGTGTTTTAAAAAAATATGCTGAACTTAAAAGTACTAAAAAAGCGGGTAAATAATGAATACTGAATTAATTGAATTCACTGAATATTTAGTTAAAAATATTGCTAAAGAAAGTGATATGGTTAAAGTATCATCTTTTGGTGGAGATGATGATGAAACTATTTTGGAAATAATTGTTCATGATAGTGATATGGGAGCAGTTATTGGTAAAAATGGTAAAATGGCATCTTCAATTAGAACTTGCGTACAAGCATATGCTTATTTACATAATATTGGTAGAGTTAAAATCAATATTGATTCATTTTAAGAGTTTTATAACTCTTTTTTCATAATATAATAATTTATTTATAACAAATATGATACAATAAATGCAAATGGAGGAATATATAATGAACGAAAAAGAATTTGATTCTAGCACCAATTTATATGTTGAAAATAAAAATAGCGATATAAAAAAAATAGAATGGGATATGGCTATTGGATTACAAGAAGTAGATAATTTAAAACCATCTAAATATTTAGAAAAGATTATTGATGATAATATAGATGGAGCAAAAACTATTTATGAAATAGAACAAGATTTAAAAGCATATTATTTAGAAAAAATAAATGTGGACAACGTTAACCATAATGAACTAGAGTGTGATTTAGTTGCAACTAGAATAGTCGAGTTATTACAAGAAAACAATTTTCAGTTGTCTAGTGATTATTTAAAATATGTTCATCATTATTTATTTCAAGATATTTATGACTTTGCAGGTAATTATCGTAGTATTGATTTTAGTAAACATGAGAAAATATTAAATGGCGAATCAGTTCTTTATGGTAATCATTTAACAATTAATGAATCTTTAGAATATGATATATCATTAGAACAAAATAAAGATTATAAAAATATGAATATGGTCGAGTTAATTAAAAATATTGCTGATTTTACTTCAAGTATCTGGCAAATACATCCTTTTAGAGAAGGAAATACCAGAACAACTGCTTTATTTATTGAAAAATATCTTCTATCACTTGGGTTTAAAGTAGATAATGTTATCTTTAAAGATAAATCTATATATTTTCGTAATGCATTAGTTAGAAGTAATTACTTTAATAATGAATTAAGTATTAAAGAAGATAAAAGTATTTTAATTAAATTTTATGAGAATTTATTATTAGGTAAAAACAATAATTTACATTCTAAAGATTTAATTGTTGAAGAATTAACTAAAAAATAATTATGAGAAGTATTTAGCAACAACTAATTACTTTTTATTTGCATATTTACTTAATATTATAGTAAGTTATAAATTATTTTGTTATAATATAAATGTTTGAAGGAGCAATTATGGAAGTTAAATTAAAAGATTATAATGTAGTAATAAATGTTATTAAAAAACCTAATAAGAATATTTATTTTCGAATTAAAGATGATTTAATATTATCGATTACATGTCCTTTATATATGAGTAAAGATAGTATTTTAAAATTAATTAAAGAAAATGAAGATACACTTACAGTAATGTATGAAAAAGCATTAAAGAAATATGCTAAAAATAAATATTTTTATTATTTAGGAAAACCATATCAAGTAATATATGATGATATTTATACTGAACCTTTATTTAATGAATTTAGTATTTTAATTAAGAATGAAGATTACTTAAACAAATTTTATTTAGAAAAATGTAATGAAATATTTAATGAAGAAATAGAGAAATGCAAAAAATGTTTTTATGAATTACCACAGTTTTCTCTAACTATTAGAAAAATGAAAACAAGATGGGGAGTTTGTAATGTTAAAACTAAAAGAGTAACTTTAAATAGTGAATTATTAAAATACGATCCTTATTTAATAGATTATGTAATAATACATGAATTTTGTCATTTTTTTGAACAAAGTCATAATAAAAGATTTTGGACTCTTGTAGGTGCTGCATATCCTAAATATAAAGAAGCAAGAAAGGCGTTGAAAGATTAATGGAAATAATAACTAGTAAAGATAATAAAAATGTCAAAGAATGGCTTAAATTAAAACAAAAGAAATATCGCGATTTAAATAATGAATTTTTAATAAGTGGTAGTCATTTAGTAAATGAAGCAATTAGAAATGCCATGGATATAACTTTAATTAGTTTAAATGAAATGGATACTAATTTACCATATTATATTGTAAGTGAAAGTGTTATGAGTGCTTTAAGTACTGAAGTTACTATACCAAAAATAATGGGTGTTGTTAAGAAAAAGAAAGAAAGAGATATAGTAGGGAATGTAATACTCTTAGATAATTTACAAGATCCAGGTAACTTAGGAACAATTATTAGAAGTAGTGTTGCTTTTGATATTGATACAATAATCTTAGGAGATGGTTGTGTTGATTTATATAATGAAAAAGTAATAAGAAGTACAGAAGGATTAATTTTTGGTACTAATATAATTAAAGCTAATTTAGAAGAAATAATTGAAAAATTAAAACAAGATAATTATCAAATAATTGGGACTAAACTAGATAAGGGAATTAAACTAAAAGAGTTAAGTAAAACAGATAAATTTGGAATAGTAATTGGTAATGAAGGTAAGGGAATAAGTGATGATATTATGTCTTTATGTGATTCATTTGTTTATATTCCGATGACACCTTATTGTGAAAGTTTAAATGCATCTGTTGCAGCATCAATTATTATGTATGAAATGAGTGATTTATAATGGAATATATATGTATTGGTAAAATAATAACTACTCATGGTTTAAATGGAGAAATTAAAATAAGAAGTGATTTTGAAAAGAAACATTTATGTTTTATTCCTGATATGAAAGTATATATTGGAGAAGATAAATTATGTTTAACAATTAATACTTATCGAAGACATCAAGAATATGATATGATTACTTTTAAAGAAATAAATGATATTGATAAAGTAATTCCTTTTAAGCAACAAGATATTTATATTGATAAAGATGATTTAAAATTAAATAATGAAGATTATTTGTTAAATGATTTGATTAATCTTGATGTATATAATGATGATATTTTATATGGTAAAGTAAGTGATTATGAAAATCATAACAGTAATATTATTTTAAATATTAAGAAAAGCGATAATGGAGAAGTAATTGTACCTTTATGTGAAAGATATATTATTAATGTCGATAAAGATAATAAAAGAATAAATGCAACAAATTTAGGTGAATTAGAAATATGAAAATAGATATTTTATCATTATTTCCAAGTATGTTTGATGGAATACTTAATGAATCAATTATTAAAAGAGCGATTAATAAAGGGTTAGTGGAAATTAATATAATAGATTTTCGTAAATATTCAGTTTACAATAATAATCAAGTTGATGATACACCTTATGGTGGTGGTTCAGGTATGGTTTTAATGTGTGATCCGATATTTAGATGTTTAGATGAAATTAAAACTGATGATTCTTACGTTGTATTGATGACTCCAGATGGGATACCTTATAAACAAAGTATAGCAGTTGATTTAAGTAAAAAGAAACATATTATAATTATATGTGGCCATTATGAAGGCTTTGATGAACGGATAAGGACACTATGCGACGCTGAAATAAGTATTGGTGATTATGTATTAACTGGAGGAGAAATACCTAGTATGGTACTACTTGATAGCATAACAAGATTAGTTCCTGGAGTTATAAATGAAAGTAGTATTGAAACAGAGAGTTTTAATAATAATTTACTTGATTATCCAGTATATACAAAACCTAGTGATTATCGAGGTTTATTAGTACCAGATATATTACTTAGTGGTAATCACGAGAAAATAAATGCTTGGAGAAAAGAAGAACAAATAAAAAAGACTAGTAAAAAAAGACCAGATATATTAAAATAAAGATTAGGTGGTAGGGTTATGAGCAATATTGTTCTAAAAAAAGATAAAAAAAAATTAAAAGTAAAAGAAATATCTAAAATTAACGGATATAAATTTACTCCAAAAATTAGAACTAAAGATATTTCAATTAAAGAAATGATTGTTATTAATCATAGTTTAATTGAAAAAATTATTGTTAAAAAAATGAATAATAATATAAAAAAATTAACAACTGTTGTTTTTGATATCTTAACGCAAAGTGAACCTAGTCCTATGCTACTACAAATGGCTTTTGATGATATTGCTAGAGTAAGAGCAGTACTTTTAGATAAATATAAAAAAGATTTACCAGAATTAAAAGTAAATACTTATTTAAAAAAACTAAAATTATTAGAAGATGAACTTCGAAAAAAGAATTTTAGTACTATTTCAAGAATATTTACGCAAATGAATTTAATGGAAGATAATGAATATGATAATAAAAATGATTTTATAAGGTAAAATCATTTTTTTATTTATACGATTATATTTTAATTTTTATCCATTCAATGCATAAAAAACTGTTTTTTTTCATATAATAATGTTGATACTATAAAGATAGTATAAATAAAACTATTGACATTTGCTATAAATAATGCTATTATCTTAAAAGAAAGAGAGATGATAATAATATGGCTAATATAACTACTGCAATAAATGTTAATGTTGATACTAAAATGAAGGAAGAAGCTACAAATATTTTAAAAGGTCTAGGTCTTAATATGAGTACTGCAATAAATATGTTCTTGGCTCAAATAGTTAAAAGAGATGGGATACCTTTTGAAATTAGAAATCCACAACCAAGCAAAGATATGATAGAAGCATTACTAGAATTAGATTATATGAAAAAACATTTAAACGAATATAAGCATTTTGATAATTGGAATGATTTAGAAAAGAGTTTATTATCAGATGACGAAGTATAAATACGAAATAGTCTATTCAAGTAAATTTAAAAAAAGTTTAAAGAAAGTTTTAAAACAAGGAAAAAATATCAAAAAATTAAAAATCATTATTGATAAATTAGCAAATAAGGAAGAACTAGAACCAAAATTTAGAAATCATTTTCTTATTAATGATAAGTATTATAAAGATTGTGAAGAATGCCATATAGAACCTGATTGGTTATTAGTATACCAATATCATGATAATGAATTAATATTATTATTAATTAATACTGGTAGTCATAGTGAACTGTTTAATAAATAAAAATGATTTTATAAGGTAAAATCATTTTTTAAATGCACTTATAATAGGACATTCATCTATTTCTTTTATATAATCTATTTTAATATTAAAAGTTCCATCATTATATTTATTTGCAATATATATTAAATATTCATGCCATTTTTTATAATCCCAGTTATCTTTACTAAAATTATTATATTCTTCATTAGGTTGTAGTGCACACATACAAGTATAAATTGAAAACTCTTTATGATTAGTTAAACAATTCTTAATTATACTTTCAGTAGCCATACAAGGTCGAAATCCATATATAAAATCATAATTATCAATATTAGTATTTATATTAAATTTATCGTTAATTATATTTAAATTATTATCATTAATTAATACATTTGATTCACATAAAGTTATTTTATTATTATGTTCATAAATAATATTAGCAAGTATTGGTATAATACCACAACCAACTTCTAAAATATTTTTATTATTTACATTAAAGTTATCTTGCAAATATTTGTAATACTGATAATATTCCGTATTTTTAATATCTATTAAATCTAAATAACAATATATTTGGTTAATTACATCATTATTTTTAGTATATCCCATAAATAATCTATCTTTAAAATCATTAAATAAATAATCTATATAAAAATTCTTATTGTTTTTAAGAAAATCTTTTAATATATTAATTTTATTATTTGTTAAATTCATATATAATACACCTTCACATATAATATATGTAAATTTAGAAAATAAATTATTTTTCTAGTGATTATCTAGTAATATTTACATAAGTTAAAGTGGTGATAAAAATGAAGGAAATAAAAGAATTAAGAAAATCAAGAGAAAAGCATTATTTAAAAAATGATGGAACATTTGTAGCACAAATATTTGATGATGATATTCATTATATTAAAAATAATACTTTTAAAGAAATAGATAATACTTTAATTTTAAAAGATAATTATTATGAAAATAAAAATAATAATTATAAAATAAAATTTAAGTCTAGTATAGATGATGAAGTATTTAATATTTCTAAAAACAATTATTATTTAAGTTTTAACTTAAATAATATAAATGGAAAGAGAGGTGTTATTAAGAATAAAAATAAATTAGATAGTGAAATAATATACGAAAATGTATACCCTAAAATATCTTTTAAATATGAACTATTATCGAATAAAATAAAAGAATCAATTATTATATATGATAAAAAACATTTTAAAAAGAAAATAGATTTTAAATTTAAAACTAATATGGATTTAAAACTAAATGAATTTGGAGAAATTATATTAAGCAGTGACAAAGAAAATATGTTTATTATAAATAAACCATTTATGTATGATCAAAATAATGAAATTAATATAAATATTTATTATGAACTTAAAAATAATCATATAATATTGCATTTAGATGAAGAATGGTTAAAAGATGATAAAAGAATTTATCCAGTTATAATTGATCCAACACTTACTAATTATGGAAGTGAAACTAGTGTAACGGATACCTATATTTATGAAGGAGATACTAATGTAAATAGATATTTACAAGATAAACTTGTTACTGGAGTAATATGAATAATAATTATGCTTCCAGAATTGAAGATTACTTTGAAGGTGGGAGAAGTTATTTAAACGGCAATGAAATAGACCCACGTTATTATCGGGCAAATATTACCGATCTAGTAAAAAAATGGTATTCTGGAGAACCGAATAATGGAATAATGCTAAAAGCATATAATGAAAATTATGTGGATGATATGAATCCAGAATTTTTTTCTAAAAATAATACTGTAATTGGATATAATCCAAAACCTATATTAGAGATTACTTATCGAAATCAAAATGGTTTAGAAAACTATATGACATATCAAACACATAGTTTTAGTAATGGAACTGTACATTTAAATAATTATAATGGGAACTTAACAGCAGTATTTGATTTAGCATCAACTATATCGGGAAAACTACCAGCAAATTTAGCATTAATTTACAATACAAATGATGTAGTACTTAATAATAATTATGGTTATGGAATTGGTAACAGACTTAATTTGCATCAAATGATAAAAGAAATTACGATAGAAGATATTAACTATTTAGAATATCATGATATGGATGGAACATTACATTATTTTGTTGAAGAAAACAATATTTATCATGATGAAGATGGACTTTCCATGACTATTACTAAAACAAATAATGATTATATTTTAAAAGATAAAAACAATAATAGGATGAAATTTATTAATAATAATGGCCTATGGTATTTAAAAGAAGTAATTGATACAAGTAATAATAAAATTATTCTAAATTTTGATACAAATAACAGAATTATAAAAGTAATAGATGCTAATAATGGTGAAATAAATTTAACGTATAGCAATAATCAAATTGTAATTAATTATTTAGATAAAACTATATATTTAAATTATGCAAATAATTTATTAACTAATATTACTAATTATTTAGGTATAACATCATTTCTCTATAATGAAAATAATGTTATAAATAAAATTACTGATAATTATGGAACTTGTATTAATTATGAATATTATTCGGCAGTTCCATATCGAATTAAAAAAGTTACAGAAATAGGTTTAAATAATTCTGTTGGAGCATTTATAGAATTTAGTTATAATTATAATTCTACAACAATAACGGATAATAAAAATCGTGTTACTACTCATACATTCAATAATTATGGTAATGAAGTATCTATTTCTAATTTAAAAAGTGGAGAAGATGTAATTGATGCATATGGAAGTAATAATATTGTTGGAGAATTTTTTGAATATAAAAATAAATTAACGGAAGAATATCCAAATATTAAATATGTGAATAATTTACTTACAAATACTAGTTTTGAAGATTCAAATAATATATTTATTAATGAAAATGGTATTACAACAATTTTATCCAATGAAGAATCTCATTATGGTTCTAAAAGTTTAAAAGTTATTAATACAGAAGCAAATAAAAGTATTTATAAAACAATATCAGTTCCTAAAAATAAAAATTATACTTTTAGTGCTTATATAAAAAATACAAATATAATAGAATTAAGTTTATCATATTTAAATGAGTTAAATGAAATAATTTCTGAAAGTAATATTATTTTATCTAATAATATATTTAAACGTTATGATATAAGTATTCTATATCCTTCTAATGCTACTAGTGATTTAACAATTAAAATAACTAATGTGGATATAGGAACAACTTACATTGATGATATGCAACTAGAAGAAGGAAATGTTGCAAACGCTTATAATTTCATAGAAAATTCTAATTTTGCAAATGGTTTAACTGATTGGTTAAATAACAATGATGATAATACTAATGTTTCTTTAGTTACACTCGAAAATGGTAATAAAGCAGTTAATTTGCATTGTAATCCTGATGATAGTTCTTCAGTTAATAAAACTATAAATGTGAGTGGATTTGCAGGAGATAGTTATAACTTATCATTTTGGTATAAAAATACGGGAATTGATCCTTGGAGTTTACCTTTTAGTTATGGCAATGCAATTATTAATTTTGGATATTATGAAGATTTAGGGATGGGAATTGATCCAGGTGTTAGATTAACTCCAAATAATAATGAATGGCAATTTTATTCCGAAAATTTTTATGCAGAAGCAGATTATAAAGATATTTGGTTTAGTATATTTAGAGAAAATAATGTAAACGATTTATATATTACTAATATAACTCTTTCTAAAAATATAAATTCTGGTTCATCATATGACTACGATACTAATGGAAACACAACACAAGTATATGATGATGGTGTTAGATCATTATTCGATTATGATAATAATAATCAATTAATTAAAATTACAGATGAACAAGGAGCAAATTTTAACTATGAATATGATAATAATGTTACAAACAGAGTAATAAATAGCATATCTCCAACTGGCATAACTAATGGAATAAATTATGATTTAAATGGAAATCCTTATTCAACAAAAATCACTAATATTGGAAATAATATAGAAACTAATAAAAAATATTATATTCGTTTAAAAGGAACAAACAAATACTTAAAAAGAGATTTAATTAATATAATTGCATTATCAGATAATTGTAGTAATGATACGTGGCAATTAATTAAAGTAGACAACTATTATCGATTAAAACTAATACCACAAAATAAATATTTAACAGTAATTGATAATATTGTATCTTTAACTAATATATTAAATGATAATTCTTTATTTGAATTAATTAAAAATAATAATCGTAGTTATTATATTAAACAAAAGAATACTAATAAATATTTAAAAAATAATAATGATAATATTGTTATAGATAATCATATCGATAATGATTATAATGAAGAATTTTACTTTATCGATTCTTCTAATAAATTATTTATGGAAAACACTGCAATATATACAGAAGATGGTAAATACTTAACTAAAACAATAGATGCATTATTTAATGAAACAACCTATAATGTAAATGAAACAAATGGTTTAATTAATTCACTTATAGATTCAAAAGGCAATATAACAAATTATACATATAATGATAAAGAACAAATAACTAAAGTTAAACAAGGAAATCAAGAAGTGAATTATACTTATAATAATTTAAATTTATTAAGTAGAATAAATCATGGAACAAAAGATTATAATTTTACTTATGATAATTTTTTAAATATAAATAATATAAAAATAGGTAATGAAAGAACATTAATTACAAATAATTATGAACCGAATAATGGTAATTTAATCTCTTCTACATATGGTAATAATCAAACTATTAATTTTGAATATGATAACTTTGAACGTATGAAAAAAGTAACAAAGTTAAATGATACTTATAATTATCATTATGATAATTTAGGTAATTTATCTAAAGTTATTGCTAATAATGATACATATCGTTATTATTACAATGATAATTCTAAAATAAATGAATACTTTTATAACGACTTTAATCTTAAGTTTAACTATGATAATTTAGGTAATATAACTAATAAATATTATAGTTTAAATAATATAAACAAAAATATAAACTATACATTTAACCAAGATAATGCTATAACAAAAACGACATTTAATGACAATGAAATAAATTATTCATATGATTATTTAGGAAGAATAATAAATAAAAATTTAAATAAATAACTTAAATACAAATTATGAATATGTAACAAATGGAAAAAGAACATCATTATTAATAAAAAGTATGAGTAATAATAATGATAAATATAGTTATAAATATGATAAATTAAGTAATATAACAGATATAATACATAATAATAAGTTAGAGAATAAGTATTATTATAATGAACATAATGAATTAATAAAAGAAGATAATTATTTAACTAATGAAACTATTAAATATATATATGATAATGTAGGTAATATATTAAATAAAAGAATATATGAATTGAAAACAAATAATTTACTTAATGATAATAAATATGAATATAATAATAATACATGGGAAGATTTATTAACAAAATATAATGATGAAGTAATTACTTATGATAATATAGGTAATCCAGTAAGTATAGGTAATAAGACACTTAATTGGATAAATGGAAGAGAATTAAATAGTTATAGTGATTTAACTAATACAATAATATATAAATATAATAAAGATGGAATAAGAACATATAAAAAGATAAATGAAAATGAAACATATTATTATGTTAATGGAAACGAAATAATATTTGAAAAAATAAATAATAATGTGATATACTATATTCGAGATGAAAATAGTAATTTAATAGGATTTATATATAATGATAATTACTATTATTATCTAAAGAATGTCCAAGAAGATATAATAGGAATACTAGATAGCAATTATAATAAAATAGTAGAGTATAAGTATGATAGTTATGGAAATATAACATATATTACAGATAATGAAATAGCAAGAATTAATCCATATCGTTATCGAAGTTACTATTATGATACTGAAACTAATTTATATTACTTAAATAGTAGATATTATAATCCTTTATGGGGTAGATTTATTAATGCGGATGGAATAATTAGTGCAAATAATGATATAATAAGTGGAAACTTATTTGCTTATGTTAGTAATAATCCAGTAAATAATAGTGATAATGGTGAATTTGCAATTGGTGCTTCGGTATTTGGAGGTGCAGGGGTTAAAACAATAATAGCAGCAGGTATTGCGTTAATTACGGGTGCTTATTATGCTACTCGAGAATTAATGGAAGTTGCTGTGGATTATGCATCAAATTATAAACCAAGGAAAAAGGAAAAGAAAAAGTCGTGTAATAGAGATGAAATATATGCTGTGTACACTTTAACAAATATTAACACTTTTCCACCGAAGGTAGAATATGTTGGAAGAACAAAAAATATATCAACAAGAAAGCAACAACACAAATCAAATCCAAATCGTGGACATTTAATTTTTGGCAAAGTTAGATCAGGTTTATCGTATGAAGAAGCAAGAGGTTTAGAACAAAGTTTAATACTGAAATATAATACTTTAAATAGAGGCATAATGCCTTATAACCAAATAAATGGTGTTAGATGGGATAATCCAAGATGTAAAGAGTATATGTTAGCAGCAGAGAAATTCTTAAATGGCGAAACTTATGTGGGATGGTGTAAATAAATGAAAAAATTCAAAAAATGGGAAAAAGGCGATACATTCGCATTAGAAATTAATCACGAAAAATACGTAGAATATAAAGGAAGATATTTAATTCTAATTTACGATCAAATGCAAGGAAGAACGCCCATATTTAGAATAAAAATATCTGACAATAACATTTTACCGAAATCAATAGAAGAATTAGAAAAACTAGAATTTATTAAAACCGAGTTAGTAGTTAAAGAAGGAAGGTTTTATCCTTTAGAAGGAAGAATCAATCCAAAGAAATTAATTAAAGAACGTAAAAAAGTTAAAATATATCCAGATGAATTTGGGTATTTATATACTTATCAATTTGTATGTTTTTCTTTAACCAAAGCATTAGTAAACCAAATTATGATATATTTAGGTAATTTCAATTGTGAAATTCCAAAAGATGAATTTATACCATTTGATTGGATGAATATTCCTTCAGCAAATATAAAATACATACAAGAAACTGTATTATATACTTATGAACATTATAATTTAAGAAAAGCACCGATATACAATAAAAAAATGGCAAAAATAATGCATGATGATGCTAAAATGAAATTTAAAATACTATTAGATTGTGATAAATTAATTTTGAAAAATAGAAATAGAAAAATATATGACGATGGCGATGATGATGAAAAAGAGGATTCATTAACTTATGTTGGCGGAGATTCAAATAATAATGATTATCTAAATTAAAATAATTAATATATTTAGTGAACCAATAAATATAAATGAATTATTTTTTAAATATAATTTGTAATATAAAACGAAGGTGTAAATAAATGAAAAAATTCAAAAAATGGTAAAAAGGCGATACATTCGCATTAGAAATTAATCACGAAAAATACGTAGAATATAAAGGAAGATATTTAATTCTAATTTACGATCAAATGCAAGGAAGAACGCCCATATTTAGAATAAAAATATCTGACAATAACATTTTACCGAAATCAATAGAAGAATTAGAAAAACTAGAATTTATTAAAACCGAGTTAGTAGTTAAAGAAGGAAGGTTTTATCCTTTAGAAGGAAGAATCAATCCAAAGAAATTAATTAAAGAACGTAAAAAAGTTAAAATATATCCAGATGAATTTGGGTATTTATATACTTATCAATTTGTATGTTTTTCTTTAACCAAAGCATTAGTAAACCAAATTATGATATATTTAGGTAATTTCAATTGTGAAATTCCAAAAGATGAATTTATACCATTTGATTGGATGAATATTCCTTCAGCAAATATAAAATACATACAAGAAACTGTATTATATACTTATGAACATTATAATTTAAGAAAAGCACCGATATACAATAAAAAAATGGCAAAGATTATGCATGATGATGCTAAAGAAAATTTAAAATTCATGATAGAGTGTGATAAATTAATTTTGAAAAATAGAAATAGAAAAATATATGACAATTGTGATGATGATGAAATAGAAGATTCATTAACTTATGTTGGTGGAGATTCAAATAATAATGATTATCTGTAAATTATAATATAAAAATTATTAATTATGTAGCAAAAAACAATTTCATATAATGTTATGAAAACATTTAAAAAAACTAAGAACAATTAAAAATAGATGTTAAAAATATTTATTTAAAAAGGCAATTACAATTAATAAAAAAAGAGCAGAATTAATAGTTAAATTATTAATAATTCTTGATGCTATTGTTTGTATATTACTGCTATATTTTGGTTTGAAGTATGAACTTGGCAATTTAGAAAATATGAAAGAAAAATATGATTTAATTGGAATATGTTTATCTTTTTTTGGGATTTTCGTCGGTTGGATCATGATAAGAATAATAAAAAAATATAAAATAGAAAAACTATAAAAGTATTAGAAATAAAAACTAATACTTTTTCTATTATTGAATTATAAAATAAATATATTCTAGTGATTATCCAGTAATAATTTCATACTATAAGTGTGAAAGGAAGTGCAAAATGAATTTAAATGATAATTTAACTGGAACTAATAATATTACAATAACTGATTCACTTAATAATCCGCTTTTAAAATTAAAAATAAGTACTAATGCAAATACAATTATTCCCTCTAATAATGAGTTAATTGTTTATATTAATAAGACAAGTAGTTTATCTAATGAATGTAAAGAATATGTTTTTAACTTAAATACTCCATTAAAATACTATAATAATATAAGTGATGAATTTATTCTTGAGCCTAAATATATTAATAATGAAGTAATTATGACATGTTATGTTATTCATAAAATTGGTATTAATGAAAATAGTTTATATGAATTAACTACTCCATTAATAGAAGAAATAGAATATCAAGCAATTACTTTATTTGCAAATAATAACTATATTTATACTAATTATAATAATGCTTTATTAGATATTGTATATCCAAAAAGTAATAATTTAAATAATAGATATGTAAGTCAGGCAATATTTAATGAACATTTAGACAGTACAATTGATATGAACGATATTTATTTTAAAGATGTATTCAGTAAAGTTAATGATAATATTAATATATGTGCAAATAATTTAGAAGTATCATGTATTACTAGTAGTAATGAAAACTTTAGTTTAGATAGCAATGGGAATTTAACTGTAAATAGTATTACTACTTCTACTGGGAATGGCCTTGATTTAACAGAAGTTTTTAATAATGTTTATCCTGTTGGAGCAATTTATTTATCAGTTACAAGTACTAGTCCATCAGTATTATTTGGTGGAACTTGGGAACAAATTAGTGATAAATTTCTATTAGGAGCAAGTAGTACTTATCCAGTGGGAACAACTGGTGGTTCTATAAGTCATTCTCACACAATACCAGCACATAATCATATTCTTGGTGATTCTGGATATGCAAAATTGACATTGAACGAAAATTACATATATCAAAGGGAAGTTTCCGGAACATCTGAAATGAATTACAGAAAAACATTAAATAGTTCTTATTCAGGTGTGACAAACACACGTAATTTTGGAACTGCTTTAGGTGGTACTACAAATAATTCTAATCAATTAACCTCTAGTACAACAAATAATATTCCTCCATATTTAACGGTATATATGTGGAAAAGAATTTCGTAAAAGGCATTAATTTGTCTTTTTTTGTTACATATGCCGACATTGAATAATGTATTGTTCATAAAATAAAGAAAGAAAAAACTAAAAGTAATGAGATGAAAAAGATGGAAAACTATTTAAATATTAAACATAAATTAAATATTTTGAATACAAGTATTGAGATATTAAAAGAATATGATAAAAGTATTGCTAATTGCACTGAAAAATTAAGTGTTACTAAAAAGAAATTAAAAGAAAAAATGAGTATTATTGAAAATGATTTAAAGGCTTTAAAAGGAATAGAAAACGAATTATATTATGAAATAATCGTTAATGGTTATAAACCAACTAAAGCAGTAGATATTGTAGCATTTAAAGAAGACATAGATGCATCTACTATATGGAAGAAATATTATCCGAACGTTAAAAATAAAATTAATGATTTTAAAGCAATAATTAAAGATGATTTTGTTTGAAATATCGACATTATTATGGTATAATCATACTTGC
>CAZYXO010000021.1:0-15724 GCA_964651315.1 uncultured Muribaculaceae bacterium
GAAATAATTATATATTTTTATTGACATAATTCGACAAAAAATGGTACACTTTATGTAATAATAGAAAAGGAAAAATCGCTGAAAGGTGATGACTCAAAACTTTAGAATCTAAGGCTTTTTGCTATGATTGTCAGTTATGTATCATTTCCAAACTTGCAAAAGACTAGGAGAATGATATTATGAAAAAGAAAATTTTTAAATATATAAAATTAACTTTAACTATATTGGCATTTGCATTTATTGGATTTATTATCGCGATAAATGTTTATATGGTTATTTCTAGTAATATTAATAAGGATAAAATTCCTTCTATTTTTGGTTATAAAATGATGATAGTTGTAAATGATTCCATGGATAAAGTCATAAAAAAAGATGACTTGGTTTTTGTATACGAACAAAAGGTTGAAAATATTAAAATAAATGATGTTATTGCATTTAAAGATAAAGATGGATTTGTAACTTCTCATAGAGTTATTGCTACTACTGTTGAAGATGGAGAAACTTTTTATATAACTAAGGGAGATAATAATAATTCTGTTGATGAACTTAAAATTAGTTATAATCGTATTGAAGGAACGTATAGTTCGAGAATTCCTTACTTAGGTGGATTAATCTTATTCTTTCAAAGTCCTGCTGGTTTAATTACTTTAATTATGTTTGTAATAACAGTATTTGTGTTTCTGACAATGGATACTTATCGTAAAGAAAACAGACTTTTAAAAACACAAAATATTGTTATTAAAAGATAAATTCATGCGGCATAGGAGTAGTAGTCGCAATAGAAAAGTATTACTTAATCTTGTAGGAAGGAGGATTAAGATGAAAAGAAATATCACAATTTGTTTAGTATTACTATTGTTAGTTGTTACTAGTTTCTTTGCAGCAAAAACTTTTGCAAGATATAAAACAGAAGCAAGTGGAAATGCTGAGGTTATAGTTGCAGCATGGAACGTAGATGTAACTAAAGATGGAGAAGCAGCATTTACTGGAGATATTCCAACAACTATTATAGAAAATGCTAATGTTGTTTCAACAAGAGTAGCACCTGGAAGTAAAGCATACTTTGATGTAGTACTTGACTATTCAGGAACTGAAGTTGCAATTGATTATACTGTTGCATTAAATACTGCTAGTATTACATTACCAACTGATTTAGCAATTACTGGTTATGAAGTTGCTGATACTGAAGCAGCATTAACTGGAACAGCAACAGGCGGAACAACAGTTACAGGGTCAGTAGCTTTAGAGGATAACGCAGCATTTGTAGAAGGTTCAAAAAAATATATTCGTGTATATGTTGAATGGACAAATACTGAAGCAAACAATGCCGCACATACTGAAGCAGGAGAAAAAGATCTTGCAGGAAGAACATTTGAAGTACCAGTTACAGTAACAGTACAACAAAAAATTGCTTAATAAAAAATGAAAAAATTAAAAACTAAGATAAAACAAAAAAATTAAGTTTTATCTTAATTTAGGAAATGAAATAATGCCTTTCTTTCCTAAATTAGGATATAATATAAATGGAGATAATAATGAAGAAAGAAGAAAAAGAAAATATTAAAAAAAACAATAATAAAAAATTAATATTAATAATCATTATATTAATAGTGATTATTTTGTTATTACTTTCTAATACCGCATTTGGAATATTTAATAACAATCTAAGACCTACTGGAAATATTAATATATTTGAAATAAAAACATTGTGTCCAGATAAAAATTGTTATTGGGATGAACCAGTTATTGGGGACGATAATAATGTTGTAGCGTTTGATCGTTATACAACATTTGCAGATGCACCTTTAAAAATATTTACTGATCCTGCATATGCATTTAGAGAAAAAATTGCTCCTTCATCGACTAATTCATACATATTCAAAATTAAAATTAATGCCGATGTTAATGTAAAATACAATTTAGAATTTAAAGAAAAAAATGAACATAAAATAAATATGCAATTTAAATTAAAAATGAATGGTAAATATATTTATGGTAGTGATAGTGAATTCGTAAAAATAAATACATTTGATATTAAAGATATTTATTTAGAAGTAGAAGAAGATACTGATTATGAATTAATTTGGAAATGGGTAGAAAGTAAAAATGATACAAAAATAGGGACAATAGATAATGCAAAATATGGTTTAAGTATAACTATGATGGCAATTGAGGTAATATAAATGGATGTTTTAAGAAAGATACTAAAATATTTTAATATATTTTTGGTAACAATATTAGTTATAGTTTGTAGTATTTTTATTTTTAAAGGATTAATCAAAAAAGAAAATCCAATTTATATATTTAATCACTCATATTTAGAAGTATTAAGTGGTAGTATGAATCCGACAATCAAAAAAGGAAATGTAATTATTATTAAAAAAAGTAATAATTATGAAATTGGAGATATTGTTACATATCGCTATAAATCATCATTTATAACACATGAAATAATTAAGAAAAATAATGATGAAATAATTACAAAAGGGACAGCTAATAAAACAGAAGATAATGCAATTAATAAAAGTGATATAGTGGGAAAAGTAGTAATGGTTATTCCTTTTAGTGTAAAAGTTCTATTTATTTTTATTGCATTTATAATAGTAGTTTTATTAGTATTAGAAGGAATATTATTGGGTAAAAAAGTAAAAAAAAGTGTTACAACAATAATTGTAATGGTTGGTATTAGTTTATCATTTACAATAACTACTTATGCTATATTTAGAAGTGTATATAATGCTAATACTAGTTTTATTGCAGCACATGTAATAACAGAAACAAATATAAGAGATAATATTATAGTTTATTTGAATGATATTATACCTGGAGAAACAAAGAATTATCAATTTAGTGTGACAAACTTTAAACAAGAAAATAATGAAACATATCGTAGTGAAGTAAATTTAAACTATACAATAACAATTGAAAAATCAACAAATATTCCCCTGAGATTCGAGTTATTTAAAAATAATATAAATGAAAATATAATAGACATAAATAATACAACAAATAATCAATTTTTAAATTATCAAGATGATATAATAGATAATTATAGTTTAAATATTATATGGCCTAGTGAAAATGCCGAATATGAGTATGCAAATAAAGTTGATTATATTGATATAGTAATTGAATCAAAACAGGTTCTTTAGAGGGAAGTGGTTAATATGAAAAAGACAAAATTAAAACTAAAAAAGAAATATGTAATTACATTAATTGTTTTATTTGTCTTATCATCTATTCTTATAATGTCAAATACAACTTATGGAAGATATGTAATTGAAAGAATAAGAGATAGTTATTTAACAAGTCGTAAATTTTATTTTATAAGTAAATCAGTTAATGATAAAACTTATGATTTATATAATTATGATGGAATAAGTACTTATAGTTTACCAATTGATATCGCAAATAATATTGATGATTTAAATTGGACTAAACAAGATATTAACTATACTGTTACTTTAACTTGTAGTGATAATGTAAATTGTAGTCATAATGCATCTGGAACATTATTATTTAATAATAATCAAATAACAAAAGAAAATTTCATAGTATCAATAATTCCAAAAAATAGTTCTTTAAATGAAGAAGAAGTTGTAAATGTAAATATAAAAATTAATTCGACAAGTCCATATACTAAAGAATTAAATGCAACATTTAGAATACATGTAACTAAATTTAATTTAAATTATTATATAATAGATGATGGAAATCAAAAATATTTTGATTTAATAATTGAAAATAATACTATAAATAATAAAAATTTAACTTTATCTTTTGATAGTAGTATAATTAATTATGATAATACAAATGATGTTCCAAATAGTGATTTAATATTAACAAATGGAGTAGTATCAGGATTAAATATTAGTGTTAATAGTAATAGTATTAAAACAATTAGATTATTTAAAACGATAATAAGTAATGATTATACATATCCAATTATAAATGATACAAGTATAGTTAGTGTTACAGAAAATTAGTAGTAAAGAAAGTAGGAAAGTAAATGAAGAAGTTAAAACGTAAAAGCATTATAATAATTTTATTAATTGTAAGTATAATAACTATTTTATTTACTTATAAAGATAAAAATGGGGAAAATTTGCGTTTTGTTAAATATTTAAAAAATATGTTTACTTATAATAGTGTATCTTTAACTCCTAGAGAAGTCCTTAATTTTAATTATGATTGGCAGTTTTCTAAAGGTGAGGGTGTTAATAATAGTAATTCAACTGTTAGTAGTAGTAATGTTTTGGTAATAGCAAATCCGACAAGTAGTAGTGAAGAACGGAATATTCCTTATTCACCTAATTATGAATTTGGAAATACTTGGGAAGATGTAAGTCTACCTCACACTTATAATGATGTTGATACATTTAATAATTTAATGGAAACTAGTTCTAATGGAGAAAGAAGTATGTATACTGGTACTGCTTGGTATAAAAAAACTTTTTTTCTTCCAAGTAGTTATGAAAACAAAAAAATATATATTGAATTTGAATCTGCAAGACAGATGGTAAAAGTTTATATCAATGGTACTTTACTTGAAGGTGTTTATCAAAATGGTTTTATTGCTTTTGGATATGATTTAACTCCATTTGTAAATTTTAATGCTAATAATGATATAACCGTTTTAGTTGATAATAGTTATCCTTATTATTATATTAATGATTCAGGTGTTAAAACGACAAATATGATTCCATGGCATGATTCTCATTGGCATCCAACAATGGGTGGGTTATCAGATAATGTTAATCTTTATGTTGTCGATAAATTGCATTTAACACTTCCTCTTTATAGTTTTATTGAAGGACAAGGAACATATATTTATACAACTGATGAAACAAGTGATACGGCAAAAATTCATGTTGATGCAGAAGTAGAAAATAATACTGGCAGTGTGGCTGAATTTAAAGTACGTTCGATAATCCGTGATATTATGGGTACAACTGTTTTAACATTAAATAGTGAAAATCAAACTTTAAATAATGATACAAAATCTATAGTTAATTTATCTGGTACTTTAGAAAATGTTATAAGATGGAGTGATACATATCCATATCTTTATACTGTAACAACGCAAATACTTGATAGTGGTAATAATGTAATTGATCAAAATGAATACCATTATGGAATAAGAACTTACAGAATGACTACAGATAGTGGATTCTATTTAAATGAAAACTATACAATATTAAATGGTTGGGGACAAAAAAGTACTAATGAATGGGCTGGTATTGGTAGTGCATATCCTGTCTGGATGCAAGATTATGTTATTAAAAAAATGAAAGATGCTAATGCTAATTAACATACTGCTGGGAAAAAAAGTCAGATTGAAGCAAGTGATAAATATGGTTTAATTGTTTTACAACCAGGTGTTGATGCCGAAGGGGAAACAGAAAGTAGTTATAATACTGATGCTTATAAATTACGTATCGAAGCAATGCGAGATTTAGTAATATATTTTCGAAATTCAACTTCTATTTTAATGTGGGAAATGGGGAATCAAGCACAAGGTTTATCCAAAACTGCTAGTCATGATTTAATTGCATCTATAGATGGACTTAGTTTTCCTTATGAATCAACTGATGTAATTCCTTATTCAAGAGTTTTATATGAAATTGTCAATCAATTTGATTATGGAAATCGTAGTGATATTCGTGCTAATATTGGAACACATGCGACTTCTACTCCAAGTAGTGATCGTTTAATTGCAATTAGAAGAGCTGATAATGTTAGGACAATTTTAGATTATGTCGATGTTGTCGAAATAACCGAAGGTGGAGCAAGTTCGATTACTTCAAAGCCACTTATTGAAGGAGAATATAATCGTTTAGAAGTTCGTCGTGGTGTTTGGGATAACTATACTCCAGGTTATGAGAATTTTAAAAATGTTAGTTCCAGTCCTGATTATGTTAATGTAACTAATGAATCATATGCATTATCGCAAATAACAAAATATAACACTGTTTATAATAATACACATTATGTTGGAGGGGCAAACTGGATATTTTCTGATACAATAAGTCATGGTCGTGTAAATAGTGAAGTGGCACGTGCTACAGGTGAAGTAGATGCGGTAATGTTAGAAAAGCCATCTTATTATGCTAATCAAGTATTATTTGCAAAAAATCCACAAGTATATATCGTAGGTCACTGGAATTATGAAGCAGGAACAATTAAACCAGTGTATGTAATAGGTAAAAATGTTGCTAGTGTCGAATTACTTGTCAATGGTATTTCTCTTGGTAATGGAGTATTAACTGATGAATACATATTTAAATTTAATAATGTTGTTTATGGTGCTGGTACGATTACTGCTAAAGGTAAGAATATAGCAGGTGAAGTAATTGCTGAATATTCAATAACAACACATGGAGAACCGACAAAATTAAAGATAACGCCAATTGTAGGTCCAAGTGGACTAAGGGCTACTGGAAATGATATCTTACTTTTAGATGTCGAAGTACTAGATGCTAATAATAATCGATGCCTTACTTTTGATGGAGTAAGAGATAATATTACAACAACATTTACAGTTAATGAAGGAATTGCCGAAAATACTGCTGTTTGGTTAGGTGGATACAATTCTAGTATTCCAGAACTTACTAGAACAAATACTTTAAAAATTGAAAATGGTATTACAAGAGTATCTTTAAGAACTACAAGAACTTCAGGTACAATTAAAGTGAAAGCAGAAACCCCTAATTTAACAAGTGCTGAAATTACCACCACAAGTAGTGAACTAATGAATACTTTTGGATATACAGCAACTATGGAACCAAAAACAACATATGATTTAACAAGTTTAACTCCTACAACTTATGGAACTGGAGCACATTTAGGACAAGAAGGAGAAAATGAAATTCCTTCGACATTATTATTAAGTAATTTTATGTATACGGGTACCACTAACGCTAATAATGGAATTTATGATGCCTTACAAGTAGGAAGTCGTGCATATAGTGATAGTTCAGTAACATTTAGTTCCATTCCTTATGCATATTTAAATGCTGAATATTTAAGAATACCTTCAATTGATACATCACCATCTTTAGGAGTAGATTTAATCAATATTGCTGCAAAAAGATCAATAGATGTTTTAATATTTTATGATGCAAACTATGAAATACCTACTTGGATGGTTAATGAAGGATTTATTCCTACAGGTAAAACTGTAACTGCAAGTGATGGAACAAGTTATGCTGTATATAGTATTTCAATTACTCCAGGAACATTAACTACTTTAGGAAGTAATGGAAATATAAATGCTAAAATGTATATCGTTGCTGTTAAAGAAACAGATCAAATAGAAAATATTATATTTTATTATGATAAATTTAATTATATTGATGATTATGCTATTAAAAATGGATATAACAGAAAAATTGAACCAATAGCAAACGCTAATGTTTCTATTAATAATACAGTTACATTAAGTACTGTAGAAAAAGGAACAGGAAATGTTACACAAACGGGTGAAAATGTATTACAATTTAATTCAAATGGCGAAGGAGAAATTGCTTATATTCAAAAACAATTTGCTGCTCAAACTGGAAGATTTAGTGTTTCATTTGATGCTTTAGTTCGCAAAATGGATTATCCAAGTTATAACACATATATTCGTGTATGGTTTGGCAGTGATTATATTAGTCATGAAAATGATAAAGATAAATTAAAGGTTGAAAGTTATTTAACAAGATTAAATGATAGTGTTTTATTAACACAAAGATCAACTACGCAAAATTCGGCAATTAATACTGTTTATACTGGAACAAATAATATCGATAAACTAGTTAATTATTGTTATGAATTCGATATGGAAGCTAGAAATTATAATATATATATTGATAATACTTTAGTAACAACTACACCGATAAATTTTATTGTAAATTCAAATACAGATAATTTTATCGACACAATTATTATCGGTACAAGTAAAGGAACAAGAGCAGATTTTTACATTGATAATTTAAAAATTATGCCTGAAGTTGCTAATGTTATAAGTGGAATAAAAATAGATGGTAATTTAATTCCAAGTTTTGATTCTCTTGTAAATAATTATGAAGTAAGTTATCCAATAGGAACAAATTCTAATATTGAACTAATAACTGAAGAGTTATTTGATAGTTATACTGTAGAATATAAAAAGAATGAAGATAAATTATATATTCGAGTTATTGATTCTTATGGTAATACTTTGACATATGTTATAAGTTCAAGTATTGTAACAAGATTAGAAGGTAAAACAATTCATGAAGAAGAAAATACTAGTATTGAGGTTGCAACTATCGATGGTGTCGAAGCAATTCATTTTTCTGATGAATCAGATTTAAATTCAACACCTGCTAGTAAATTTGCTTATTTAAGTCGTGAATTTAGTGATATGACAAATAAATTTACCGTTAAATTTGATGCATATGTAAGTAGTACACCAACAGATACAACTGCTAATACATGGCTTCGTACATGGCTTAGTGATGGACCAATGTTAATAAACCCATTATCGGAAGAAGAAAAAAAGAATTTAGCAGTACAATTATATTTACATAAAAACACCAATGGTACTTTTGATTTAATGGGACGTGAATCAGGATCAACAGCTAGTAACAACATGTATGTTGTAAAAAACATGTCTCTTGATTCATGGCATAAATTTAGTTATGAAATAGATGTACCACACCATTGTTTAGATATATATGTCGATGGTAATCTTGTATATAGTGACTTTGATTTCTTTGTCGATGAAGATAAAATTAATACGATGACATTTGCTACTGGTAAAAACACTAAAAGTAATTTCTATATTAATAATTTTGATGTCACAGTAAGTCCACCAATTTCTAATATTTTAGTAAATAATATTCCAGTAGATAATTTTAATAGTTCTGTTAATACTTATACATTTGAATCAAGTACAGAATTTAATAGTAATACTATAGTTGGTTTAATTACTAATGAATATTATAAATCTCATACAGTTGAAAACAATTATAATAACGATATTTCTGTAATAACAATTACTGATATATTAGATGATAAATGGACATATACAGTTCATCATAATTATATTTTAAGTGCTAATAAAACAAAACAAGATTTAATTGATTTCATTACATATATTAATAATAATTATACTGAAAATGAGTTTACGGAAAATACATGGGCTATTTTAGTTGATTCACTTATATATGCCAATGAAGTTATTGCAGATGATAATTCAACAGAAGAAACATATACTTTAGCATATCAAGAATTACAAGCAAGTATTGGAACTCTTTTAACACCAGTTGTTAATGTTAATGGTCAAACTGATTTAATTAATTTACAAATATATTCAAGTGATTTACTTAATAATTACACTTATGAAGAAATACTGGAAAATGGTGCTTATGTTTATAATAGTGAAAACAATTCATTTAGTAGTGTTCCTTATAAGTATTTGAATGCCGAATATTTGCGTTTACCAAATGATTATGCCTCTCATGGTTTGCTTAAAATTACCCCAATGCGTAATATTTCGATGCTTGTATTAAAAGATCGATTAAGTGGTGTATTTACAGAAAGTGGATTTTCTTATACAGGTGATATTATTACGAGTAGTGATGGAGTAGTGTATAAAGTTTATCGAAAAGATTTAAATACGCCTGATCAATTAACGTTAGATTTAATGGATTATATTACTAATAAAAATACAGGAATACCAAATATCTTAGCGTTTATTGAAACTGAAAAATTAACTGATAACTATTTTGTTAAAGAAATATTTAATGATTTTATTGAAACAGATAATTTTAGTCAATTTAATACTAGTTGGCAATTTCTAAATCATGTTGGTAATACAGGTGTTTTACCTTCAACTACGGATATTAAAAATTTAACATTATTAAATGTTCCAGGTAAGTATTTAGAAATGCATTCTCCTGGATTAGATTCTTATCGAGGAACTTTAAAATACTTTGCAAAGCAAAATGATAAATTTTCTTTTCGCTATAAGATTTTAATTGATCCAAATGATCCAGATAATACGTATTTAAGAACATGGTTATCTTCTGGTTCACCACTTGAAGTAGATCCAACTAATACAAGTATTACAAGACCTAATGTTGGAGTAGAAGCATATGCCCATGCAACAAATAAAAGTAATGCTAGCACTTATGGACTTTATTATCGTCATAGTGCAAACAATACAATTCATTTAATAACAAATTATAGTAAAAATATCTGGGTTGATATTGAATTTATCGTCGATGTTGTTAATCATACATTTACTGTTCGTGTAGGTCCAGAAGGCGAAACAATAACGGAATATACAAATACTTTGGCAGGATATAAATTCTTCCGTAATGTAAATGATCTTAATTGCTTAAGTTTCTGGACAAGACAAAGTGGTTCAAGTTTACATTATTTTAAAGAAGTATATGTAACCCCAATAACAAGAAATATTCTAAGTAATATTAAAGTTGATGGTAATAACGTTAATAGTTTCCATGATTTAACAAAGGCTTACTTATATAAATATACTAATGGAGATGATCTTAATTTAACGAGAGTTGAAACAACTAATTTTAGTAGTGGAACACTTACTAAAAATACTGGTTATGATGCATTAACAGTAACCGATACAAATAATTATAATTACAATTATGAAGTATATTATGAATTAAATGTTGATAAAACACTTTTATCAGAAACTATTAAAGAAGCAGAAGAAGTTAAAAGATATCGATATACTCAAGTTACATATGGAGATGTTTCAATAGCACTATCAAATGCTAAATTAGTCGCATCAAGTATAACTGCAACACAAGAAGATGTAAATACTGCAACTACTAATTTAAGAAATGCAATAGATGCTTTAGTATTAATTTCTCTAAACGTATATAATTATGATGTCAAAACAATAATAGATAGAAATTATGATGATTTTGTTAATATGGAAGTAAATATTACACCAAAAAGTGCTTTTACAGCCAATTTCACTTTTAATCAAGAATATGCTGGTGGATATACATTTAGTGGAAAAACACATACAAGAACACTTGTAACAACTAGTATACTTCCAGCAGGAACTAAAATAACTTTTATTGATAATAGTACAAGCGATTATCAAGCATATTATTATATAATTAGTAATGAAGATGTACTTAATAATAAAAAAGAAATACCTTTTACAGATTTCATTAAAATGGGAACATCGACTCATTATGTAGATTAAGTATATTTTAATGATACAACTAAAATATATAATGAAAATTTTAACTTTATTGTCGATTTCAGTCATACTATAACTAATCACGAAAGTGGATTACATAACTTATCAGTACGATTGACTATCGCTTCAACAAGTGTTTTATCTAATGCAATTTACAAAATAGGAGAAAAAAATGTAGAAATATCTAATGCTTTAACTGTTAATAGCAATAATTATGCTATTAAACAAACACTAGTTAATTATGCTCTTACTATAAATAATAATAGTGATTTAACTATTGATACAACTAAAAATTATAATAAAATAGGTTATATTATTTCATTTATGCAAGGTGATACTAAAATACCTATACCAGATGGAATTATAATAAGAGTAGGAAATAATAGTTGTTATAAAGAAAGCGATGGTAAATGTAGATTAGTTGTAAATAATGATTTTACGAACAAATCTGGTGTTATTGAAATAGATTACCAAAGTTATTTACAAGATACTATTGAAAATTTATTTATCAAAGTTGAAACAGTAGTAAGTTATAATGGAAAAAATTTAGGTACTATAATTGATACTGATACTTTAGGCATTAATTTAATTAATAATCCAGTTTATAATTTAAAAATTGAATTAGATGACTATGATGATAAAGTACTTAATTTTAATACTAATCATGAAATACCTTTTAATATAACTACATCTAATATTCCAGAAGGTGCTAATGCTAAAATAAATATTAATTTAAAAGAAAAAGTTGAAGGTACAATGGATACTTATAATTTAATTGATTTAGGTACGTATTCAAATGATTATCCACTTGATGCTAATAGTGAATATACATTACCTAGTGTTAATGGTAATATAATAATCGTTATAAATGATAATATACCAGTTGGTACTTATAAAATGGAATTTAAATTGTATGTTAATAATGAAGTAAAAAGGATTGAAGAATATAATTTTGTAGTTAAATAATTAAACTTTATAAATAATAATCATATATTATTTTAGGTGATTAAAGTGGGTTTAAATGATAGTTTATTTAAAAAAGTTGAAAAGAAAACCAAAGTTGATAAGAAAACAATTATCTCTTTAGCAAAGAAATTACAAGCAAGTAGTATGAAAGATGAAGATACTTTAAGAGAAGTTATTGGAACACTTTCTAAAATGACTGGTAAAAAAGTTACTAAAGAAGCAGAAGATAAAATTGTTAGTAAAATAGTAAATGATGAAGTACCTAAAAATGTTGATAAAATGTTTTAAAAAATTGCCTGAATATTCAGCAATTTTTTTGTGACAAAATAAGGCAAAATAAGTATATTTCTTGTGTTATTGTTTATAACCAAGAAAGAGAAAAAGAATTATGAATTATTATAATGAAATATATAAAATAGTGGAGAGTGGGAAGTAAATACAAAAGTAAGGGAAATAAAAGATAATAATGTTATGATGAATGTTTTTTAAAAATAAATTGAATATTTCAAAAAATGTGTTAAAATAGTTTTGTAATCGTTATTAGATGAGATGATTATTAATGAATTTAAAAGAGAGTTAGTGTTTTGGTGTGAACTAATAAATTAATTAATAATTTTGCTACTTATTGAAGATTAATCGGGTAATGTCGTTATACAATTAATAAGTTAATGAAGGAATGGTACCGTCTTTTAAAAAGACTTCCTGAGTGTATCATTCTTTTTCTTTTGTAGAAAGGGGAAATTATGAAAGTAAGATTATTAAAAGCAATTGAAACAAATAAATTACATAATTTAGATAGTACATTGAATAGTAATGTAATTGCAGAAAATATTCTTAATGAAAATCTAAAAGTAATAGTAATCGACAATTTAGGAGAAATAATAGGTTGTATGTTCTTAGAAAATAAAATAAATCATTATTATATGTACAATTTAATTATTGAACCAAAATTTCAAAACAAGAAATATGGAGGGACGTTGGTAAAATATGCATTAAAACATATAAATGTTGATGTTTATTTAAGAGTAGAAAAACAAAATGAAATAGCACTGCATATTTATGAAAAATTAGGATTTATTAAAGAGAAAATGGAAGAATTAGAAATAAATGGTATTAAAAAAGAAGTATTTTTGTTAAAATATGATAGAAAGAAGGAATTAACCGATGAAAGTTATAATGTTAGCAGGTAAAGCAAGAGTAGGTAAAAACACATTTGGTGATAATCTTAAAAGTGAACTGGAAAAAGATAATTTAAGAGTAGCGACAACGATGTATGCTAAATATTTAAAAATGTATGCAAAAGAAATATATGGTTGGAATGGTGAAGAAGAAACAAAACCAAGAGATTTCTTACAAAGTTGTGGAAATTATGTAAGAATTGATTTAGGAAAATTTGATTTTTTTGTTAAAAGAATGTTAGAAGATATTGAAATATATTTACATTATGCTGATATTGTTATTATTAATGATGTTAGATTTCCAATCGAGATAGAAATGATAAAAGATGTATATAAAAAAGATGCCATAAGTATATTAATGACAAGAAATGAAGATAATGATTTAAATGAAATTCAAAGGAAGCATTTAACAGAAGTTGCTTTAGATGAATATAAAAATTATGATTATGTAATTGAAAATAATGGAACATTAGAAGAATTAAATGAAAAAGCAATAGAATTAGTAAGGAGTTTAAAATGAAATCAGATTATTTAAGAAAATTGTATTTAGATTTTTTTAAAAAATATAATCATGCAATAATACCTAGTAGTAGTGTTATACCAGAAAATGATCCAACTGTCTTATTTACAACAGCAGGAATGCATCCACTTGTGCCTTATTTATCGGGAGAAAAGCATCCCTTGGGAAATCGTTTATGTGATGCTCAAAAATGTATTCGTACAAGTGATATAGATTCTGTAGGAGATGAAAGACACTTGACATTTTTTGAAATGATGGGTAATTGGTCTTTAGGTGATTACTTTAAAGAAGAATCGATTAAAATGAGTTATGAATTTTTAACAAGTAAAGAATATTTAGGTATTCCGAAAGATAAATTATATTTTACATGTTTTTTAGGTGATGAAGTATTTCCTAAAGACACAGAATCATATAAATATTGGGTTAACTCTGGAGTAGAAGAAAGTCATTTATTTTATTTACCAAAAGAAAATAATTTTTGGATCCTTGGTAGTGGTATTGGACCTTGTGGACCTGATACCGAAATATTTTATGATACAGGTAAAGATAAATGTAATGAAAAGTGTAGTCCTCAGTGTGATTGTGGTAAATATGTCGAAATTTGGAATAACGTTTTTATGGAATATTATAAAGATGAAGAAGGAAATATTAGTAAATTACCACAACAAAATGTTGATACTGGTTTAGGTTTAGAGCGAGTATTAATGATTTTAAATGGTTATGAAAGTGTTTATGATATTGATTTATTTAATGAAATAAAAAATAAATTAGAAGAATTAACTGGTTTAAAATATGAAGATAATTTAACAGAATTTAGAATTATTATGGATCATACACGAACTAGTACATTTATTTTAGGTGATGATCATAAGTTAGTACCAAGTAATGTTGGGGCAGGTTATGTTCTGCGAAAATTAATTAGAAGAACAGTTCGCAATTTATTTAAATTAAATGCTGATGGTAAAACTATTTGTGAACTTGCAAAAACTATCATTAAAGAGTATGAAAATATTTATCCAGAATTGTTAAGAAATGAAGAACATATATTAAGTGAATTACAAAAAGAATATGATAAATTTAGTAAAACAATTAAAGATGGGGAAAGATTATTTTATAAAACGATCAAACATTTAGAAACAAATGAAATAAGTGGAAGTGATGCATTTAAATTATTTGATACATTTGGTTTTCCACTAGAACTTACAATAGATTTAGCTAAAGAAAATAATTTAACCGTTGATGAAAAAGGTTTTTACGAAAAGTTTAAGGAACATCAAACTAAATCTAAAACAATAGAATCAGGTAGTTATAAAGGCGGACTTGCAGATCATTCTGAAGAATCGATAAAATATCATACACTAGCACATATTCTACTTGCAACATTACAAAATTTATATGGCAGTGATGTAATTCAAAAAGGATGTAATATTACACCAGAGAGAATTCGTTTTGATTTTAATTTAGATCATAAAATGACAGATGAAGAAAAAACATTTGTGGAAAATAAAGTAAATGAAGTAATTAAATTAGGACTTCCAGTAACCATGGAAGAAATGAGTTTTAATAAAGCGAAAGAAATGGGAGTTCATGGAACTTTTGAAAATAAGTATGGAGAAATCGTAAAAGTGTATTCAGTTGGTGATTATTCAAAAGAAATATGTGGAGGACCACATGTCGAAAATACAAATATTTTAGGGTCTTTTAAAATTGTAAAAGAAGAAAGTAGTAGTGCAGGAGTAAGAAGAATAAAAGGAATATTAGAATAATAAATTTAAATAAAAAAGTAAAGAAAAAAGTTTATAAATATGAAAAATTATGATATTCTATAATTATAAAGAAAGG
>CAZYXO010000022.1:0-15557 GCA_964651315.1 uncultured Muribaculaceae bacterium
TGGAAGTATTTTATCATATTTTTTTCTTTTTCTTCGATTTTATGATTTTATCGTGAAACATCTAGTCTTTTCTTTTTCTTGAAAATAATATATAATACGATATAAAAGGAGTACGTATTATATATTATGAATTATGATAATGAATTAAAACAATTAATAAGTAAACTAGATTATATACCTAAACTATTATTACATAGTTGTTGTGGACCTTGTAGCACATATGTTATAGAATATTTAACTAAATATTTTGATATAACTATACTTTATTATAATCCTAATATAGAACCAATAGAAGAATATAATAAAAGAAAAGAAGAACAAATTAAATTTATAAATAAATATAAAAGTATTAATAAATTAGAATATATGGATATAGATTATGATAATGAAGCATTTAAGAAAATATCTGTAGGATATGAAAATATACCTGAAAATGGTATAAGATGTCATAAATGTTATCAATTAAGAATGGAAAAAACATGTATTCTTGCTAAAAATAATAATTATGATTTTTTTGGAACTACACTTACTGTATCTCCATATAAAAATAGTAAAATAATAAATGAAATAGGTATTAATTTAGAAAAAGAATATAATATAAAATATTTAATAAGTGATTTTAAAAAAAATAATGGTTATTTAACAAGTATAAAATTAAGTAAAGATTATGAATTATATCGTCAAAACTATTGTGGTTGTTTATTTTCTTTACAAAATACTATAAATAATAAAAAATGAAATTGATTTTCATTTTTTATTATGGTAAACTAGTTATAGATAATAAAAGGAGATAATACTTTATGAATAGAAAATATATATTGGTCGTAATTGTAAGTTTAATTGTTGTATTATCAATTAGTTTAACATATGCTTTATTTTATTCAAGCATTAGTCAAAGTGATTTAAATACTCTTAATACAAGTTGTTTTGATGTTTCATTTATAGAAAACAGCAGTTCTATTAATTTAGAAAATACTTATCCAATGAGTAGTGATAAAGGATTAAAACAAACACCTTATAGTTTTACAATAACGAATACTTGTAATATAACTAGTGAATATTTAGTTACATTTAGTACAACAAATAATTCTTCAAGTACTATACTTCCATATATGAATATATCATTTGATGGTAATAATTTTAGTAAATTAAATACTTTAAATACTACAACACTTGCAAATGATTTAATTACTTTATATACATTAAAGACTACATATGAAATAGATACTGGTTATTTGGATCAAAATGATAGTAAAACATTTAATATTACTTTATGGTTAGATGAAAGTGCTCCTAATAGTGTTATGGGTGAAAGTTTTGAAGGTAGAGTTTTAGTTACAAATAATGCAATTATGTTAATCCAGTAGATGTAACATTAGCAGTAAAGTTACAAAATAAAAGTGGAGATGAATGGTTAGAAACTTATTCAAATGCAAGTAGTTTTCCAAATATTACAAGTGGATACTATTATCAAGAAACAATATGCGATGACAATAATGTAACAATAACAGATGAATGGGATAAAATAAATTATAAGTTTACTAGATTATCATTTAAAAATGTAACAAAACCAATAAAATGTGTAGTTAAGTTTGGAGAAGAAATATTAAAAGGTGGAGCGGCGGTATTAGCAGCATGGAGAGAAGCAGGAATATCTATAAATGATACAACTCCAGATTTTAGTCAAACTGAAAAAACACAAGTAGGAGTGTACCTTACACAAGATGATTATGGAACAAGTTATTATGTAAGAGGTGCTAGCAATTATAATTTTATTAAATTTGGAAAAGACTCATCAAATAATGATTACTGGTGGAGAATAATCAGAATCAATGGGGATGGTTCTATTAGATTAATTTATCAAGGTACAGCAGCATCAGGGAGTACTCCAGCATTAACTGGGTCAGGCACATCAATAAATAGTAGTGAATCGATTTCTGTTCCAACTTCTTTCAACATAAATTCAAATAATAATATGCATATTGGATATATGTATACAAGTGAACAAAGACAGGGATTGACAAATAGTAGTAATGCAAAAACACAATTAGAAGCATGGTATAAAAGAAATTTTGTCGATAGAGCAGCGAATGCAACAGCAAAAAGTTATATAGCAGATAGAATATTTTGTGGAGATAGAACAAGTTCAACAAGTTCAAGTGCCACATGGACAGTACCATTTACAAGTAGTGGAGGAACTGGTTCAACCACAACATATTATGGAGCAGATTTTCGATTAACAAAAACAACAAAAACACCAACACTAATATGTCCAGAATACCCAGATAAATATACAACGACAAATGCGGATCATGGAAATAAAGCATTAACATATCCAATCGGACTAATTACAGCAGATGAAGTAGCAATGGCTGGAGGAGTATTTAACACAGCAAATTCAAGATATTATTTATATACAAATCAGTACTACTGGACAATGTCGCCGTGTATTTTCAGCAGTGGCAGTGCGTACGAGTGGAACGTGGGTCCGGGCGGCCACCTGAATAGCCTCGATGTGAGCGACAGTTACGATCTTCGTGCAGTTATCAATCTGAGCTCAGATGCACCAATATCTGGGACAGGAACGACAACTTCACCTTTTACAATAGGACCTGAATGACGGACAGTTTTAGAAAAAAGCCTATAAAAAAGGACTTTGAAGGATATAAAAATTCGGGCAGTAAATGACAAAACAGCCTTTTGAAATGACCCTGTATAATATGGTGTGTAAATTAAAAATTTGCATACCATATTTTTATGGATAAAGTAGTGAAAAAAAATGCAAAAAGTAAGCGTGGTATTATATTATATGTTAATGGTGTATCACATCATTTTTTTCTTTTTTAAAAACTGTCCGTATATAAGCAACTAATTACTGAATAACTATTTCTTATTAATACCTAATATACTTCCTATAATAGAAGATATAATAATAATTAAATAAAATAATAATGATTTAAAAGATATAGTTTGAAAGAATATAATATTTATTAATACTAAATTTATAATTAATAAAAGTGATATTTTGATACCTTGTAAGTATCCTTTTTTATCTACTTTTTTACCATATTTAATACCATATATAAATGATATTATTATAATTATTATAGTATTTAATATATTAGTTATATTATTACTTAAACCAATAATGTTTAATAAAGACATAAGGAGAGTAATAATTAATATAATACTTATAAATATAATAGATTCTTTTAAATATTTTAATAATTTAGTCATTTAAATTTCACCTATTAAAATAATATGTTTAAATAATCATAAATATTAACATAATAATAATGGTGATTAATTAATGGTAATATTAACAGTAATATTTAGAACTATATTCTTTTATTTTTTTATAACTCTAGCATATCGAATAATGGGTAAAAGAGAAGTTGGACAATTAGGAATAATAGATTTAATTGTTTCAATACTAATTGCTGAATTAGTAGCAATTAGTATTGAAAATTATAAAGATAATATATTTATTACAATAATTCCAATTATACTATTAGTAGGTATTGAATTAATTCTTGGATATATTAGTTTAAAAAGTCGTAAATTTAGAACTTTTATGAGTGGTAAACCTTCTTTAATTATAAGTAATGGGAAGATTAATTATCATGAAATGGTTAAACAAAGATATACAATGGATGACTTGTTACTTAGTTTAAGACAGGAAAGTGTTAAAAATATTGAAGATATTGAATATGCTTTTTTAGAACCAAATGGAAAGTTATCGATATTTAAGTATAATATATTTAAAATGAAAAGTGATTATCCAATGCCTTTAGTTTTAGATGGTAGTATTCAAGATAAAGCATTAACCCATATTCATAAAAGTAAAGAATGGTTATATAATGAACTAGAAAAAAACAATATGATTTTAGAGAATATCTTCTATGCTTTTTATAAAGGTAAAAAGATTTATATAGTTAATAAAGATAATATTAAATAATACTAAGAAAATAATTTCTTAGTTTTTTTGACAAAAAGTTTACATGTAAAAGAGCCGCAGATTTTCAAAATCTGTATACAGAAATTCGGCTTTTTTTCATTTGGTAAAAAAAGTTGCAAAATAAAAAAGGAAATTGGACATTGGCGGGATATATTATTATTAGAGGGAACAAATTTTTTTATAGAAAAAGTATATTAATAAAATAAATAATATACAAAGAAAACGGGAGGTATAAATAATGACTAATGAAATAACAATTGAAGAAGAAAATGATATCAAAAATATTATTTATGAAATAAGAGGAAAACAAGTAATTCTTGATAGTGATGTAGCAAAATTATACAACGTTGAAACTAAAAGAATAAATGAAGTAGTGAAAAGAAATCTGAATAGGTTTTCAGTAGATTTCTGTTTTAAGTTATCTATGGAAGAAATTAAGAATTTGCGTTTAAGGTCGCAAATTGTGACCTTAAACGCAGTAGGGAATTTAAGGGGATTACATTATAAATATTTACCTTATGCATTTACAGAACATGGCGTAATGATGTTGTCTGGCTTATTGAAAAGTGATATTGCTGTAAAAGTAAATATTCAAATTATAAATGCTTTTATTTTAATAAAAAAATATATTTCTAGCGATTTTATTGAACAAAATTATTATAATAAAATGCTTATTAAACATGATAATGATATTAAATTATTACAAGAATCATTTGATAAATTAACTAATAAAGAAATTGGAGATTAAATAGTGAAAAACGAATTAATAGTTAATGAAGAAAACGATATAAAAGATATGATTTATGAAATAAGAGGAAAACAAGTTATACTTGATAGTGATTTAGCAAATCTATTTGAATATGAAACAAAGCAATTAAATAGACAAGTTATGAGAAATATCAAACGGTTTCCAGAAAATTATTGTTTTCAATTAACAAAAGAAGAGTACAAAAACTTGAGGTGCCAAAATGGCACTTCAAATAATCATGGTGGGCGAAGAACTTTACCATATGTATTTACAGAATATGGGATAACAATGCTTGCTGGTATCCTAAAAAGTGATGTAGCAATTAGTGCAAGTTTAAAAATAGTAAATACTTTTATCATGATGCGTAAATTTATTTCTAGTAATTTAATAGAACAAAAATACATTAATGAAATTGTATTAAAAGATTCTAAAAGAATAGATATAATAGAAGAATCTTTATCTAAATTTAAAGCAACAAATAATCATATATTCTTTGAAGGACAAATATACGACGCATATTCTAAAATAATAGATATATTAAGTGTTGCAACTAAAGAATTAATAATAATAGATAATTATGCAGATAAGACATTACTGGATATAATATCGAAAATAAACAAAAAAACTTTATTAATAACTAGTAAAGATAGTTATATAGAAGAAATAGATATTAATAAATATCAAGAACAATATAGCAATTTACAAGTGATAACAAATAATACATTTCATGACAGGTATTTTATAATTGATAAAAATATAGTTTATCATTGTGGAAGTTCTATAAATAAAGCAGGAACTAAAACATTTTCGATAAATAAAATAGAAGATGGAATAGTTAAGAAATTATTATTAGACAAAATAAAAGATATAAAGAAGTTGGAGATAAAAAATAATGACAAATGAAATAATAATTAAAGAAGAAAATAATATCAAAGATATGATTTATGAAATAAGAGGAAAGCAAGTTATGCTTGATAGTGATTTAGCAAAACTTTATCAATGTAAAAATGGTACGAAAGAAATAAATCAAGCGGTTAAAAGAAACATTAATAAATTTCCCGAAAGATTTTCTTGGGTTTTACTAGATGAAGAAACTTTAAATTTGCGGTCACAAATTGTGACCACAAAAAATAGAAATTCTATTAATAAAAAAAGATATAACTCAAGAGTTTTTACTGAACAAGGCATTGCAATGCTTGCAACAGTATTAAAAACAGAAATCGCGGATGAAGTGAGTATAAAAATAATGGATGCTTTTGTTTTAATGAGAAGATATATAACAAGTAATTATAATTATGATCAAAGAATATCAAATTTAGAAATAAAATATATCGAACATGATAATAAGATAGATAAAGTATTAAAATGCTTAGAAAAACCTGAAACAAATAATCATATATTCTTTGAAGGACAAATATACGACGCATATTCTAAAATAATAGATATATTAAGTGTTGCAACTAAAGAATTAATAATAATAGATAATTATTCAGATAAAACATTATTAGATATAATATCAAAAATAAATAAGAAAACTTTATTAATAACTAGTAAAGATAGTTATATAGAAGAAATAGATATTAACAAATATAATGAACAATATACTAATTTACAAGTAATAATAAATAATACATTTCATGATAGGTATTTTATTATTGATAAAAATATATTTTATCATTGTGGAAGTTCCATAAATAAAGCAGGAACTAAAACATTTTCGATAAACAAAATAGAAGATGGAATGGTTAAAAAATTATTAATAGATGAAATTAAAGAAATAAAGGAAAAAGAAATGGAGAATTAAAGATATGGAAATAAAAGAAAATACATTAATAAATGATAAAATTAGGTATATTATATGTAATGGTAATGCCTATAAATTAATTTGGTTTAAGTATGATAGTAAATATAAAAGAAAGGAGGGTAGTAATTATGATAGAAAAAATAAAAGATAAATGGTATTTTATAGTAATTGGTATTTTAAGTATATGTGTAATTGCATCAAGTTACTTTGCTTATACAATGTATGAATGTTGTCAAAACAAAAATAATGAAGAAGAAGTTTTAGCAATTAATACTAATGAAGAGAGTGAAGTAGTTGAAAGTAAAAATATCGAAAAAACATTCTTTGTTGAAGTAAAAGGTTATGTTAAAAAGCCAGGAGTTTATGAAATAAAAGATGGTATGATAATAAATGATGTTATTAAAATGTCAGGTAACTTTAAAAGTAATGCTTATACAAATAATATTAATTTAAGTAAGAAATTAAATGCTGAAATGGTTATTTATGTTTATTCTAAAACTGAATATAGTAAATTAAATGAAAAAATAATTGAAGTAAAAGAAACATGTAATTGCAAAGAATATGATATAAAAGAATGTATCGATAATGGTAGTTCAGTTATTAATGTTGGAGAAACTAATGAAAATAATAATAATAATTTAGTAAATATTAATACAGCATCTAAAGAAGAACTATTAACTATTAGTGGAATAGGGGATAGTAAAGCAAGTAAAATAATAGAATATCGAGAATTAAATGGTTTATTTTCAACTATTGAAGACATTATGAATGTAAGTGGTATCGGTGAGAGCATTTTCAATACAATTAAGGAAAGTATTACTGTGTAATTCGTTTTATTATTTATTACTTATATTTAGTTTAATATATGTTTTATTTGTCACTAAAATAATTAAATATGAAACAAAATATGATCATAATACAAATAATATTAGTGGAATTATTGATTTCTATAAAATAGATGGAGATAAAATAACATTAGTAATAATTGATAAAGAAAAAATAATAGGAAACTATTATGTTAAAGAAGAAAAAGAACTAGCATACTTAAAAGAAAATTTAAAATATGGGAGTAGTATAAGTATTAATGGTAGCATAAATAAACCAATTAATAATACAATACCAAGTACATTTAATTATAAAGAATATTTATATAATAAAAAAATATATATAACTTTTAATATAGAAAGTTTAAAAATAAATAAAACAAAAATAAGTTTAAAATATAAAATTAAAAATATGTTTTTAAATAAGTTTAGTGAAAATGATAAGGTTAGTAATTACATCAATATATTAGTTCTAGGCAACAAAAATAATTTTGATAGCAATGAGATGAATAACTATCAAATAAACGGTGTAACGCATTTATTTGCGATATCAGGAATGCATATAGGAGTATTATCTTTAATATTGTTAAAAATATTTAAGAGAATGAAAATAAATGAAGATAAAGCATATTTTATTGTAATAATATTTTTATGGTTTTATGCTTTTATTACATCATTTTCAGGATCTGTTTTAAGATCTACTATGTTTTTTACATTATTATCTTTAAATAAAATATATTATACAAATGTAAAAACATTAAATGTAATGATTTTATCAATTATAATTTTAATGTTTATTAATCCATTTATAATATATGATATAGGATTTTTATATTCAGTAGTAACAAGTTTAGGATTAATCTATTATGGTAAATATTTAAATAAAGGTACTTATTTTACTAAATTAATTAAAACAAGTGGAGTAGCAATGTTATTTAGTTTACCAATAACTATTAATTCTTGTTATGAAATAAACGTATTATCATTATTTAATAATATGATATTTGTTCCTTTTGTTACATTAGTGTTATATCCTATATGTTTAATTACATATTTTTTACCATTTATAAGTCCTGTAGTTAATTTATGTATCATAATAATTGAATGGTTAAATGAAATACTTAGTAGTATAAAAATATTTTTAATTAATATTCCGAAAATGAATTTAATATTTATTATAATATTTTATATTTGCTTACTTGTAGGTGTTAATAAGAAAAAAATATTATTTATTAATTTACTATTAATCCTACTTGTTAAAATAATAACTAAAATAGATAGTAATGCTTATGTATATTTTTTAGATATAGGACAGGGGGATAGTGCTGTTTTAATCAGTCCTTATAAAAGTGAAGTGATAATGATAGATACTGGTGGTAAGTTAAATTATACTAAAGAATCGTGGGCATTAAAAAATAAAACATATAATGTAAGTGATAATGTCATCATATTTTTAAAAAGTTTAGGAATAACTAAAATAGATTTAATGGTTCTTACTCATGGAGATGAAGATCATGCAGGAGAAGCAATAAACATTATGAGTAAATTAAAAGTTAAAAAGTTAATGATAAATAATGGTGAATATAATCATTTAGAACAAGAAATATTAAAGATAAATACTAAATTAGTAAATAGTTATAATGGGTATTTTAAAATAAATAATTTAAATACTAAAGATTATAAAAATGAAAATGATAATAGTATTATTTCCTTGATAAAAGTTTTTAAAACTAATATATTATTTATGGGTGATGCTTCTAAAAAACAAGAATTAGAATTAATTAAAAAATATAAATTAAATGTTGATATTTTAAAATTAGGACATCATGGCTCTAAAACAAGTAGTGATAAAAGATTTTTGGCAGCTATTAAACCTAAGATGTCGATAATATCATCAGGAAGAAATAATCGTTTTAATCATCCTCATCAAATTACTATAGATAATTTAAGTGAACTTAATATTGATTATAAAAATACTCAAGTATCAGGAACAATTAAATACATAATTAATCAAAATAATTGCACGTTTTTAACTTATCCGCCATAAAATATAATGTCGCTATAATATTATAGCGTTGATATAAATTAAGAGGTGTAAAAGCCTCTTTTTAACTTTAGGTAATTTTTATCTATTATTCGCCTTATTTTAATTGACTTCAAAGGAAAATTTGGTTAAAATAAGATTGTAATTCTTATGGAAAAGAAATAGTAATTTAAATACGTATATTAAAGAGAATTAGTATTTGGTGAAAACTAATTATATGTAATAAATGAATAACAACTTTTTAGTATAAGAACGCATACATTTGCGATAAAAATAAAAGAGTACCTAGTAAAGTAAGGTGGCACCGCGGAATTTTTTCGTCCTTACAATTGTTTTACTAGGTTTTTTAAAAAGAAAGAAGGAATAAAAATGATTAATCGCCAAAAAGGAACTTATGATATTTATGGAAAAGAAGGTAAAGTTTTAAAACAAATTAGTTATGTAGTAGATGCTTATGCAAGTCTTTATAATTATGATTATATTAGAACACCTTTATTTGAAGCAACAGAGTTATATCATCGAAGTGTAGGGGAAAATACGGATATTGTAAGTAAAGAAACATATGATTTTAAGGATCGTGGAGAAAGAAATATTACATTAAGACCAGAAGGAACAGCAGGAATTACAAGAGCGTTAATTGAAAATAAATTATATGGTAATAGAAATGATACCATTAAATTATATTATGATGGGACAATGTATCGTTATGAAAGACCACAAAGTGGTAGAAATAGAGAATTTACGCAAGTAGGAGTAGAAGTATTTAATAGTGATGATGTCATGATTGATGCTGAAGTTATCAGTCTAGGATTTAATATTTTACGTGAACTTGGAATTAATGATGTCGAAGTACACATAAATACTTTAGGTGATAAAGAATCAAGAAGTAATTATACTGAATCTTTAGTAGAATATTTTAAACCACATATTAATAATTTATGTCCTGATTGTCAAAAAAGAATAAATACAAATCCTTTAAGAATACTTGATTGTAAAGTAGATAGAGAAATGGATATATTTAAAAATGCCCCAAAAATAAATGATTATTTAAGTAAAGATAGTATGGAAAGATTTAAAAAATTAGAAAGTATGTTAAAAATTCTTGATGTTGATTATGTTATCGATAATAATTTAGTTCGTGGACTTGATTATTATGATCATGTTGTATTTGAATATATAACAAATTATTCAAATGTAACCCTTGGTGGTGGTGGTAGATACAATCATTTAGTAGAACAACTTGGTGGTCCCGAATTACCAGCAGTAGGTTTTGCTTTTGGAGTAGAACGTTTAATCAATGAAATAATTAATAATCAAGAAATCGAAGAACAAAAATTAGATGTATATATTATGAGTATAAATGAAGAAGAAAAAATGCACGCTTTAGAAATTAGTCAAAATTTACGTTTAAATGATATAAAAACGGAAATAAATGGGAATAATCTAAGTATGAAATCACAATTTAAAATAGCTGATAATGCTAAATTTTTAATAATTTTAAATAGTGAAGAATTAAATAAAGGTTTAGTTAAAGTAAGAGATAATGCAACAAAAGAAGAAGTAAGTGTTGATGAAAGTGAAATAGCAGAATATATGCTAGGAATAATATAGAAAAGAGGAAATGTAATGGATTTAAAAGATTTATATCAAAGTATAAATGAATACTTAGATAAAGAAGTAACATTAGAAGGATGGGTTAAATATAATCGTCCGCAAAAAGAATTTGGTTTTATTGAATTTAATGATGGAACAATATTTAAGAATATTCAATTAGTTTATGATAATAATTTAAGTGATTTTGAAAATATTACGAAAATTAAAACTGGAAGTGCAATAAAAATTAAAGGTATTTTAGTAAAATCAACCGGAAGTGGTCAAGAATATGAAATAAAAGTTGAAAATGTCGAAGTACTTGGTAATGTAGATGATGATTATCCAATTCAACCTAAAAGACACACAGTAGAATTTTTACGAAGTATTGCTTACTTAAGACCAAGAACAAATTTATTTAATGCCGTATTTAGAGTAAGAAGTGTTGTTGCAGATGCAATTCATACATATTTTCAAAAGAATAATTATGTATATTTTCACAGTCCAATTATAACTGGTGCTGATTGTGAAGGTAGTGGCGAAATGTTTAAAGTAACTACTCTTGATATGAATAATTTACCACTTAATGAAGATAAAAAAGTTGATTACACTAAAGATTTATTTGGAAAACCTACTTATATAACTGGTTCAGGACAATTACATGGTGAAACATATGCCATGGCTTATAAAAAAATATATACTTTTGGTCCAACAATGCGTACGGAAAACTCGAATACCAAAACTCATGCTAATGAATTTTGGATGATTGAACCCGAAATTGCTTTTTGTGATTTAAATGGTTTGATGGATATCGAAGAAGATATGCTAAAGTTTGTTGTTAAAACAGTAATTGATAAATGTAGTTTAGAATTAGATTTTTTTGATAAATTTGTCCAAAAAGGATTAATCGAAAAATTAAATAAAGTTTTGACAAATGAATTTGTTCGAATTACTCATCATGATGCTATTGATTTACTTAAAAATGCAGATGTTAAATGGGAATTTGCGCCTGTTTATGATGGTGATATAGCAAAAGAACACGAAAAATATATTACTGAGTATTTTAATGGTCCAGTATTTATAACCGATTGGCCAAAAGATATTAAAGCGTTTTATATGAAATTAAATAGAGATGGTAAAACAGTGGCAGCAGTTGATTTAGAAGTTCCTGGTTCAGGCGAACTTATGGGTGGAAGTCAAAGAGAAGACAATTATGATTTATTAATTAAACGTATGAAAGAAATGAATATTCCACTAGAAGGATTAGAATGGTATACAAATTTACGTCGTTTTGGTGGTTGTTATCATTCTGGTTTTGGTCTAGGATTTGAAAGATTAGTTATGTATGTTACTGGAGTAGAAAATATTCGTGATGTAATTCCTTATCCAAGAACACCTAACAACTGTGATTATTAAGGTGAAGTTATGAAGTTTGATGAAAATTTAGTAAACGATCTTGCTGATAAATTATTAATTGGTTTAACAGAAGAAGAAAATAAAATGGTTTTAGAAGAATTTGAAATAATCGATAAAAACATTGATTTAATTAATCAAATTCCCAATATTGGGGAAGTGGAACCAATGTTTTTTCCATTTGTTATGAGTATTGATGAACTTGAGGAAGATATACCAGTTGATTCAATCCCAGCAACTGAAGCTTTTAGCAATTGCGAATCTATGGAAAATGGAAGTGTTAAAGTTCCAAGGGTGATTAGTAATGTTTAGAGAATTAGGAATAAGAGATTTAAATAAAAAAATTAAAAGCAATGAAATTGATATTAAAGATTTATGGGAAGAAAGTCGAAAAAAAGCCGAAGATAATCAAAGTAATTTAAATGCTTTTGTAACAATTAATGATGAATTTAATCATATCGAAAACAAAAATTCTCTCGTAAATGGTATTCCTTATGCTATTAAAGATAATTTATCGACTAAAGGAATATTATCAACGGGATCTTCAAATATTTTAAAAACCTATGTACCTATATTTGATGCAACTTGTGTCGAAAAATTAAAGAATGCTGGTGCTGTAATGGTTGGGAAAACTGTTTTAGATGAACTTGGAATGGGGGGAACAGGAACAACAGGACATACAGGTGTAACTAAAAATCCATGGGATATAAATAGAATTTGTGCTGGTTCTTCTTGTGGTTCAGTCGTTTCGGTTGCAAGTGGTATTGTTCCTTTTGCTCTTGGTAGTGATACAGGGGACTCAGTTCGTAAACCTGCAGCATATACCGGAACTGTGGGATATAAACCTACATATGGGCTTATCAGTCGTTATGGATTATTTCCTTTTGCATCTTCTTTAGATCACGTTGGAGTAATAACGCGTTCAGTTATGGATTGTGCTATTGTTACTGATATAATTAAAGGTAAAGATAAAAAGGATATGACTTCATTTGATAGTTCAAATATCCATTTAGTAGAAGCACTTAATAAAAATCTAAATAAGAAAAAATTATTTTATATTAAAGAATTATTAGATATAAATAATTATGAAAATATAAATGAGGAATTAAAAGATATAATTAATAATTTTAATGAATTAATTAAAAAATATAAAGACAATGGTTATGAAATTGATGGAATAAGTATTGAAGAAGAATTATTAAATGCCATATTTCCGACCTATATGACTATTTCTTGTGCTGAAGCAACTAGTAATTATTCTAACTTAAATGGTCTTATTTTCGGACCACGAAAGGAAGGAAACACTATTAATGATTTATATAAAAATGCTAGAACAATTGGTTTTTCCCCTTTAATAAAAAGAAGATTTATTATTGGTTCTTACGTTTTACAAAAAGAAAATCAAGAACGTTATTATAAAAATGCTTGTCGAGTAAGACATTTAATAATTAATAAATTTAATGAGTTATTTAATGAATATGATGCTATGATTATGCCTGCAAGTGGACGTATTGCCCCTAAATTTACTGAATTAGATAAAAAAATGAATAAATATCAAACAATATTAGAAAATCATTTAGCTATAGCAAATTTTGGTGGTTATCCTTCAATTACTATTCCATGTGGTTTTGTAAAAAATATGCCCATTGGAATAAATATAACAGGAAAAGTAAAAGATGATGAAACAGTATTAAGTATTGCTAATAATTTAGAAAGTTTAATGGATTATAAAGGAATGGTAGTAGGTGATAAACATGGAATATAAAGTTGTAATTGGTTTAGAACTTCATTGTGAGTTAAATACAAAATCAAAAGTATTTTCAAGAGCAAAAAACGAATATAATGTTTTACCTAATAGTAATATTGCACCACTTGATTTAGCATTACCTGGTACTTTACCAGTTTTGAATTTAGAAGCCGTTAAAAAAGCTTTGAAAATGAGTATGTGTTTAAACTGCGAACAACCAGATGAAATTCTTTTTGACCGCAAAAACTATTACTATCCAGATTTACCAAAAGGATATCAAATTACACAAACAACTAAACCAGTTGGAATTAACGGTAAAGTTATTTTAAATATTGATGGTAAAGATGAAACGATATTAATTCACGATATCCATTTAGAAGAAGATACTGCATCTCTTGATCATTTTGATGATTATTCACTTCTTGATTATAATAGATGTGGTGCACCATTAATTGAAATTGTAACCGAACCATGTATTAATTCTGGTAAAATGGCAGTAGCATTTTTAGAGTACTTACGAAATACATTTAAATATACAGGTGTTTCCGATGCAGATACTAAAAAAGGGCAGATAAGATGTGATGTAAATATATCTTTAATGAAAGAAACAGACACAGAATTAGGAACAAAAGTAGAAATAAAAAATATTAATTCATTTAGTAATGTCGGAGCAGCTATTGATTATGAAATAAAAAGACAAACAGAGTTATTAAATAATAATCGTGGTAAGGATATAAAACAAGAAACTAGAAGATATGATGATATGGAATGCAAAACAATTAAAATGCGTGAAAAACAAGATAGTGTAGATTACAAATATTTTGTTGAACCAAATATTCCCCCATTTAAGTTAACTAAAAACTTTTTAGAAAAAATAAAAAAAGAAATACCAGAGTTACCAAATGAAAGAAAAGCAAAATATATTAGCGAATATGGTTTAAACGATTATGATTCAAGTATTTTAGTTAAAGAAAAGAATATTGCTGATTACTTTGAAGATTGTATTAATTTAGGAATAGAGTCTAAAAAATCAGCTAATTTCATTATTACAGAAATACTTGGAATAATAAATAAAAATTTAATGGACATAAAAGATATTTATTTAACACCAATACAATTAAAAAAATTAGTTGATTATATGGATAAAAAAATTATTTCTATTAAAGAAGCAAAAGAAATAATTGCCAAAGTAATTAATGATAACAAAGATGTCGATACATATATTGATTTAAATAATACTCAAATTAATGATGAAGACAAATTATGTGAAATAATTGACAATATTTTGACAAGTAATAATGAACAAGTAGAAGCATATAAAAATGGAAGAACTAATTTAATGGCTTATTTTGTTGGATGTGTTATGAAAGAAACTAAGGGAAAAGCTAATCCTAAATTAACTACCGAAATATTACAAAAAAAATTAAAT
>CAZYXO010000023.1:0-14350 GCA_964651315.1 uncultured Muribaculaceae bacterium
ATGATTAATCACCCAACAACCTAAAACTGTATCCGGATTTTCTTCCGGAGTTAAAATAAACTCATTACTACTTACTTTTTTTGCTTTACCAACAACTGCTTTAGTAACTATTTCTTTAAAACTAGCCAAAATAATACCTCCTTAATACAAATTTATGCGAATATATAAAATAATTTACTATTAATTTTAAATAGTTAAGCATATTTGATTTAAATTTACAAAAAAAGAATAATATAGTAAAATATTTATTGGTGAGTTTATTGAAACGAATTATTATATTTTTTATAAAGTGTTATCAAATTATTCCTTTTTCATCTCATCAAATGTGTCGTCATATTCCTACATGTTCTAATTATATGATTGATGCTATTAATGAATATGGATGTTTAAAGGGAATAAAATTAGGTATAAAAAGAATATCTAGGTGTCGACCTTATGGTACTTTTGGGTATGACCCAGTAATTAAGAAAGAAGGACAAAAATGAAAAAATTAACTAAATTATTTATAATATTATTTACAATTATTTTAACAAGTGGTTGTTTTAAAAATGATACATTAGAAGGTGCTACTATTTATACAACTGTTTACCCTATTGAATATTTAACTGATGTTTTATATGGTTATAATTCGACAATTAAAAGTATTTATCCTACTGGTACTGAAGTAGAGAAATATGAACTTAAACCAAAACAAATTGAGAAGTATAGCAAAGGTGATTTATTTATTTACAATGGTTTAACTAAAGAAAGAGATATTGCCAAAGACTTTATTAATAAAAATAAAGAAATATTAATTTTAGATGTATCTTATGGACTAAAATTTACCTATGGTGTTGAAGAATTATGGTTAAGTCCAAATAATTATTTAATGCTTGCTAAGAATATTGAAGAAAAATTAATTGAAATAAGTAATAATAAATATGCTAAAGCAAAAATCGAAGAAAATTATGCAGCATTTGAAGAAACTATTTCAATAATGGATGCTGATTTACGAAGCGTTGCTAAAAAAGCCCAAAGTAATGATAAAGAAACTTTAATTGTAACAAAGACAATGTTTAAATTTTTAGAAAGTTATGGATTTAAAGTTTTAGCACTTGATAACGAAGAAGATGTAAGTGTTATTAAAACTGGTATGAAAAATAAAAAATTCAAATATATTATTATGACTAGTAATAATGATTTAACAGAAGAAATATCTGGATATGTTTCTCAATATAGTGTTAAAACAGTATTAATTGATACAATGGAAACTTTAAGTGAAGATAGAGCAAATGCTAATGATAATTATTTATCTATTATGAATGAATTTATCGATAATATAAAAACTATTACAAAATAACGTAATAGTTTTTAATTTATAAACTCGTTTTCATGTTCTTTAAAAAAATTATAATAAATTAAAACGTTTGGTAACTCTGTCCATTTTTCTGTTTTAACAGGTATTTCATCTAAATTATATATAAGAGCATCAGATAAGTTAAGTAAAAAAGGTGAATGGGTTGAAATAATAAATTGGCAATTATAAAATCTAGTTGAATCTTCAATAAACTTCTTTAATTTTATTTGGTTTTCTGCCGATAAACTATTTTCTGGTTCATCTAAGATATATAAACCAGATTCATTTATTTCCCTTTCCCAAAACATTAATGCTGATTCACCATTAGAATATTCAATAATATTATTGTTAACTAATCTTTCACGAATATATGATGATTCTGTTTTTAAAACTGCATCTCTTTTGTTTTTTATTTCTTCATAAGATTCCCATAAATTATTATTAGCATTCTTATTACTCAAATATTCTTTACTTAAATATTCTTTTTTACGATTAACATTCGCATTAATTGATCTAATATCTAAAAGCGAATCAAATACATCATCACTAGAAATAACTTTTATTTCCATAGGATTTTCAAATGACATTTCATATTTACACTCTTGAACATATAAATCAAAGTAAGTGCCCTTCTCTACTTCAGTTTTACGTATAGATTTTAATTTTTTAGAGATAATATTAAGGAGTGTGGTTTTGCCTGAACCATTACCTCCATAAAAAATAGTTATATTATCAAAAGTAATATTTTTAAAATCTTTTTTAGAGAACAAATGGATTGGATAATTACTATTAAATATCTGGCGTTTTTCTTCAAAACTCATTAAATTGTGTTCTTGATATTCATCTAGTAAAGCAAATTTTTTTAAGTAAATCATTTTATATCTTCCCTTCATATTTTATTATACAATAGTTCGTTATGTTTGTTAAGTAAAAATATGTGTTTTCGTAAATTATCATAAATAATGTGTTTTTTCTTGACTAAACAGCATTTTAATTATAAAATATAGAAGTAATCTTGGTTATGGAGTAGTACTCAAGAGGCTCAAGAGGCGTCCCTGCTAAGGATGTAGATCGGGTAACTGGTGCGAGAGTTCGAATCTCTCCTGCTCCGCCATTAATGAATTTAAGCCCTTAAAATAAGGGTTTTTAATTTATGAAATGTTGTTTAGGTACTATTTAAGTACTACTTTTTATAGAATTAAATAATTTACGGCAATCGAGTAGAGAAAAAGTTTCATTAAAATTAATATTTTTCTCTCTCACACCACCGTAAATACTATTTGCAGTCATTATTAGAAAAAGGACAAATGAACAAAAACGAAGAAATTAGTCAAGAAGATTTTGATAAATTAATTAAATATGCTATGACAAAAAAAGTATATTTTTAAAAGAACAGAATCTTAAAGAACAGGGAGATAATTATGAAGACAGAAAAATGGTATGAATATCCACAAAAAATTAAAGTTTGGACAACAAATATTGATTATGTTATGTTTGTAGATGAAAACAATAGTATAGACAAGCAACAAATTATATATAAAAAAATCATAAATAAACTTCCTATACTTGATGATGAAAAGTTTTTTACCATCACTGGATGTATCTTTGATAGAAAAAATTATTCAAAAATGAGAAATGACATAAGAAAACTTAAAGATAAATATTGGGAAAATGGTTATTACTATGATACAAAATCCAAAGAATCAAGATATGTTTGTTTCCATTCGAGAAATATAAGAAGACACGATGGTGCATTTAATGATAAGGTTATTAATCATAGCGAATTTATTAATGATTTGAGTTTTACATTAAAATCAACTAATTGTAAAGTTATATCGATTACTATAAATATTGAAAGTTTTATTAAAAATGGATATACACAAAATATTTATGAAATGGCATTCGATTTATTACTCGAAAGATTAATATACGCTACACCAAACAATGCAAAAGGCATAATAATGTTAGAATCACGTGGAAAAAACGATGATAAAATACTATTAAATCATACCAAAGATATAATATTTAAAAAAGGTCGTAATAAAATACCATCAACAGAATTACAGAAAAAAATATTAGGAATTTATTTTAATCCAAAATGGTATGGTGGTCATTCTTCAACTTTTGCAGGTTTAGAAATAGCGGATTTATTTTCCTACCCTATACATCAATACATAAAACTTAAAAGAGAAAATCTATCTTTTAATATAATAAAATCAAAAATTGATGGATTTCCAAATTTTGAAGGTAAAGGTTTAAAAATATTTCCAAAAGAAAAGAACGACTAATGCCGTCCTTAAACGCACGCTATACAACGTGCCCCGAAGCGTTCTGCTTCCATATACAAATAATACCATAAAAAATATTACTTGTCAAATATAGTATATTGCATTTCATAAAAAATATTACATAAGTTGTTTAAAATCTTATATCTTTAGTCACTAAATATTTAGGTCATTCAAATATTGCTACAACTTTAAACGCATATACACACTTATTCAAGAATAAATTTGAGGAAATCATTGACACAATAAATAAAATAAAAGTATAATGATTTTAGGTACTATTAAAGTACTAAAAATTTGAAACAAAAATTTTTACAATGGATTGTTAATCGTATAAAACGGCATATGTAAGAGGAAAATTGATACACAAAAAATAAAAAAACATATTATTAATTTTCTCCTACTCCGCCATTTTAATAAATGAATAGTCCAAATGGACTTTTTTTCATAGAAGGAGAAATATGAATACCGAAACTATTAATAAAAGCGATATATTTAAAACAGAAATTGATTATGTAAAGAATCCTAAATTTAAAAATGATTTAGTTTATTTAATAAATCATTTGCCTGATTATTTTTTTGAAATACCTGCATCATCGACTGGAAAATATCATCCTGATTATGCTTTAGGTGAAGGTGGTTTAATAAGACACACAAAAGCAGCAGTTAGAATCTGTTTTGAATTAATAGAAAATCCTTTATTTAAAGAAAAATATACAAGTGATGAAATTGATTTAATGCTTATAAGTTTAGTTTTACATGATGGAATGAAATCTGGTAAAATTAAAAGTAAATATACTAATATTACTCATCCATTAATTATTTGTGATTATATTAAAGAAAATAAAGATAATTTAAGTTTTACAAAAGATGAATTAAAATTTATAACAGATAATATTAGTTCTCATATGGGTCCTTGGAATAAAGATTATGATGGTAATGAAGTATTACCTATTCCGAAAAATAAATATGAAAGATTAATTCATATAAGTGATTATTTAGCAAGCAAAAAATTTATTCATATAAACTTTGATAAAAATAACAACATTATCGATTAATGTTGTTATTTTTTATTTATTTTAATATTAATTGTCTTGTTTTTAAATAATCGTTTTCTCTGACATCTTTTGCTTCAAATCTTTGTTCTTCAAATTCTAAATATTCAACTTCACCTTTATTATTTATATATAAATCAACATAGTAAGCACCCATTGTGTTTTCTAACGCTTGTGTTACTGCAAAAGATGTTTTATCAGTTAAACATGGCACTAAAAATGATAATACATTACGATAAAACATAAAATGACTTTGATGATAATGACCTTCTACTAAAACATTTGGTTTCATCCCTGATTCCATTTTATCGATATATTTTTGTGGTTTATATGATAAACTTCCAGCACAACCACCTCCTGGATGAAACTCTTCTACTTTAGTTTTTTCAATATTTAAAATGCCTTTATTATCTCCAACAAAATGTAAATCTGGTCTTAATTCTGATAACATTTTACCAAAGTCTGCTCCCCCATTTTTAGTATGTGTTTGGTCATGACTTCCAGTTATATAATAAGTATCAATTCCATCTATTTTCGGAATAATGTTTGCTACATATCGAAGTTGACGTTCAAATCCAAGTTGATGAAGTGCATATAAATGATCTGGACGATTACGATAATCACCATCGGTTACATCTCCACAATGAAGTACTGTATTAATTCCTTTTTTAACACAATTTTGATAAACTTCATTTACTAAATGCGGTTGTTCTTTTACATTACAATAATGAGTATCAGATATTAAAGCAAGTTTTAAGTGTTTTAATTCGATTATTGGTGTCTTAACTGACTTATTTGTACGATATTGTCTTTTCTTGGAAATAATTTGTTCACCATTTTTTTCTTGTAAAGCAACATTATAATCTCTTAGTTTTAATTCTTCCAAAATTCCACTAAAATCAAGTTCATCAATATTCATTCTTGCACAAAAGTCAATTAATGATTCATTGTTTTTCATATTATAGAAAATACGATCAAATTCATCACGAGAACGATTTCCTAAAACATATTTATTGCTAGATAAATTTAGTGGTTTAAACGTTAAATAATCATCTTTAATTGTATTATAATACGGAATCAACAATTGACTTGTATTTAAAAGTTTACCTTTTTTATCTTTTTTAATATTTACTATCCAAGCACCTGTTGTATTATAAACTGGTGTATGAGCATCACGCATTTCTGGTGTAGTAGCAACAATAGTGGGAATTTGAAATGATCTTACACCTCTTCTTAAAAAAGAATCACACGCACAATAATGCCCTACTGCTAAAATATGACTTTTATCTTCATTTCTTAAACTAGAAATAATTTGTTGAGGCTTATAACTTATTGTATATGGCACATTACCCATTGAATGTTGTAAATAAATGCTAACTTCATTTCCGTTAGTTTCATTAACAAAAGAAACTTTTTTTCTTCTCTGACCTAAATAAATTAAGTCTTCTCTCTCTTCACTAATAAGTTTACCAATATCAACTTTTTCTTTAGTTTTTAAAAAAGACAAATCGTGTTCTCCTGTTATAAAACAAGTAGTAATTCCTTCTACTCTAGGAAATGTACCTGCAACAAATTTTGCTTGATCGTGATGTCCTGTTTTAAATAAACCTAAATTATATTTATCTTTTGCACCTTTATACATTCCTTCTACTAAATCACCTGCTATAAATACGTATTTAACTCCCATATCTTTAGCAGTTTTATATAATTCATTTAAAATAGTTGGTTGCATATAAATACTACAAAATCTTATATCAGATAAAAACATACATTTTATATTTTCATCATTATCGATTATTTTGTAAGTTAATTCATCATTTAAACCAATATCGCCAAAATTTTGAATTACCGTAACTTGTTCTAATTTACCAGTTTCTAAATTAGTAGCATTTGTAAGTTTCATATTGATATTATGTCCTTTTCTTTTTAATGACGCTACTAATTTCATAAAATCTTTTCGTTCTATTCCATAATTTTTACATAATTCTTCCACCGTACACTCTGATGCTAATGTATCAAATTGTAATTGTTTAGCAAATTCCTCAAGATTTTCACTAGTTATTTTTGTAAGTTCTTTTTCTTCTCTATTTGGTACTTTTTCTTCTTTCATTTTCCCTCCTATTTTGTTCCAAAAATAAAGAATGAAGGGTTTTTAATTATTAATAAAGTTATTACCATAATTTATTCCTCCAAACTATATCTTAACTCTAAAATAAGTGTACTAAAAATTATTAATTTAAGCAATTATTTTTTAAAAATTAGACATTTTTTATTGAAATAGTGTATAATTGAATTGTAAATAAATTGTTAAGGAGGAGATTTATGAAAAAGTGTTTTGTAATTATTAATCCACACAGTGGTAAAGAAAACAAAGAAGCGATGTTAAATTATCTAAAAGATGAATTAATAAAAAATGAATATGAAGTAGAATTTTACTATACTAAGAGTGCTAATGACGCAACAAAAAAAGTTGAAAATTTAGAAAATTGTGATTTAGTGTTATCAATCGGTGGCGATGGAACTTTAAATGAAGTTATCAGTGGCATGCAAGCACGAAAAAAAGTAATTCCTTTAGGTTTTTTACCAACTGGTACAACAAATGATGTTGCAACTATGTTTGGTTATACTAAAAATTATAAAAAGAACATTGATATGCTCTTAAATGGTACTGTTAAGAAGATCGATACTTGTTTTATAAACACTCATCCTTATTTATATGTTGCTTGTATAGGTAATTATATGGAAGTAGCATATAATACTCCTCGTGATCTAAAAAAGAAATTTGGTCGTATCGCTTATATTTTTGAAGCGTTAAAAAAAACTATAAAGCCGATTAAAACTATTAATATGAATTATACAATTGATAATGTGACTAAAAGTGGTAAATTTTCTTTTATATTTATTACTAATTCTAGTCGTATTGCTGGTGTTAAAAATGTTTTACCTGATGTTTTACTTGATGATAATAAGTTTGAAGTATTTTTATGTACTGCTAAAAGCAAAAGTGAAGCATTAAGATATATTATGCATATTAATAAAAATAAGTTAAGGGATAATCATCAAACTGGTTTCTTATATTATAAAACTGATAATTTAAAAATTGAATTTAATGAATATCCATCATTCAGTTGGTGTTTAGATGGTGAAGAATTGAAATTAGATACTTTAACTTATAATTTCTCAGTTAATCAAAAAATATATTTACTAATTCCTAATATTAATAGCGAATTATTTGAAAAGAATGTTAAATAAGCCTTTCTTTTTTATATAATAAATTTTTTTAAACAAAAAATCACATTAATTTGTGATTTTTATTTTTCATCTTTTTCTTTTATAGTAATTACAGTATTATTTTTGTAATTACCACATTTTGTACATGCTCTATGAGGTCTCTTACTTGCACCACATTTAGTACATTTAGTTAAAGAACCTACTTCTTTTTTTAAATGTGTACGACGCATTCTTTTTTTTGTTTTACTTGTTCTACGAAATGGAACTGCCATATTTAATCATCCTTTCTTATCCATATTTATTCTTTATTATTTAAACTCCAACCATCACCAGATAGAGAAACATTACTATTTTTCTCGCTCTTGTAACTAATAGGAACTTCCAAGACAATATTTTCCCACAAAATTGCTAATATATCAAGTCTAAAATCAGCAATTTCACTAAATTCTTCATTAATTTCAATATTAAATGGTTTATTTATACTTTCTAAAGTAATAGCGTCTTTTAATATTAAGTTCCCACTACACTCTCCTTTTACAATAATATTGTTTAAATCATCATAATAAATAACACCGTTAAAATGCACATCAGTTACTCCATCGACAATATTATTATAGAAAGTTTCATCAAAATTAATATCTTCATTAATTTCCATTCTTTTTTGCATATTTAATTTTCTTAAATCAATTATCACATTTATCACTTCCGATATAATTGTACTAAAAATTATAAAAATATGCTATGATAAATTAACGAAAGAAGGAATTTTATATGCAAATAATTGGTATTATTGCTGAATATAATCCATTTCATAATGGACATAAGTATCACATTGAGAAAATTAAAGAATTATTTCCTGATTCCTTAATCATTTTAGTTTTAAATGGTTATTTTACTGAACGCGGTAATATTTCAATTATAAATAAAGAAGATAAAGTTAAAATTGCTTTAAAAGAGCAAATTGATTTAGTTATCGAACTCCCTACTCTTTTTGGTACACAATCTGCTGATACATTTGCTAGTACTTCTATTACTTTATTAAATTATTTAAAAGTTGATAAGATAATCTTTGGTAGTGAATGTAATGATATAAAATATTTAACTAATATTGCTAATGAATTAATAGAATCTGATGAAAAAATAACACAAAATTTTAAAAATGGTAATAATTACCCAACAAATTTAAGTAAATCTATTAATTATGATAAAATACTTCCTAATGATATTTTAGGTATTTCTTATATTAAAGCAATTATAAAAAATAAATGTTCTATTGAACCAATAACTATTAAAAGAACTAATGATTATTTAGATACAACTTCTAATGAAGAAATAATAAGTGCTACAAATATTAGAAATAAAATATTAGAAAACAAAAATATTGATAATTTTGTTCCAAAGTATGTACCACAATATATTAAAAATATTGATTATAATTTAATGTTTCAACTCCTTAAATATAAAATTATTTCTTGTGATAATTTAGATATTTATTTAGATGTAATCGAAGGACTTGAATATAAACTAAAAAAAGTGATTAATAATGTAAATAATATTGATGAATTAATAATGCAAACTAAATCAAAAAGATATACATATAATAGGATTTATAGAATGCTTATTCATATTTTACTTGATATCAAAAAAACTGATGCCAATCCTAATTTAGATTATATTCATATTTTAGGTTTTAATGTTAATGGTCATAAGTATTTAAATAAAATAAAAAAGAATATAAATATTCCTATAAATGTTAATAAAGATTCTAAAATATATAAAACAGAATTAAAAACTGCTTTAATTTATGATTTATTAACAAATGATAAAACTTACCAATTTGAATATAATAATAAACCAATAAAAGAATAAATGTGTAGTCTTTTTACAAATTAATTAGTAAATGACTAATTTAACGTCCATGTTAAATTGGTCGGAACAGTGTCTTTTTCTAGTATTTATAAGGGTTTCTAAGCCGACCATACTTTTAAAATATTCAACAAATATATTAAAAGCCAACGAAAGAGTTGGCTTTTTTAAGAGAAGAATTTCTTCTCTTAAATATATTATGTGCAAATATTTATTAATTATTCACTATTTTTTCTTTTTACAATAATTATTTTGATTAGTCATAAAAATATCTTTTCTAGTACTTTTAATAATCGATTTATTAGTATTATGTAAGTACCCATAATCGTTAAATAAAATTGCTTCTAATTTCTTTAATTTACCATAACATTTAATATTCTCCATAAGTTCACCTATTTATATTATGGCTAAAAATTATTTAATTATTATTAAAATAAATCTGGATATTTATTTTCTTCTTTACTACTTAATTTAATTACTTCAGCATTTTTAATTGCTTCATAAATTAAATCTTGATAATTGATAAGTTTTTCATATTCTTCACAAATTTCCATCGTTGGATTTATTACTGGATGTTTTGGGACAAATACAGTACAACAATCAATAAATGGTAAGATACTAGTTTCATAAGTATTAATTTTTTTCGCAATATCAATTATTTCTAATTTATCAAAACAAGCAACTGGTCTTATAACTGGAACATTAACAACACTATTAATAACACGCATACTAGTTAAGGTTTGACTAGCTACTTGACCAATACTTTCGCCATTAATTAAAACTTTACAATTGTTTTTCGATGCAATAATTGCACTTATGCGATACATCATTCTTCTTAATATTGTAATTAAATAATCACGAGGAATATTTTTATAAATAGACTCTTGAATACTAGTTAAATTAACTATATGTAGTTTAATATCATTATTATAAAGTGCAAGTTTTCTCGCTAAAGTTTTTACCTTTTCTTTTGCTTCATCACTTGTATGAGGAGGACTTTCAAAATATATGCATTCAAGTTTTACCCCTCTTTTAATTGCAAGATAACCTGCAACTGGTGAATCTATTCCCCCACTTAACATAAGTAATCCTTTACCTAAAGATGAAACAGGATAACCACCTAATCCTTTAACTGATTCAAAATAAATAATAAATTTATTATATCTTATTTCAATATTAATAAGCATTTCTGGATTATGAATATCAACTTTTCGATCATTAATATTTGCTAAAATATATCCTCCTACTTGTTTACTAATTTCTACACTTGTAAAAGGAATATTTTTATCACTTCTTTTAGTTTCAACTTTAAATGTTTTAAAAGTTTTATCTTTAATTAAATATAAAACTTCTTTTTTAATTATATCTAAATCATTTCCCTCAAATAAATAACCGATAAATATTTCATGTATTCCAAAAATATTTTCAAGTATGTCTAAAACTTTATCATATTCATTTGTTTTAATAAACATTCTACCTTGATCATAAGTTACTTCATGATTAATATCTTTTAAATTAAATTCTATATTAGTTTTAAGTTGTTTTAAAAACATCCTAATATTATCTTTTTTAGTAGTTAATTCACCATATTTAATAACTATTAATTTTTCCATAAAATGTACTTCCTTTCTTGCAAATATTCCTTATTATACGCTTAAAAGTCTATAAAATAAATAATTTTATAGACTTTTAATTAAAATCTTTTAATTTTGTATATATTAGAATAAAATAATCAATAAATATTTTAATTTCTTCAGTAGTAGTTAAACTTGATAAACTAATTCTTATTGTATGTAAACTTCTTTTTTCATCTTTATATAATGCATAGACACTTGGTGATATATTACTTGTACTACAAGCAGTATTAGTACTTATATAAATATCTTTTTTAGCCATAGCATGAATAAATGTTTCTGGCTTAATATTACCAATTGTTATATTTAAGATATGGGGAATTGATAAAGAAGTTTTATTGATTAATATTCCTTCTAAGTTACTTATTTTTTCAATAATTAATTTATTTAAACGTTCAATAAAATGTTCTTTCTTTTCCATATCTTTTAAAGCAAGTTTAATAGATTTTGCTGCTGATACTATTAATGGAAGTGGTGGCGTCCCAGGATTAAGTTCATTACTTTTACCACTACCGTATAATAAAGGTTCTAATTTAATGTTTTTCTTTTTAACAAGAATTCCTATTCCTTTAGGACCATAAATTTTATGCATTGACATACTAGCAAGTTCCACATCCGAAAAGTTTATATTGGTTTTTCCAAGTGCTTGAGTTAAATCACTATGTAAAATTGTTTCTGAATTTTCTTTGTGAATTACTTGTTTAATCATTTTAAGTGGCTGGCGTATTCCAGTTTCACTATTAACTCCACAAACTGATACTAATATCGTTTCTTTTTTTATTAAATCTTTTAAATCATCAAAATCAATAATTCCATCTTCTTTATTATTAACATAATCAACAACAAAACCTTTAGTTTCTAAATGTTTAGCAATTTCATACATACTAGGATGTTCTAATTTCGATAAAATAATATGATTACCTTTATTTTTATTAGCAAGTGCATAACCAATTAAAGCCATATTATTACTCATAGTTGCTCCACTTGTATATATTATTTCTTCTGGTAAAACACCTAAAGAACTAGCAATTTCTTTTGTCGCTGTATTTAATAAATCATGTGATTTTTTCCCTAACTCATGAATTGAATTAGCATTGCCAATAAATTCTTTTGACACTTTATTATAAGTTTCTAGCACATCAAAAATTACTGGTGTTGTTGCACTATAATCTAAATATATCATTTATTCCCCATACTCCTCTAAAAGTCTTTTATAAATACCAGGTTCAACTATATTAATAGCATTAATAGCATTTTCTAAACTTAATTTATAGTTACCTTTGTAAAACATATTCTCTGCTTTTGCTAAATTAAAATCAACATCCTTATTAATTGGACGATATCTATTTCCATACACAATTGCAATTTCAGCCATTTTAGCAGTTTTCACAAGTTCATTTGCAGTATTAAATACTTTTAACGTTAAATCTCTTGCTGTATCTACCCTAATTTTAATATTTTTCATCGATAAAGGTTCTTGATCAAGTTCATTTATTAAAATTGTTATTGCTTCACTAGCTTCGGATAATTCTACATAAAACTTTTTTGGAATAAGTGGTAATTTATAATTTTTAATTTTACCTTTACATTTAATAAATATTTCTTTTATTTCATTAAGTTCATTCCGAGCCATTTTTTCTTCTTCTTTTAAATTACCTAATGTTTTTAAGGCAAAATCTAATTTTTCATTAACTTTTTGCACACGATTACTAATATTTTCCATCTCTTTAGATAACTTCGAATACGCAAACGTACGATTACGATAAACATCAATAGTAATTTCATAACTTTTACGAATATTTACAAGTTCATCATGAATATCATCAATTACTGTAACATCTTCATTTGACAAATCAAAACTAAATTTAAACTCTTCTATTTTCTTAAATAATTCATTATTTACTTTTTCTAAATTAGTTATTTTTATTAATATTGAACGTGATAAATCTTCAAATATTTTCTTACAATTTCTTTCTTTATCAAATTGCATATATAATGTATCAAAATAATCTAAAATAGTTTTTAATTCAAATATCGAATCTTCTAAATTAAGAACATTTAATCTTTGCATTACATCTTGAACTTTTTTATTTGATTCTTTAATATTATATTCAATATTTAAGTAATCTAAATTATAACCATTTTTAACCATTCTACTACTAATATTTTCAATATCTTCCATTTTCTTGGGAATCAACGTTTTACACATTAAAATAATTGAAGGTGATTCTTCGATAACTATTTTTAAGTTACCTATTAAATCAGCAATAGCTTTTACTACCTTACCTACTTCAGTATATTCATGCTCATCCATTAAATTTTCAAATGCACTAAATAATTTTTCGACATTTTCTAGTTGCAATTCAAGAGGTACGCTTACACTTTGATAATCTTCTAAATGACTTTTATAACGATTAACAATTTCGCGATAATCACTCTTTAATTTAATGATTTTTTCCCGATTTTTTTCTTCACTTAACGTAATTTCTTTAATTTCATTTAACAAAAAATTAGTTTTTGTTTTAATATAATTTATTTCTAATTCAGCAGTTATTAATAATTTATTCAAATCTTTATATTTCTTCTTATTAAAAACTTCTTCAATTTCTATTAAAGCATCAGTTATTTTGGGTACATCTTCTTCTCTTATATTTTTAAATCTTGCTTGCCAATTTTCATATTTTTCTTTCATGACATCATTATTTACAAGTGCTTCTACTTTATTAAGTTCCGATAATATAGATGCTGATATAATTAAATTTTTATCTCTTTCTAAATTCGTAATTTCTTTTTGATATTTGTTTTTATTCTTCTTAGCAATAAAGTTTAGAACTAAAACTATTAGAACAACAGTAACTATATACACAGTAATACCAATTAAAATAAAAGTTGTTTTACTCATAATATCAATTCCTTACCTTATTATCTTACCATATATTTATT
>CAZYXO010000024.1:0-2467 GCA_964651315.1 uncultured Muribaculaceae bacterium
AAGTATAGAACCAACCTCTGGTTTGATCAACCCCTTCTGATATAAAATCAGCTGGAAATTGATTTTCAAATAATTCTTTGTTTTCAAATGGATAATGATATTGAGCAAAAGGCATTGAACCAGAATCAAACCAACAGTCTAAGACATCAGGAATTCTTTTCATTGATTCACCACATTTAGCACATTTTAAATGAATTTCATCAATATATGGTTTATGTAAATCAAAATCATCAGTAATATTTTCAATTGCTTTTTCTTTTAATTCCTCTATTGAACCAATCATTTCTGTATGACCACAATCACATTTCCAGAAAGGGATTGGACTTCCCCAATATCTACTACGCGAAATATTCCAGTCTTTAGCATTTTCTAACCAATTAGCAAATCTTTTTTCGCCAACATATGCTGGATACCAATTAACACTTTTATTTGCTTCAACTAATTTATCTTTAAATTGACTTACACCAATATAATAACTAGGCATAGAATAATAAATTAATGGATTATTACATCTCCAACAATGAGGATAATCATGTTCAATTACTTGTTTTTTTAATAACTGACCATTTTCTTTTAAATATTTAATAATATCTTCATTAACATTAAAGACATTCTCCCCTACCCACATTCCTTCATTATAACAACCATCTTTTCCGACTGGATTTACTGGTTCAATTCCATATTTTTCACAAACACGAGCATCATCTTCACCAAAAGCACCTGCTAAATGAACGATTCCGGTTCCGTCGATTGTTGTTACATAATCATCACATGTTACGATGAATGCTTTACCTTCGACATTAACTGATGGAATTAACTGTTCATATTCCATATTTTCTAAGGTACTACCTTTAAATGTTTCAATTATTTTTGCTTCTTCACCTAAAATACTTACAACTAATGACTCTGCTAAAATAAATTTACTTCCATTTGATTCAACTAAAGCATAATCACAAGTAGGATTAACACATAAACCAATATTTGCAACTAATGTCCATGGTGTTGTTGTCCAAGCAATAAAATATACATCTTCATTTTTCTTTTTAAATAATACATAAGCAGTAATTGCTTTATCTATTTGATAATTTTGTGCAACTTCATGAGTAGCAAGACCTGTTCCACAATGTGTACAATAAGGAACTACTCTTTTGCCTTCATAAAATAAATTTTCTTCATAAAATTTCTTTAAAATCCACCATTCAGTTTCAATATATTCATTTTTAAATGTTAAATAAGGATTTTTAACATCAATAAATTGACCCATTTTATTAGTTAAATCAATAAATGCTGCTTCATTTTCTCTAACACTATTACGACATTCTTGATTAAATTTCTCAACACCCATGGCTTCAATTTCTTTTTTAGATGAAATACCTAATTTTTTCTCGACATGATTTTCAATCGGTAAACCATGAGTATCCCACCCTACTTTTCTTAACACTTTATAACCTTGCATTACTTTGTATTTACAAACAGTATCTTTTAAGTTTTTGGATACCATATGATGAAGTCCTGGAAAGCCATTAGCAAATGCTGGTCCATCATAAAAAACAAAAGATGGTGAATTATCTCTATTTTTAATTGTTAAATTTAAAATATCCATTTCTGCCCATTTATCTTTGATTTTTGTTTCAACATCAAATACAGGTTCCTTACTTAAACTTTTAAAATTTTTCATTAATTTTCCTTCTTTCTAAAATAAAAAGAAATGATTCCTAAGAAAGTCATTATATGACGGTACCATTTCTTTATTTAACTCTTTATTTGATAACGCAATTTACTTGCGGGATATATAATCCTACTAATAAGTGATATAAATTATTTTGCTTTATTAGTTTACACCTACCACTAACTCTCTTTTAAAACTCTAAATAATTCACTTGTCTTATATATGTATTTAACATAATGTTATTATATCATTTTATTTGCATTTATCAAGTCATTTTTTTCGCATTAAAACATTTCCATTTTGCAAATTAATTTTTACAAAATCATCAAAAGCATTTTCACTTACTTGACAATTTTTTGGTATATTAACCATATTTATTTTATTATTAGTAAATGCATAGATACTTATTTCTTTTAAATATTCTGGTAATTCTATTCTTTCTAAATAATTATTCATAAATGTACATGCATCTATTCTTTTAATATGATTTGGTAATGTAACTTTAGATAAATTATTATTTTTAAAAGCATAACCACCTAAAAATTCTAAACTATTAGGTATAACTACATTATTTATTTTATTACCCATAAAACAGCCAGAATTAATTACTGCAATACCATTTTCTAATATAAGTTCTTCAATTTCATTAGAACGAAAAGCATATTCTCCTAAAAATTCAATATTTCCATTTATAACTAACTCTTTTATTTTATTATTATCAAAAGCACAAGTATTAATTGCTTTTATTGTATTTGGTAAATCTATATTTTCTATTAAATTATTAGCAAAAATATATGC
>CAZYXO010000024.1:2567-11100 GCA_964651315.1 uncultured Muribaculaceae bacterium
ACTTCTTTAATAAATCCAGCACTTACTAGTTCTTCACCATCATATAAAGCACATACTTGACCAGGTGTTACAGCTTTTACTGGTTCATTATACGTTACAAGTATTTCTTTATCATTTAAATATGTTACAGTAACACTATGATCTATATCTCGATATCTAAATTTAGCATTCAAATTTTCTTTTTTTTCATCATTTATATAATTCATATCTTCTACTATACAAGAATCACTTAATAAATATTCATTATCTTCACCAAAAGAAACATATAAAATATTCTTTTCGATATTTTTACCACATACATAATGTCTATTTTTATCCCCAGATAAACCAACATTCTTTCTTTGACCAATTGTATAATTCATAAGTCCAGTATGAGTTCCAATTACTTCATTAGTTTTAACATCAACTATATCACCTGGATTAGGCTTCAAATAATTCTTTATAAAATCTTGATAATGACGTTCTCCAATAAAGCAAATACCAGTTGAATCTTTCTTTTCTGCCACATATAAATCATTTTTAAGGGCAATTTCTCTTACTTTATCTTTAGTTAAATCACCAACTGGAAATAAAATGTTTTCTAATTGATTTGGTTTTAACATTGATAAAAAATATGATTGATCTTTATTATGATCTAGCCCTTTATATAAACGATTATCTTTTGTTTTTGCATAATGACCAGTTGCAACATAATCAGCACCTAGTTTTTTTGCTTCTTTAATAAATAAATCAAATTTTATATATTTATTACATAATACATCTGGATTAGGTGTTCTTCCTTTTTTAAGTTCACTTAAAAAATATGAAAAAACATTATCCCAGTATTCTTTAATAAAATCTACTCTATATAAAGGAATATCTAACTTCTCACAAACCTTTTTAGCATCATTATAATCTGTTTCTTGAGGACATATCTCATTATTTATATTCGGATTTCCTAAATAATCATTATTAACACTAGAATCCCAATTACGCATGAAAAGAGCAATTACTTCATAACCACTTTCTTTTAATAATAAAGCACTAACAGCAGAATCTACTCCACCACTCATACCAACTACAACTTTTTTCATTTACTTCTCATCACCTTTTATTTTTAATTACTAATAAGTTACTTTTTCTTTCGTACTTAAAATTATAACATAGGTAAGTGTTATTGAAAATAGTAAACAAACAAACACAAAAAAAGTTTGTTATTTTTAGGTAATTTATTAGTATTTCAATAAACAATTTATTGAATAAATTTATAACACCTACATAAAATATAATAAGAACTTGACGTACGTTATAAAGTACGTTATAATGATTAAGAGGTGAAAAAAAATGAATTCAATTAATATAACAAGTGCTAGACAGAATCTATTTCAATTAGTTTCAGATGTTAATAAAGGTTATAATCCTATTAACATTGTCAATAACAAAGGAAAAAATGCAATTTTGATTTCTGAAAGTGATTGGCAAAGTATAGAAGAAACTATTTACTTAAATTCCATTCCAGGTTTGGTGGAAGCAATTAATGAAGGAAGAAAAGAAGATAAAAGTAAATGTACCATTTATAAAAAAGGTGAAGAATGGTAGAATATACAATATTTTTTACTAAAAAAGCGAATAAAGATAAAATATTGTTAAAAAATGCAAACCTTGATAAAAATGCAATTGAACTTTTAAATATTTTACAAAATAATCCTTATGAAACAAATCCTAGTTATGAAAAATTAAAAGGAAATTTATCTGGATTATATTCAAGAAGAATAAATATCCAACATCGTTTAGTATATAAAATTAATGAAGAAGAAAAGGAAATATTTATCTTAGCAATGTGGTCACATTATGATAATATAAAATAACATTTTTTAATTCAATAAAAACTTAAACAAATATAATATTTTATTACCAAGAAAATATAAAACAATATCATTTAAAATAATAAATAAGAAAATATATAAAATATTTTTTATTTTGCTTAAAAATAAATCACCATCTATACTATGTTTCTTACAATAACAAAGAATTAATGCTTTACATAATTTAAATAGTTTATTAAATAAAACAACTAATAAAAATAAATAAATTCCTTTTAATAAAATATTAGTAATTAAAGCATAAAGAAAACCATTAAAATTAAATGCACTAAAGAATGTTGCAATAGAATAACCAATAGATATTCCCTCATAAATAAATAATAAAGCAAAGAATAATGTTCCAATAATTATGAAATTAAATGTTATACAAATAGATAAAATAGATACGTGAAATAATATATTATTTAAATTATTATTTTGTAAATAATTTAAATATATTGATTTATCAATAATTGTTTTATTTCTAGTGAAATAATATATCCCAATAATTAAACCCATTGTTAAAAAACATATAACTAATGTATATAGTTTTTTATTTTTATTAATGCTTGTCCATATTTTGTTCATAAAAAAATCACCTTAATTAATCATATTGAAATTAATTCAAATTTATGATAAATTATTGTTGGTGATTAATTATGAAAAAGAAAACAAGAAAAATTATCGTTTGGTGTATGTTATTTGTTATGATAGCATCAGCAATTGCAACTATTGTTGGATACGCTTTAGCAGTTCGTTAAAAAGATATATAACTTACTAAATTAGCGAATTTATCTGCGAAAACAAATACTATTAATAAACTTGTAATGATAAAAGGACCAAATGGGAGTTCTTTTTCTTTTTTTAAATATCGAAGTGTTAAAGCATAAGGAAGTGCTAAAAAAGTCGATAATATTAATGTAACTAAGGCAAGTCGAAAATCAAGAACACTACCAATTACTAAAGCAAGTTTAATATCTCCTCCACCTAAACTTTCTCGTTTAAATAATAAATCTCCTAATTTTTTAATAAATAGTAATATTAAAAACATAGATATTGCCGATATAATTGCTAAACAGAAATAATACCAACCATAATATAAGAACTTTAATGTTAAAACATAAACAATTGTAAAAAATAAAGGTATGTCTAAGATAATCATATATTTAAAATCTGTTATACATATAGATAAAGTTAAAACAGATAAAATACTGAATATAAAGAAATTATAAGATATTTTAAAATACCAAAAAGCAAAAACAAATAATAATCCTAAAGCCATTTCACAAATTATACAAAGTGGAGATATTTTTTTATGGCAATAAGCACATTTTCCACCTAAGAATATATAAGATAATATTGGTATTTTATGATACCATTTTAATTTTTTATGACAATGATCACATTGACTATCTGGTTTAATAATCGATTGATTCTTAACTCCTCTTTCACTAAACACTAAGACAAATGATCCTATTGCTGCTCCAAAGATAAATAACATAACATAATAAAATATTTCCATAATTCCTCCTTATGATGCTGATATTTGACTAGTTAAATCAAACATTGGTACAATAACCGCTAAAATAATTACACCAACAATTAATGCTAATCCTGATATCATTATCGGTTCAATAAAACTCTTTAAACTACTAACTAAATTACGATGCATTTCTTGAAAATATTCACTTACTTTTAACATCATATTATCAAGTTCACCTGTTGATTCTCCTGTAACTATCATATAATATGCTTCTTCTGGTATTGCCCAATGATCTTTAAATGCATCAGATATTTTTTCTCCATTAATAATATTATCTATTGTTTTTTGCATTATTTCTTTATATACTTCATTATTTGTTATTCTACTTAAAATATCCATACTATCTGTGATAAATACATTATTTTTTAGTAAAGATGCAAATGTTTTTGTAAATATTGTAAGTTCATTATAAATCATTACTTTACCTATTACTGGTAATTTCATATTAAATTTTTGCATTGTTGCTCTAAATGCTTTTATTTTCTTATATGCTGCATAATAAAGAACAATAACTCCAACAATTATAAATATCATTGTCATCCAATTTGCTTGCAAAAATGCACTTAAATTAATAATTGCGAGAGTAAGTCCACCTATTTCTGCATTAGATGATTCATATATACCTTGGAATTGGGGAATTACATATACAAGAATAAATGTTACAACTGCTAATGCGAATATTGTAATGATTGATGGATATGTTAAGGCACTTATCATCTGTTTTCTAGTTTTATCCATTTCTGTATAATATTCAGCCATTTCTTCTAAAGTTTCAGTTAATGTTCCACTTGCTTCTGCTGCTCTTACCATATTAATAAGTAACGCTGGAAATAAAGCACCTTGTTTATTCATTGCCGATGAAAAAGATTCACCTAATGTTAATTCATAAATAACTGATTGAAACGCTTGTTGTCGATCTTTATTTTTACCCATTTGATTAGCAAGTATTTTAATTGAATCATTTAGTTTTAAACCACTTCTCAAATAAGTTGATAATTGTGTTAGCCAAAATATTAACTCTTTTGAAGATAATTTTTGAGAAAATATTGCTGATTCTCCAAAAACAAAGTTAATTAATTTATTATTTTGAATATCATATACTTCATAACCTTCATTTATTAAAAATGCATTAACATCTAATTTAGATAACCCTGTAAAACGACCATTTACTATTTTACCTTCTTTATTCTTTGCAGTATAAAGATAAACATTAGGTAATTTACTTCTTATTGCACCATCATGTTGTAAATCATATATTAATTTTTGTTTTTTAAAATTTAATTTTTCTAAATATCTTTTGGAATAATTATATACTTTTACTTTCTTTTTCTTTTTAGAATTATTATCTTCTTTTTTTATAACTGGTCTTAATTCTTTATCTTTAGTTTTTCTAACAGTATTATTTAATTTATAAGATAATATTTTAAATAAATCTACTATAATAAATTTTAATCCGCTAAATATACTATATAATACACCATAAAAAGCCACTAAAATATATTTAATGACATTATAAATACCTATAAAAGGATACATAAAAAACTTTAATATATTATTATCTTGTTTTCTTTTCATGTTAATCCCTACTATTCTACAATTAGTATAACATAATTTATTTATATTTGTTAAAAAAATATAATATTTTTTTAACAAATATACGTAATGTTAAAGTCAATATAAAAATGTACAAAAAGTTTAAAATAAAAATGTACAATTTTTACATAGATTCTGAAGTATCAGATTCTATTTTTATTTTATCTTACTTATAATTCATGTGTTTATATCAGAATTCCCTTTAATTTGATTCTTTATGATGTTTAATTAATTATTTTATCTAAAAAATAATGTATAAATTAAGAATATCAAATATATTAATAAAAGAATAATTCCTTGAGTTTTATCTCCTTTATCACTTTTATTTGGAACTCCTAGTGCTTTTAAAGATAAATAACCACCTATTAAACCACCAATATGACAAGCATTATCAATTCCATCAACAGCAAATCCAATGAATAAGTTAATAGCAATTATTGGTATTATTTGTGTTTTTAAAACACTTCCTAAATACAAACGATAATTATATCCAAAATATAGTATTGCTCCTAGTAAACCAAATATTGCCCCACTAGCACCAATAGATACCATGAAATCATTACTAGCAAATATACAAGATAACATACTTCCAGTTATAGCACTTACTAAATATATAACTAAGAATTTCCATTTACCTAAAAATGTTTCTAAAGATTTACCAATTATATATAAAGAATACATATTAACTAAAAAATGAATATATCCTCCATGTAAGAAAGCAGATGTAATTAAGCGATATACTTCACCTTTTAATATTGCATCTTTAAAATTACCACCTAATAATGCTAGTGAATAAGCATCAAATTTCCCATTACTGACAAATAAACTTACCATAAACATTATAAAACATAAAGCCATTAAAATATATGTAATTAAAATCTTTTTTGGTTTAAATACTTTTTCATAATTCTTGTTTTCTTCTGCAGTTTTCTTATTAATATCGTCTGTAACTGCAAAAACAAAATCAAGTCCACTTTTCTCTGTACTAGTTTTTTCTACTATATCCGGAAAAGCATTCATTACTTTATTATTATCTTTAAAATCTTTAATATTTTTTAAATAAATGGCATCAATATTATTTTTATCTTCTAACTTTACATAATTTGATACATTTGTAAATATATTTAAAACATTCATCTTCCATGAAAGTGTTTTCTTCTTTATTTGTTTTAATACACTATCCGTTTTAAATAAATCAAAATTAAACTGTTCATCATTATGAATATAATTTGAATTAATACGAATAATCTTATATGGTCCTTCAATATTTTCTAACCAAATTTCATTTTCAACACCACGAACTACTATAGGTGTATAATTTTCTTCAGTTACAAAATAATGAACCAATGACATAATTATTTCATCATTTTTATTTATTATTGTTTTCATTTTTCCTCCCAGTAATATTATTTTAATACATTTCATATATTTAGTAAAGGAAAACAGGTGATTAACTATGTCAGGATTTTACTTATTCTTTACTATTTATGTAATTATTATTCTCTTTATGGCTTTTAATATTAGTGAACTTTTTTGTTTAAAAAAAGTTAATAATAATTTATTATTTTATGCTCTTACTAATTATATTTTAAACTTCTCAGTTATTATATTTTTCTATTATTATAGAAGTATGCCTTATTCTGTATTTACATGTCTTTTATTGTTTATTTCTAGTATACCTTTATTAAAAGAAATAAAGAAAATAAGAGGTAATTTCTCTTATATTACTATTTTATATTCTTTACTAATATTTTATGTTTTAAATTATTTTATTCTATTCTAAATTATCGATAAATTCTTGAAAATAAAGAGGTATTGGACACTCAAATGTCTTTTTTTCTTTTGTTATCGGATGAATAAACTCTAAATAACTTGAATGTAAAAATTGACCAAATTTATTTGCTTCTTTATTTGTATATATTGGATCATTATATACGGGATATCCTATATATTTTGTATGAACTCTTATTTGATGTGTTCTTCCTGTTTCTAATACTAAACTTGCTAATGTATATTCTTTATATCTTTTTAATACTGTTAGATGTGTTACTGCTTTTTTACTATTTTTACTTGTTACAGTAAATTTCTCTCGATATTTTTCATCTCTACCTATTGGTGCGTCAATTACGATTTTATCATTTGGTATTACTCCTACTAAAAGAGCAGTATATTTTCTAATTATTCTTTTATTTTTAAAATCATCTGCTAAAATATTATGTACTTGATCATTTTTTGCAACCATTAATAATCCACTTGTATCTTTATCTATACGATGAACTATTCCAGGTCTTTCCAATCCACCAATATTACTTAAATTTTTACCATAATAAAGTAATCCATTTACTAGTGTATTATCTTTATTTCCACTACCTGGATGTACTGTTAAACCACTTGGTTTATTTATTACCATTAAATATTCATCTTCATAAATTATTTCAAAATCTATTTGTTTAGGAACTAAATTCATTTCTTTTTTATATTCATTATTGTATTCTATTACATCATTAATATTCACTACATAACTACTTTTAACATTAGTTCCATTAACTAATACTTCATTTTTTTTAATTAATTCTTGAATATATTCTCTACTTAAATCTAATTTATTACTTAAGTATTTATCTATTCTTAAATTATTTTCTTCATTTACTACTAATTTTTCCAACTTCATCTTCACCTTTCATTATTGCTATAATCATTAATATTACCCCTATTACAATACATGAATCTGCTATATTAAATACTGGATAGTTATAATTAAAAATATAAAAATCTAAAAAATCTCTAACATATCCATATATAACTCGATCAAATAAATTACCAAATAAACCTCCTATTACAAAACCAAATGCAATAGTATTTCTTAAATTTACTTTAAATCTATTTATATATTTTATTAAGAAAAAGAATATTATAATATTTACAATTATTATTAAATACACATTACCAGTAAATAGTGAAAATGCTGCTCCAAAATTTTGGCTTTTTCTAATATAGAAAAAATTTTTAATAATCTCGGTATTTTCACCCATATTATTAAATATTAGATATTTACTAAATAAATCAATCATTAATACAATACTAGCAATAATAGAAATTTTCTTTTTCATATTTAATCACTAACTTATTTTATCATAAGTTAGTGATTATGACTATTTATTTCCACTAAAATAATATCTTCACCTATTTTTTTTATTTGATTATAATTAATTATTGTTTCAGGTGTATTGGAAAAAAATTTCCAAAATTTTTTCTTTTCAATAACAAAATTAGTTATTTTACCAGTATTATCCATTTCTGCATCTACTATTCTTCCTAAATTTCTACCATCTATTAAATCAACTACTGTTTTTACTTGTAAATCCGATAAATGCATAATACCACCCTATTTTAATTATATTAAATAATTTAAATTAAATTAAAGTTTTTATATATTCAATTAATCTATTATCTTTCATTTTATTTATGGCAAAACATCTTGTTCCTAAATCTTTAAATGATGAACCACAGTGATATAATATTTTATTATCTATTATGATAAATCGATCATGAAATG
>CAZYXO010000024.1:11200-13954 GCA_964651315.1 uncultured Muribaculaceae bacterium
TTTGTCCTTGAAAAAATATATGATTATTTTTTTCTTTATTAGTTAATTTATCAAATGATTCTTGTAATAATTTAATGTCATTGTCATGAGTTAATACTAAGTTATTTATGTATTTTTGTTCTATTAAGTTGCTTGAAATATATTTTCGCATTAATACAAAGGCATTAATAATTTTTACACTCATAGTAATTGCTACTTCACTTTTTAAAAGTGCACTTAGCATAGCTACACCTTGTTCTGTAAAAGCATAAGGCATTTTTCGCAAACCCATTTTATCTGATTTGGAAATCACAAATTGTGATTTCCAATCAAAAAATTCTTTTTCAGTTATTTGAAAACAAAAATTTTCAGGAAATCGTTTAATATTTCTTTTTACATTTTGATTAATGACCCTAGTCTCAGTATCATATAAAATAGCTAAATCCCTATCTAATATTACTTGTCTTCCTCTAATTTCATAAATCATATCTTTTATATTATCTTCTTCTTTAATTATTAATTCATTTGTCATTTTTACCTTCTTTCTATTTAATTTTTTCTAAATAATAGGTCATAACAAAAATGGTTTCTATATTTAAACCCTAAACAAACTTTTTAATAAATTTTAAAGTACGTAATAGATAACTAAAAAATTATTAACAATCTTTCATATTAACTAATCCCTCGCAAAGTATTATAAAACACTTATTATCATATAACAAGTGTTTTTTTCATAAAAAAATTTATCAATACTGATAAATTTATTTAATTAAATTACGAACATTATCCATAGCACTTTTTTCTATTCTGGATACTTGTGCTTGACTTATATTTAAAGATTCTGCTATTTCCATTTGGGTTTTGCCAACAATATATCTGCTAACTAAAACATTTCTTTCTCTTTCTTTTAATTTAGTTAAAGCTTTTCTTAAAGAAATTAACATATCTTGATTATCAATATCTAATTTTTTATCACATATTTGATCTTCTAAATAAATAATATCATTACCATCACTAAATATAGGTTCAAAAATACTTTGTGGAACTCGCAATGATTCTAGTGCATATGCAACTTGATATTCAGGAATATTTAATTCTTTACTTATAATAGTTCCAGTTGGATATTTACCATGTTTGTTATGATAATCTTCTTGAAATTTAACTATTTCATATGATAAATCCTTTACACTTCTACTTACTCTAATAATTGTATTATCTCTTATATATCTTTTTATTTCACCTAAAATAAGAGGTACAGCATAAGTACTTAATTTTAAATTATATGATAAATCAAAATTATCAATAGCTTTTATTAAACCAATAATCCCTACTTGAAATAAATCATCTAAATTATGTTTTCCACTATTAAATTTAGAAACAATACTTAGAACTAGTTTTAAATTACCATTAACTAGTTCTTCTTTAGCCATTATATTTCCATTGTCTTGATACTCATGAAATAACTCTAACATTTTTTTATGACTCATTACTTTTAAATTACTAGTATTTATACCAGTTAATACAACTTTATTATATGACATAATTAACACCCATATTTATAATGAGTGAATTATTATTATTTATTCAATAATATGTTTTTTCTAAAGAAAATATTTTAAATTTATTTGGAAATTAATACAACACGAAACCCATTTAATTTATTATTATCGGCCCAACCATGCGTATTATTAAAAGCAAAGATTCCTACATCATAATTTGCAAAGTATCCTCCACGTATTGACCAAGCGGTTCCATTTTCCACCAGTTGTGATGTATCATTATACCAAGAACCAGTATTTATATCCAAATACTTAACAATTTCTTTTGTGGCATCACCTAATTTTCCTCTAACAAATGCTTCAGCGTTATTATCTGATATTCCATATTCATATAAATTATAGTATTTATTAGAAGGCATATTAGTATCATCAAATCTACTTCCAGAGTATTGTGGTACATTTGTTCCTTCATCCTTAATTACTCCCATTGTGAATTCAAGTACACCTCCAGCCATATCATAAACTCCATATATATTTTTTGTCGTTGATGCTAATATTCCTAAAGAAGTGTTATATTCATTACAAATTGTTCCTGGTGAAAAATTATTAATACCTTGTGGACCACAACCAGTTACTGGAAAAGAACTTAAAATATCATTTGTTCTTATCCCTTTGCTATTTAGCATTACTTGCGAACAAACTCCATTATTACATGTACCATATTTAGAATGAGAAAGATAAGTTACTGCTCCCCATTGCATATTTGTAATCATTATACTTTCAGTTTCTAAACTTAAATTATGATAATTACTGTTACTTAAATCAGTTGCAATAACATAATAACGATAAGGATAATGATAAGTTATTGGATATAAATTTGGTTTTATATATGCTCCTTTACTCATATCATAAGCACCATAGTTTACTTGTTCATTAAATATTGTGCTTCCAGTTTCAAATTTTCCTATCCAGAATCCATTTAATTCTTCTTCTCCAAAAGTAAATGAAGGATGAGTTAAATAGTCACCATTTGTATTTCCTAATACTTTTCCTACATTTTTATTCTCAAATTCTATTATTATTTCTTGTTCATTACTAGTTTGTGTTCCATCATTATTTACATTCCATAATTTATATCGATATCTTGGTATATAAACAAAATATCCCATTACATCATCATTATCAATTATATCTCCAACATTTTTTGCTTTATATGTTGTTAGTTCTGATGGTACAATTGTTACTGCATTCGCCCACTGTTTTTCTTCATAATCAT
>CAZYXO010000025.1:0-13908 GCA_964651315.1 uncultured Muribaculaceae bacterium
AATCTGGTGCTGTTGTATTCATTGGTATTCCTGCTTCTGTCCACGCTGCTAGTACGGCTTCACCTCCAGTTAATTGTGGCACTTGCCCTGCATATACAAACACTTTACTATTTACTTTATTTCCATCGCTTAATGTTGTATCATAATCTAACCACATTCTTATTGTAAATGTTTTTGTTTCATTTCCTGTTAAAGTTCCATATTTTATTATTCTTGATTCATAAGCATTTGTAGATGCTGTATATGAATCATTTGTATTTAACATAGTAGTACTTCCATCTACATCTACTTTAATATGTTCACTTCCTATATAATCACTTGCTACTGCTCCATCAATATTTAATAAATCCATTGTTACTATATAAGGTACATTATCTGTACAATTATTAACTACTGTCATTGTATATGGTGTATTTGTTAATCCTTCTTCATCTGTTTGTGGTAATGCATCTATTAAACTAATAGCACTACTTTCACTAGATTTTGTTATACTTATACATTTTGCTAATACTGCATTATAATCACTTTGTGATATTGTTAGTAACCAATATGCATATGATATACCTACTACTAATAATAACCCAATACATGATAAAATTGCTATCCTTATTTTTTTATTCATAAACTCTTCTCTACTTTCTACTATAATTTTACTATAAAATAAAATAATAATAAAGTATAAATTTATTATTATTTTATTTTATATGTAAAAAAGTATAAAAATTATTTTATGTTAAACAAAATACTGCATATAATGGAATAGATTTTATATTATTATTCATATCAAAATTATTAGTAGTTATTTTTATTACATAAGTGGATTAAATTTATCTTGCACCTATATTAGTACATTTTTTTAAAAAGCAACATTATTTCACGTTTTTGATACACTTTTATATCTCAACTTTCACGTTTTTTATTAATTTATAAGTATAAATTCTATACTAAAAATATTTGTAGAGTTTTATTTTAAAGCAGTTATTATATTACTTGCCATATCTATACTATCTATAGCATTACTTATTTTATCTGTTACTCTTAATTTATATTTAACTTTCATTGATTCAATATATTTTTTATAATTATCCGGATTACGATTTAAGTATTTAAACCATTCACTATTTTCTTTTAAATAGCCAAACATCTTTGGATCTTTTTTAATTGTTATTAATAATTCTGTAGTCATATTAATCCTCGAAAAACTTATTAAGTGGTCTTGGTGCTTTAGGAGTTTTAGCAATACCACCAACATTAGTCGCTGTTTTATTAGTGATTTCCCCTACTATTCCTAATGCTTTTTGAGCATTATTTATATGTTTTTGAATAGAATCAATATCAATATTTTTAACTATATTAGAAATAGTATCTAAACTAGATTTAATAGTAGATGGATCACTTCTATCTCCCATATAATTAGTCCATATACTATCATTTTCTCCATATATATCATATATTTCATAAAATTTTTGCCATGTCATTTTACCATTTCTAACATATGACTCTAATTCTGGTTTATTACGAACAAAATTCTTAAATTCATCTTTCTTAGACATAAAAAATCACCTATAATATCTTATGTATTAATAAGTGATTTATTTCTGTTATTTTTCTTTTAAATATCTTTTTAATAAGAATGTTAAAAAATATGGAAACGTATAAAATTTATTATTATAGCCAATATTTTTATAACATAATTTAATGCCATATTTAATATCTTTATATTTATTGTTATCTATTAAATTATTTAAAGATATTGTTGAATTATCATTTGCTTTTACTTCCAGTGGAATTAAACTATCTTTATCTCTTAAAAAGAAATCCATTTCTATTGTACTTTTCTCATTTTTATAAAAATATAATAAGTATCCTTGTTTAACTAGCATATCAGCAATAATGTTTTCATATATTGCACCTTTATATGTATTAAAATTTTGATTATTTCTTAAATCCTCTTGTGCTTCTTCATCGATAGATCCAATTAATAATCCTGTATCACTAAAATACAATTTATAATTATTTGGATTATAATTTCCTTTAAGAGGTAATTCTAGTTTATCCAAACAATAACAAGTATTAATTATTCCAGCATTATTTAACCACTCAACTGTTCCAATATATTCTCTATTTCGAGCATTTTTTTCCACTTTAGATATTTGAAATTTTTTATTTTCTTTTCCTAAAAATACTGGTATTCTTCTGTATACATTAAGTATTTTCCCTTGATCTAAACCTGAAGCATATTTTGTAATATCTTCTTCATAATCCAAAAGAATCTGTTTTTGCATTTTTAATGTTCCACTAAAATTATTATTATTAATAAACAAATATACTATTGCTGGCATTCCACCAATAATCATATATTCTTTAAAGTTTTCAAACATTACTGATAATTCGGTATTATTAAATGGAATTAAATTAATCATATGATTATATAAATCTTCTATTTGATTATCTTTATAACCTTTTGCCCATAAAAATTCTTCAAAATCAAGAGAATACATATCATAATCTTCTTTATTACCAACACTATTTGATTCAATTTCTTTATAATTTATTCCCATTAAAGATCCCGAACAAATTACATCAAAACGTTTATCTTCATTAAATGCTTTTAAGGAAGTAGCACAATTTATACAATCTTGTATTTCATCAAAAAATATTAATGTTTCATTTGGTATAAATAGAAGATTTGGATTTCTTAAAGAAATATTTTTAATTATTGTGTCCACTGAAAAACCATCATCAAAAATATCTTTATATTGTTTTTGTAATACGAAATTTATTTCAATAAAATATTTATAATTGTTTTTTGCAAAATGCCTTATTGATTCTGTTTTACCAATTTGTCGTGGTCCTTTCACAATTAAAGGCATTTTATTCTTATTATTTTTCCATTCAACCAAATAATTATCTATTTTTCTTTTTAATCTTTCCATTTTAATTCTCCGTTCAAATACATTTTATCACAAAATTCCAATTGTTTCAACACTATTTTTCACAAAATTCCAGTCGTTTTTAAGCATTTTTTCACAAAATTCCGATTACATTTTAAAATCATTTAAGAAGTCATCCATACTTATTTGTCCACTTTCTTTTTTTTCAACTTCAATAACTTCTTCTTTTTCAATTTCTTCATTACTTTGTTTTTTATTATTAAGTGATTCTTTTTCACTTTTTTTAAATACATTATCTACTTTATCTTTAAATATAACTGAACCATTACTTGATATATCCATTATTGGTATTTCACTATTTTTTATTTCTTTGATATCTGTATCTATTTTATAACTAATAATATCTCTTGTAAGAGTATTAAAAGCATTTATTACATTATAAGTAACTGTTTTATTTTTTTTCATAACTAAGTTACCTTTTTTTGCTCTACTAATAATTGCAAGTTCACTTATTTTAACTCTTTTACCTGTTAAATGATCAGTAAATACATTAATATATTCATCATTATTATCAATAGATATATTACTTACTACTTCATCATCTTTTAAGTTTATTCCTTTTACACCAGATGCTTTTATACCTATTACTGGTATTTCACTTTCTTTAAAACGTAAATAATAACCATTTCTTGTAATAAATATATTATCTTCTTTACTAAGTGAAACACTTAATAATTTATCATTTTCTTTTAATTTCATACATACCATAGGACGTGAATATCTTGTTACTTCAAAATCTATTAAATTACATCTTTTAATCATACCTAATTTAGTAGCAAGTGTAATTATTTTATTTTGTTTATTATATGAAATAGAATTAATTACTGTTTCTTCTGTTGAAAGCATTATAATATTATTAATGTGTTTTCCTAATTCTTTCCATTTTACTTCTGGTATAGTATGAACTGGAATATATAAGTAATTACCTAAATTAGTAAATACAAGTAAATTATCTAGTGTTGTTAATTCATAGATATTTTTAACATAATCACCTGGTTTTAGTAAAGTTTCTTCATCTTTATTATAACTTTTCATTGGTACTCTTTTTATATAACCATCATTTGTTACAACAACTATTACATTTTCTTTACTTATTAAATCTGTTGTATCTAATTTAATTTCAGTTATTTCATCAACTATTTTTGTTTTTCTAGGTGTTGCATATTCTTCTTTTATTTTTTTTAGTTCATGTTTCATAACAGCTTTTAATTTTTCTTCATCGCATAATATTGATTCTAAAGCTTCAATAAATTTAAGTAAATCTGCTCTTTCATTTTGAAGTGCTACTACATCAGTATTAGTTAAACGATATAATTGTAAGGTAACAATTGCATCTGCTTGTATTTTTGTAAAGTTAAATGTTGTAACTAAGTTATCAATAGCATCACTTTTATTTTTACTTGCTCTTATTACTTTTATTACTTCATCTAAAATAGAAATCATTTTTAAGAATCCATCAACTATATGTAATCTATTTTTATAAGTATTTAAATCAAATTCAGTTCTTGAAGTTATCACTTCTTTTTGAAATTCAATATAAGCATCAAGTATTTCCACTATTCCTAAAGTCATTGGTCTTCTATTTACAATTGATACCATATTATAGTTATATGATATTTGTAATTCAGTATTTTTAAGTAAGTAATTAATAATTATTTCTTTATTAGCATTTGTTTTTAGATCTATTACGATTCTTAAACCTTCTTTATCTGTTTCATCTCTTACTTCAGCAATTCCATCTATTTTTTTATCAATTCTAATATCATCTATTTTTTTAACTAATAAGGCTTTATTAACATCAAAAGGTATTTCATCAATTATAATTTGCTCTTTACCTTTTTCTTTTTTATATTCGTATTTACTTTTAACTATTACTTTACCTTTACCTGTTTTAAAAGCATCGATGATACCAGCTTTTCCTTCAACAATTCCTCCTGTTGGAAAATCCGGACCTTTTACTATTTCTAATATTGAATCGAAATGACAATTTGGTGAATCGATTCTTTTAATTGTTGCATCGATTATTTCTCCTAAATTATGTGGTGGGATATTTGTTGCATATCCAGCACTTATTCCATTTGCTCCATTTACTAAGAGATTGGGGAATTTTGCTGGTAATACTGTTGGTTCTAATTCTGTATCATCAAAATTAGGGGCCCATTTAACAGTATTTTTATCAATATCTTTTAACATTTCATTAGTTATTTTTTCAAGTCTTGCTTCGGTATAACGATATGCAGCAGGTGGATCTCCATCCATTGAACCATTATTTCCTTGAACAAAAACATAAGTTGTATTTTGTTTCCACCACTGACTCATTCTAATTAATGCTTCATAAATAGATGAATCCCCATGAGGGTGGTAATTACCCATAACATTACCAACAGTTTTCGCACATTTTCTTGTTGGTTTATCATAAGTATTATGATCCTTATGCATACAATATAAAATTCTTCTTTGAACTGGTTTCAATCCATCCCGAACGTCAGGTATTGCTCGGTCTTGAATAATTGTTTTTGCATATCTTCCAAAACGATCTCCCATTATTTCTTCTAGGGCATAATCATGTATTCTTGTTATAATATCTTCCATTTTTCAGTCACCTATTTCCCTACTCTAAAATTATCTTCCATTGTGAATTCAACATTTTCATTAATCCAAATTTTTCTTGGTTCAACTTTATCTCCCATTAAAACACTTACTCTTTTTTCGGCAAGAGATGCATCATTAATATTTATTTTAATTAAATTTCTAGTATTTGGATCCATTGTTGTTTCCCATAATTGCTGAGAATTCATTTCCCCTAATCCTTTAAATCTTTTTAAGAGTGGTTTACCACTATTTTCTCTCATAATTCTTTTTAAATCATCATCAGTATAAGCGTAGAATTTCTTTTTCGGATAATCTACTTCATATAATGGTGGAAGAGCAATAAATAGTTTTCCTGTTTCAATTAAAGGTCGCATAAAACGATAGAAGAATGTTATTAAAAGTATTTGAATATGAGCTCCATCATCATCAGCATCAGTCATAATTATTACTTTATTATAATTTGATTCTTCAGCATCAAAACTATTTCCAAGTCCTGCTCCGATTGTATATATCATTGTATTTATTTCTTCATTTTTTAAAATATCGTCCATATTTGCTTTTTCGGTATTAATTACTTTTCCCCGTAAAGGTAAAATAGCTTGGAACTTACGATCTCTACCACCTTTAGCAGAACCACCAGCACTATCTCCTTCGACTAAGAAAAGTTCATTTATTTTCGGATTTTTACTATGAGCAGGAGATAATTTTCCAGATAAATTTTTCTCTATTTTACTTTTATTTTTTCCATTTCTTGCTTCTTCTCTCGCTTTTCTTGCTGCTTCTCTAGCAAGTTTGGACTTTTGGGCTTTTTCAATAATTGTTAATGCTATTTCTTTATTTTCTTCTAAGAAGAATTTTAAATTATCATAAACAACACTATCGGTTATACTTCTTGCTTCTGGTGTACCTAATTTTCCTTTTGTTTGGCCTTCAAATTGCAATTTATTTTCTGGTATTTTTAAATTAATTACTGCACTTAAACCTTCACGTAAATCAGATCCATCAAATACACTATCTTTACCTTTACCAATATTATTATTTTTAACATAATCATTGAATGCTTTTGTTATTCCAGTTTTAAAACCAACTTCATGACTTCCGCCATCTACTGTTTTAATATTATTAACAAATGACAATATTTGTTCATTATATGTATCTGTATATTGAAGGGCTATTTCAACTTCAATTTTTTCTTTTGTTCCTGTAAAATTAATTACTTTATGTAATGCTTTTTTATCTTCATTGATATATTCAACAAAACTCACAAGTCCATTATCATAATGATATTCTACTTCTTTTTTATCTGCTTCATCTATTACAATAACAGTTAATCCAGAAAGTAAAAATGCACTTTCTTGCATTCTTTCACATATTGTTGTATATGAAAAATTAACTGTACTAAATATCTCTGGATCAGGATAAAATGTTACAGATGTTCCTGTTTTATTTGTTTTACCAACAGTTTTTAAAGGACTTTTAACATGTCCACCATTTTCAAAACTAATTGTACTAATAAGTCCATCACGACATATTGTTACTTCCATATATTTTGATAAAGCATTTACGACACTTGCACCTACTCCATGAAGTCCACCTGATACTTTATATCCTGATTCACTAAATTTACCACCAGCATGAAGTATCGTATAAATTACTTCTGGAGTTGATTTCCCACTTTCATGTTTTCCGATAGGAACTCCACGTCCATTATCACTTACTGTCACACTTCCATCTTTATTTATAACTATTTTTATTACATTTCCAAAACCATTTATTACTTCATCGATTGAATTATCAACGATTTCCCATACTAAATGATGTAGTCCACGTCTATCTGTACTACCAATATACATACCAGGTCTTTTTCTTACTGCTTCAAGACCTTCTAATATCTTTATTGATGATTCATCATATTTTACCATTTCTTATCACCAATCATTATTATAAAAGAAAAAAACTTGTTTAGCAAGTTTAGTTTACAGTTATTTCTTCATTTTATACACTTAAAACACTATATTTCAATAATACTTTTTATTAAATCTATTATTTCTTTAAATTCAAAATCGTTAAGTTTTTCAACATATGATATTTTCGTGCTTCAAAATCAATACTTCTAATATGTTCACATAAAACCGATCCTTTAATTTTACTAGTATCAGTTAATTGATAATGAGTTGGAAATTTTTTTGTGTTAGATGTTATAGGACATATTATTGCCATTTTAGTAAATTTATTATATTCATATTTGCTAAGAACAATTGCTGGTCTTAATCCACTTTGTTCATGACCTTTAATTGGAGCGAAATCTAAAAAGCAAATATCTTTTTGTTTTGGTATATATGTTATTACCATTTTTCTAAACCAATATCTTCTTGCCAATCATACTTTTCGATATTTCCTTTCTCACTTTCAGGTAAGTTTTTATATTCTTCAATTCTTTCTTCAATAGTTAAATAATCTTTTGATATCTTATATATTACTATTTTATCATCCTCTTCATATATTCTTAATCTATCATTAGTTTTAATATTTAAGGATTTTAAAATATTACTAGGAATTCTTATTCCATCTGAATTTCCCCATTTTTGTAATTTTATTTCCATAATTTTTCTCCTATCTAATTAAAGTATATACATTGTTTAAACAAATGTTAATATTTTTTAATTTAATCTATTTGGTTTCCTTTACTATTTTTAATAGTTTGTCTAAATACTCTACCATATATAATGGTATAAAAATCACGCTTTTGCAACATTTTTAATGCTTTTCATCACACTTTTGCAACATTTTTCATGTATTTTATCACATTTTTGTAAAAAACACATTATTTCTAATGTGTTTCAAAATCGAATTAAATTATTCCATCTATGCAATTATCATATATCCATTTTTTAATATTTGTATTGTCGTTTGTTTCATAAAAATTTATTAATACTGTTAAATAATCGCCTATTTTATCTACTGGAATAGCTATTATTCCTTCTCCATTTTTTATCATTTCTTTATTTGCAATCAAGTTAGCAACCCTTTTATTTCCATCTAAGAACATTTGAGATTTTTGAATCCAGCAAAACAATGTTATACATCTATCCAGAGAATTTTCTATATTCATAATTTCTTTTAATTCATCATCATAATTACATTCACTTGGAAGTTTTGGCCGCCATGAAGTTCCAGTTATACCAACTCCTTTAGTTCGATATTCACCTAATGGTTCAATATTTTGACCTTTACAAATTTGAAAATGTATTTTTTTTATATATTCAGTTGTTAATTCTTCATTAATTGTTTCTAATACAAACTCCCACGCATCTTTTAATCCCTTTAATTTCATCATATCATCAATCGATATTTTACCAGTATTTACATTATTTATAAAAGACACAATATCTGCAAATGTTACTGCTATTCCTTCCAGATTAGCACTTTTGTAAAGATTATCTACCAATTTTCTTTTGGCAAAAAATATGTTATCTTCTTTACTCATTTTATATTTACTTTCCATACTTTATCATCTTCTTTCATAAATATTTAAAAAAAGAATTATACGTTCATTAATTCTTTTTCTTTTTCAGTTATTTTTTCATCAACTATTTTATTATATTTATTAATATTATCTTGGACATCTTCTAAATATAATTTTTCTTCATCTTCTCTATATTCTGCTTTTTTAATATCATTATTTGCATCTTGTCTAATATTTCTTAAAGCAATTTTTGCTTCTTCACCACTAATTTTAGCAGTCTTAACATATTCTCTTCTTCTTTCTTCTGTAAGTTCGGGAACCACTAAAAATATTGCTTCTCCATTATTAGTAGGTGTAATACCAATATTTGCTTCATTTATTGCTTTTTCTATATCTTTAATACAAGATCTATCAAAAGGTTTTATCATTAACTGTCTTGCTTCAGGTACAGTAACATTTGCAACTGACATAATAGGGGTTGGTACACCATAATACACCACATTAATCCCACTAACCATTCCAGGATTTGCTCTTCCTGCTCTAATATTAAGCAATTTGTTATCTAAAGCCTCAATAACTTTCTCCATTTTAAATGTAACATCATCCATAATTATCTCTCCTATTCGATTACTAAACTTCCTAAACTATCACTAAGTGATGTCTTAACAATATAATATACGTTTAATCCTTTATAGTCAATATAATAAATTGGTTTTAAATTGTTTAGTGTTTCTTCAACATTAACTACTAATTCTTCGCCTTCTTCTTTAGATACACTTGAAAGTTCTTTTCTAATTAAACTTTTTATTTCATCTAAATTAGTATTATATAATTCTAAAATCTCTTCTTCACTTAAAAGATCACCATCTTTTTTGGCATAAATATATGATTTAGCATTAGTAAATAAAGGTCCTTCATAACAATTAAAATCATAATCTTTTATAACCAATGACATATATCTTAATGTATTATAAGTTTCATATATTCTTTCTTTAGCCGAATATATATTTTCTTCTTCATATAATACTTCTCTACCTTCTTCTAATTTCTCATTACTAATATATTTAACACTAGTTCTTATCGTATCCATTTCACTTTTTAAAGTATTATTTAATTCTTCATTACCTTTAATATTAATAATAACATCTTTATAAGTTATATCTGGTTCTGTTGCAATAACTTTATAGTTTTCAAAATAGATTAAATCTTTTTTTTCATCAATTTTAACTATTTTAGTTTCTTCTATTGTTTTATTATTTTCGTTTTTTCTCTTTGGTTGAAAATTTTTAACTAAGAAATAACCACCAATTACTAAACCTATTATTACTAGAATAAATATTATTGCTTTTAAAATATTTGTTTTATAATCATCCATAATTCTTTATCCTTTATATTGCTTAAATATTATATTTAAGTTTTCTTTCTTATTACTTATAACATTACTTGTAAAATATTCACGAGCCTTTATATTATTTGGCATAAAATTATATTCAGTATCAAAATAAAGAACTGTTTTATCTTTTACTATTAATAAACTTGGTGCATATATTTCTTTAATAAAATCATCTCTAGTAATTAAATAATTATCTAACATATCTACTAATGTTTCATAATTTGTTCGATTATTTTTACGATCTTCATAAAAATTATAATAATATATTTTTTCAATATTATTTTCTTTTGCAACTTCATCAATCATTTTCGCATAGTAGTTAGAATATTCATTACCACCAAAACCAAAGAAAACAATACCACTATTATTCTTTATTATATCTAGCACTTTACTACTAGTTGTATATTCAAAAACATTATTTTCACTAACTAATTCATATTCATCTCTAATATCCCTTTTTTCATTCTTTTTATAATCTCTAGTACCAAAAAAGATAAATCCTCCAATTAAGAGTGCAATGCATAACCAATATATTAATTTTTTCATTATCAATTACTCCTTACTAATACATTTCTATTATACAATAGATATAATTAATTTAGTATTATTTTTTAAATTTATTTACATTATTATTTCGTTTTATTATATTTATTTTTTAATTCATATAAAGTATTAATTGCTTCTATTGGAGTCATATTAAGTGGTTCAATATCTTTTAAAATATCATCTATTGTAGGGGATTTTTTTTCTTCCATCAATAATGTTAATTGAACTTTTTTATTATCACTATCTTTTTTGATATTTTTTTCATAACTATTTAATATTTCTGTTGCATTCTCTAATATTGAATCTTTCATACCTGCTAATTTTGCAACATGTATTCCATAACTTTTATCGACACTTCCTGGTTTTATTTTATGTAAAAATGTAATTGTACCATTTTCTTCCAAAGCACTTACATGAACATTTTTAATTTTGGGATATTTTCTTTCTAATTTAGTTAATTCATGGTAATGAGTTGAAAATAATGTTTTGCATTTTATTTTATTATTGGCATATAAAAGGATTGCTTCTGCTAAACTTATTCCATCATATGTTGCAGTACCACGACCTAGTTCATCAAATATTATCAGTGATTTATCTGTGGCATTATTAAGTGCATGAACACTTTCTTTCATTTCTACCATAAATGTTGATTCACCACTTACTAAATCATCACTTGCTCCAATACGAGTAAATATTTTATCAAATACCATAATATTAGCACTTTTGGCAGGTATAAATGATCCCATTTGTGCTAATATTACTATTATTGCAGTCTGACGCATATATGTTGATTTACCACTCATATTAGGTCCTGTTATTATTATTGAATTGACACTATTATCCATATATATACTATTTGGAATATATTCGTCTTTACTTACTACTTCAATTACTGGATGTCTTCCATCAACTATTTCTAAAATAGATTTATTATTTAATTTAGGACGCGTAAAATTATATAAATCAGATACAACAGATAACGATAATATGGCATCTACTTTAGATAATTCACTTGCTGTATTTTTTATTTTATTAACATACTCTTTAACTATTTCTTTTATTTTTAAAAACAATTCATATTCCAGTACAACTATTCTTTCTTCAGCATTTAAAATCATATTTTCTTTTTCTTTTAAAGAGGGCGAAATATAACGTTCACAATTAGTTAGTGTTTGTCTTCTTTCCCAATTATATTCATCTTTTACTAAATTAACTTGACCTTTACTTACTTCAATGAAATAACCAAATACTTTATTAAAACCTACTTTTAATGTTCTAATACCAGTTTCATCTTTTAAAGTTGATTCAAATGATGAAATATAATTTTTGCCATTTTTTCTAATATCTTTTAATTCATCTAATTCTTTATCATAACCATATTTAATAATATTACCATCTTTTATTGTAATTGGTGCATCTTCATTTATAGAGGATTCTAAAAGACTATATAATTCACTAAATGTATCTATTTGATAATCAAACTCTAACAAATTAATTATTTCTTTAATTCTTGGCAATGGTTTAAAACTATTTTTTAATTGAATTAAATCACGACCATTTAAATTACCACATATTACTTTACCACATAATCTTTCTAAATCATAAACATTATTAAGTAGAGTTCCTAATTCATCTTTTAAAATAAATTGATTATTAAGTGTTTCAATCATATTATATCTTTTTTCAATTTGATTTATATCACGAAGTGGATTTAATAACATATCTTTAAGTCTACGACTACCCATTGCTGTTTTACATTTATCTATTAACCATATTAAACTATTCGTTCTTTCTTTTAAACGAATTGTTTCAATTAACTCTAAATTTCTAATTGTATTTATATTAAGTTCTAAATATTCTGTCTTATCAATTACTTTTGCATAAGTAAAATGACTTATTTCTTTCATTTCTGTTATTGTTAAATAATAAAGTAAATGTTCGACGCCTTTTTTAAGTCTTATATCAGTTATATTTTCAGTTAAATAATCATATTTTTCTTCTAAATAATTATTACTAATATTGATATTTATTCCATAAACATTTTTTAGTATATTTGTTAATTCGACATCTGTATTATCTACTAAAACTATTTCTTTAATATTAAGTGCTAATACTTCATTTATTAATGATTCTTTATTATATTCTAAATTTATTACATTTAAACTTCCTGTTGATATATCAGCATATGTTAATACATATAAATATTTATAATCAATTATACTTGCTATATAATTATGATCAAAACTATTTAATAATTCATTGTCTACTCGTGTTCCTATACTAATTATTTCGACTACTCCACGTTTTACAACACCTTTGGTTTTTCGTGGGTCTTCTAATTGTTCACATATTGCTACTTTATAACCACGACTTACTAATTTTTCAATATATGGTTTTACACTATGATATGGTACTCCACACATCGGAATACGTTCTTCTAATCCAGCATTTTTACCTGTTAAAGTAAGTTCTAATTCTTTTGATGCAATAGTTGCATCTTCAAAAAACAATTCATAAAAATCACCTAAGCGAAAAAACAAGAGTTCACTTGCATGTTCTTTTTTAATATCTATGTATTGACTCATCATTGGACTAATTTTGTCTAAATCTACTTCATCTATTTTCATAACTTACTTCCCCGTATATTGATTATACAATATTAAATACTTATTAAACAAGAAAAAATTAAAAAAATGTAAAAGAAAAAAACCTTATTAAAAATAAGATTTTCATATTTACTACTGGGATAACTTATTACTCGCACCACCCAGGAGCGATAAACATTGACACTTGGGATAATTTATTACTCGCACCACCCAAGAGCGAGAAACATTTACTTAATATATGCAACTTTTAATTCATCGCATATAAAATATATCACAAAACACAGTAAAAGTGAACTTCACATGAATAAATTCACGTGCTTCTAATATCACTATTAGAAATTTCTGCTTCAT
>CAZYXO010000026.1:0-13691 GCA_964651315.1 uncultured Muribaculaceae bacterium
CAGATAATTGGACAAATACAGGAATGACTGATAAAAAAAGATTCTTTATGATGGGAAATGCTCTAGTTGTTGGAATTATTGAACGTATTGGAAATGAAATTGAAAAAATTGTCGAGAATGAAGACTAATTTCTATAAAAGTGATATAATATGTACATGAGAATAAGAGCATTGTTCATTTAAGATGAATTATGTTCTTTTATTTTATAAAAAACTTCCTCCACATATTATTACTAACGGAGATATTTTTCCTGCACCACAAATAAATAGTTATGTAAAAACCAATGTTGGATTAGATACAATAATATGTCAAATTTCAGGAGAATATGAAGAGTTTTTAAATGATCATACACAAAAACATATTGTTGAATTAGAAATAAGAGGCAGAATTACAAACAATAAATTTTTGTCAGGGTTAAGATTATTACCATTTGTGGGAGCTAATGTAGAAATGTTGAATGAATCAGAGTTTAATAAGGTTTTTTTAAAACCTGATTTTTCTGTTGATATTGGAAAAAATCTTTATGATAGTTCTAATAGAATTTATTTAGACATAAATAAATTAATCTCATCTCATATTGGGATTTTTGGAAATACTGGAAGTGGTAAATCAAATACCTTGGCAAAAATTCTTAAGGAATACACGGTGAATTTGGAAAAAGTAAAATCTAATAATTCTAAAATTATATTATTTGATTTGAACAATGAATATGGAGAAAATTCAATAACAGACAAAGCTAAAAAGAAAATATATAAATTATCAACAAGAAAAGAAATGTTAGATGAAGAGAAATTGCCATTTAATTATTCTAAATTAACATATGAAGATATGGGTGTTATTTTAAATGCTACAGAAAAAACTCAATTACCAGTTGTAAAAAGAGCTTTTGAAAAAATGAGTGAAAAAGTAGATGATGAAGAATATTATGGTGTAAACGTAATAAAAAATATAATAGCAAATAAAGATAGTACAAAATTTTATGTTTTAAGAAAGTACGTTGGTGATTATATATCCAATGGAATAAGTAATATATCATATAATTCTACTACACATGCATTTTACTATAATGACGGAAATGGAAAAAAAAACTATATTAGTAGTTACAATGATATAAGAAACATTGATTTTATTATTCCAGAAAATTGGATTGATAGATTTGAATTAGAATTAATTATGCAAGTTGCATTACAAAGTGAAAGTGGTATTAATTTTGAATACATTAGTCCTTTATTACCAAGAATAGCAGCAAGAAAAAAAGACTTTAATAAAATATTCAGAAATAATTCAGATAGTATCACTAATTCTCTTTTTGATAATAAGAATCTTTTGATAATACAATTGTCTAATGTGAATAAAGACACTAGAGAAATAGTACCTTCTTTATTTTCAGCAATTTTATATAAAGAACAAAAAGAATTAAAAAATGATAATTATATCAATTCCATTTTAAATATTGTAATTGATGAAGCACATAATCTTTTGTCAAATGACAATGAACAAACAGAAATTCACAACAATACACTTAGTGTATTTGAGGAAATAATTAAAGAAGGGCGAAAATTTGGAGTATATATGATGATTTCGAGTCAAAGACCAAGTGATATTTCAAATACAATAACATCTCAGTTGCATAATTATTTTATTCATAAGTTGGTTAATCCTAATGACATCGAAAAAATTAGAAAAACAGTTTCTTTTATGAGTGATTCAAGTTTGAATATGTTAACTATGTTAGGACAAGGAGAATGTATTATTTCTGGTACAGCATTGTATATGCCACAGTATGTTAGTGTTGATGAGCTTGATTCTAATAACAAACCTCATAGTAATGATGTTATTCTTTTTGGAGAAAATGGCATATTAAAGGTTGAATAAGAGTTTATATGTATAAAGTCAAAATAATTGTCGAGAACATTTCAATTATTATAAAAAATATATTAAATCATTTATTGTTCAAATATATTAGAATTTCACTTTATATGTTATATTAATTTTAATTCTGCTATTAATTTGTATCTTTTTTGCTGGTAATGAACAATTTAAATTATTAACTTCAATACTTAGTAATATATCAGTTCGGCTTTTTACGGGAATTGTTCTATTAATAATTCCTAATAGTAAGACAGTTAATAAATTAAAAATAACGAAACAAAACTAGAACTAATAAATAAATCATTAATTTAAAAAAACATATTGATCTTTAGCAATTTTTAGTGTATACTAATATTAGTAATTGAGTTTTTATATTCATTATCATATTTTCGTATACGAGGTTAAATAAGGCCCCATTTTGAATTTAAAGTCCTTAATTTAAGGACTTTTTAATTTACATCGAATTTATATAAAATATCTTTCGCGAAAAAATTATTAAAACAAAAACACAGTATTATAAAGTAATAGTTTAAAAATTATTCGAAATAATGTATAATAAAATTGTCATTAAAGACATTTGTAAAGGTGGTAAATTTATGAATTCAACTATTAGAATACTTATTATTTTACTAATAAGTATTGCAATATTATTTTTTCTGATAAGATATATATTATTGTGTTTAAGTATTAAAAGTAAAAGTGAATTATATACAAAAGTAAAAAATCTTAACAACGAATATAAATCTTTATTTCATACAGTGCAGAAAAAAAATAATATAAATTATGAATGTAATAATTTACAACAATACAAGGATAATAGTAATAAAACAGCAATAATTAATTATATGTGTGGACGTATTAAGGATAATAAAGATGTATGGCAAGATTTATATACTAAAGTTAATCAAAACAAAAATATATTAAAAAAATATATAGAAGATTACGAATTATTAAAAAAAGAATTTGGTGGAAAGAATTTTGAAGAAATAAAAAAGAAAACATTTTTGTTTTCAGAAAATCAATATTTAAAATTTGAAGATAAATATTGCCAAAGAAAAATGATTAAACCACAAACTACGTTAAACATTGTAGTTAAATTGAGTTATTCTTCTCCAGCAGATAAAAATCATTATTCGAGTGAATATGTTTTAAAGAATGAAAGTATTGATGAAATTTTTAAAAAAATTGATTCTTAAAAAAGCTAAACTTTAACTTTTTTTAATTTATTTGAAATTACTAATGAAATTCCAAGTATAATAAATATAATACTTATTATTTAGATTTTTTTAATTCTTTTAATATTTCTTCTAGTAAAATTTCTTCATTAGATTTTTTAGGAATAACTTTTTCTTCTTTTGCTTCTTCTTTTTTTGACAATTTATTTAATGCTTTAATCATAATAAATATACAGAAAGCAATTATTAAGAAATTAATAACATTATTAATAAATAAACCATATCTAACAGTTGCATCTCCTATTCTTAATGTTAAACTACTAAAGTCTAAACCTCCAATTATAATTCCTAAAATTGGCATTAAAATATCATCTACAACAGAAGTAACAATTTTACCAAATGCTCCTCCAATAATAACACCTACTGCTAAATCTATTACATTCCCTTTTTGAATAAATGTTTTGAATTCTTTAATAAAGCCATTTTTTTTCTTTTTCGTATCTTTTTCCATTATTTTCCTCCACTAATAATATTATAAAAAAAAATCATTAAAAAAGAAAGACTAACTAAGTCTTTCCTTGATTTTTTGACTAATTAAACTCATATCGGCATTGATTTTCATCTCATTTATTCGTTTCATAATCATGCCCATATCTTTCATACTACTAGGTTTAAGTTCATTAAATAAATCATCAAGTATTTTATTAATTTCTTCTTCACCTAAAAGTAGAGGTAAATACTCATTAATAATATCAATTTCTTTATTTAAGTTATCAACTAAATCCATACGATTATATTTTGTATATTCAGAAACTGATTCTTTTCGTGTCTTTAGTTGTTTTTTTAAGACATTAATAACATCTTCATCATATAATTCACTTTTTGTACCATTTGTTTTTTCATAAATCAATGCACTTTTTATCATTCTTAAAACTGATAGTCTAAATGCATCTTTTTCTTTCATTGCACTTATTAAATCATCATTAATTTTGTTATACATGTTTTATCCTCCTAATAATTTTTATGTTTTTTTGAATTTTTAATCATTTCTTTTAATTCGTTTCTTCTTTTTACGCCTGGTTTTTCATAATGCTTTCTTTTTTTTAATTCAGAAGGGACACCACTACGAGCAACTTTGATTTTAAATTTCTTTAATGCATTATCAACGTTTCCGTTTTGAACCACTACTTTTGTCAATTAATTTCCCTCCCTTCGGTTTCAAGCACTATTATATCACTCTAAAAAATCATTTACAAGATATTTTAAAGTGTTTTATACGTAAATCAAAGAAACTAACACCATTTTCTTGTAAATAGTCGTCTAAGGGCACTTCCTAAGGCTCTACCGATATCATAAGTGGTACTAGCCATTCTTGCTAAAGCATTTATAAGTGTTGGTGATAAAACTGATGCACCACCAACTATTTCATATAATTCTATGTTATCCATTAGTCACCTATTTTTTGCATGAAAGTGGACGAACTATACCATCGATAATTCCTACTACAAGTATACCTATCGCCACTATTCCATACAAGAATCCCTTTCTAAAGAATCCGCCTCCTACAATTTCAAAATTTTCTAAATCGTCTATTATTACCATTTTTTCTACTCCTTTCATTTAAAAAATTTTATTAATTTTTTGATAATTCTTTCTTGGTCATAATAAAAATTTACTTTTATTATTTCATTATCTATTAGATTTTTATTCACTTTTAATAGTATTTTTTGATAATTTATTTTTGCATATTCATCAATCATTAAATCCCCTATTTCAATTACTTCAAAGTCATATTTTTTATCATCTATTTTTAAAAACTTACTTTTTGTAATTTTACTAACATCATTTATTTCTGTATCAATGTTTAAGTAATTACCATCTTCACTTACACAATATGCCATAGTACTATAATTTTCATATGATTTTACTAAACATGAACTAATAAATAATGCTACTAACAAACTCATCATTAAAATTAATAATAATGAATTCTTCGGTTTAAGATTTAATAGTACGAACTTATTATATTTAACATACTCTTTCATTTAACACCTCAAAATTAATAACTTTATCAAATAAATTACGATGATCTTTATGTGTGACATATAAAATAGTTTTATCATGAAAATAGTCTCTTATATCTTTAATTATTTTACTTTCCAGATTATAATCTACTTCACTTAATGCTTCATCTAATATGATTATCGAACTATTTTTTAATAATGCTCTTGCCAAAATAATTCGTTGTCTTTCTCCTCCCGAGATATTAGTTGAATCACTATCTAAACATGAATACATTCCCAGTCTTTTATTCTTAATAATTTCTTCAATTCGACATATTTTACATATTTCACTTATTTTCTCCACACTTATTTCCCGATTAAGAACTATATTATTCATAATCGTATCATCTATTAACTTTTCATTCTGACTTACATAAGTTATATTATCTCTAATAGTATTTAAGGTGTATTCTTGGATACTCACTTTTCCTATTAAAATATTCCCTTTATTCATATCCATTAAACGATATAACAACTTACACAATGTACTTTTACCACTACCACTTTTACCCCATAAACACACATGTTTATTCTTCTCAATTAACATATTCTTATTTTTTAAAATATAATTAAAATCATTATAAGAATAATCAATATTATTAAAAACTATATCACCATTAATAAACTCATTCGTTTCTTTTAAATCCTCCTCTTTTAAACATATAAACTCATTTATTTTATCAATAGTTGCTTTTAAATAATTATATTTTGGAATAATTTCCACACATGATTTAATTGGTTCAAAGAAATATAGTAGTAAACTATTAAAAGTTATCAAATTAATTACAGTTAATTCATTTTTTATTATTAAATAAAATCCGACAGTATTTAAGGTAAATATACCTAGTTCTAATATACTATTTTTTAAGATATTCTGAATATTCATTATTTTATTCAAATCAAAATTATCTTTTAAAAACTTAACTAATTTTATTTCTATTTTAAATAGAGAATCATCAATTATATTTAAGTTTTTAATACTATCAAGTACATTAACATTTTCAATTAATTGTGAATTAAAATCTGTTTCATATTCTATGTTATTTACTATTCTTCTGTATAAGTATTTATTTATTATAATACCAATAATAGAATAAATTATCACAACCAAGAAAAGAATTAAAAAAAGCTGCTTATTTATTCTATAAAGAATAATCATAGATATGAATGTTAAAATAGAATTTAAGAAGATTGAAACAAATATTTCACTGAATAAGGCCTTTATATTATATAATTCAGTTACTCTTGTTGTTATCTCTCCTACCTTTCTACTTTTAACCATATTTAGAGGAAGGTAAAAGATATGTTTAATAAAATCCATTATTAATGTTACATCGATATTTTTATTTAAATAGTTTTCATAATACTCTTTATAATACATAAATAGTATTTTACTGATATTAAATATTAAAAATACAAAAATTATATATTTGATTTTAGAAATATCATATCCAGCACTGATTGAATCAATAACTGCTTTAAAATATAAGTTGCATAAAATAGATACAATAGTTAAAAATATACTTGTAATTATTATTTTTTTGAAAGAATTTTTATTCTTATGAATTATTATTTTTATTAGGGTAAATAGAGTATTTTTATTATCATATTTTAATATTTTATTTTGAGGGTAGAAGTTAATTATAAAATTAGTCCATATACTTTTAAATTCTTCTATTTTCATTATCTTTTTACCACAACTTGGATCCATTAATATTACTTTATCCTTTTTTATTTCATATACTACTACAAAGTGACTTAAATTATTGATATGTACTTGAGCGATAAATGGTACTATTAAACTATTATTTAATTCTTTATTTTCAATTCTAGCACCATAAGCATCAAAACCATATTTCTTTGCAGTTTTGATTAGATTATAAGCTGTTGTTCCTTCAATTGTCGTGTTTGCATCAATTCGTATTTTTTCAATAGGAACATATCCTCCATAATGTTTTATTACGGATTGCAAACATGCTGGTCCACAATCTCTTAAATCATGTTGAATAACTATTACATTTTTATTCAAAATATTTTACCTCCCTTCAATAATAATATATCCCGTCGAGGCTTGATTTCCTTTTTTATTTTGAAACTTTTTTGCTTTTTTTGAAATTAGCCGAAAATCTGTATACAGATTTCCAAAATCTGCAAAAATAAAAATGTAAAGAATGTAAACTTATCGTTAATAAAATGTCAAAATATATTTCACTATTAGTAAACTGTTTTATTAATAAAAAAAGAAAATAAATTAATATTTTCTTGTCCATTTTTTTTATTTACGATTATAAAATTCTTTTTTCTTTTTTGGTAACTCTAAACGTTTTTCTTTATCATCCGATTGTTTATCTCCCTTTTTTTTAAAATTAGACAGTTTTATAATTTTTAATATATCTTTAACTATAATAAATAATGCTGGAATTAATACACATATTAACCATCCGCCTTTACTTGCAATAAAGAATTGTAATCTACCAAGTTGTGGTATTTTAAACCATACTTTACCGATAACATTCTCATATGGTGCAGTAGAAGAATCTGTAGTTAAGTTGTTATCTCCTTTAGTACGATATGATATTGTTCCATCTCCATCATTTACTATTTCTACTACTCTATGTGTTACAGTCATTCCTGAAGATATACTACTTGTCGAAATAAATGTTATTACATCATTTACTTTTATATCTTCTTTTTTATCCACTCTTAAATCAACAATTGTATCATATACATTTAAATTGGGAACCATACTAGGACTTACGATTGTATATAAAGCAAATTTAGGTTCAAATTTATCTCCTTTAGTAGCATATAATCTCATACTTACTGCATAGTAAAGAAGTAGTGCTCCAATTATGATTAATATTGTGAAAATAACCCATGAAATTATTGTCATAATATTTTTTAAAACACTTTTTGGAGTTCTCTTTTTCTCAAACATTCTAGTCATTCCCTTTCATTGTAATACTTTTTATTCTTTTTTATTCTTTAATCTAACAAGTTTACTTCAACACTTGCTATTAATGTTTTTCCAGCATCTACATTTTGATTTTCATCTGGTTTATCGATAAATTCTAAAGTTAAATTATATCGATATGTAAATTTTGGAGGTATTTTAATAACTTTAATTACTTCATCACTATAAGGCATTAATCCTTTATTTTTAAGTATTCCATCTTCTCTTAATTCATAATATAAATCATTTGCTGGTGTAAATTCATTTCTTATATTAGTATATTTTATTTCATATGATATATATTCTGATGTATTATTACTTACGCTTAATATCGTATTATTTTTCCAACCTGGTTCAACTGCAACACTTTCGATTACTTTACCATAATGAGTAAATACCATTTCATCAATATTAGCAATTCCACCATAATTAATTGAACAATTACTTACGCAAACTAAATTATCGTTTGGAGTTAAATTCATATCAGGAACTCCATCATTATTTGTATCACAATTACCAATACAAACATCATTTTCATCAACAATATTTAAATCTGGTATTCCATCATTATTTGTGTCACAATTTCTAATACATTTACCACTATTATCGGTTATATTTATCCTATCGCAATTTTCATCGCATACTAAATCTCCATTTGTATCAATATTTATATCTGGTTTACGATCTTTATCCATATCAATGTTTAAATCTGGTTTTCCATCGTTATTTGTATCAATAAATAAATCAGCATAGCCATCATTATCAATATCAATATTTATATCAGGATATCCATCATTATTTGTGTCTTGATTCAATATTGTTCCATTTTCTCCTGGCTTATTAATTGGATTAGTTATATTACCATTTTCATCTTCAACATTAAACGTTGGTATTCCATCCCCATAGTAATCAACATTTTTACTTGGTTTATCACTATTTCCCTCAGTTATATTTGTATCTGGTATTCCATCACCATCTGTATCTATATTAATATCGGCTTTACCATCTTTATTTGTATCAATATTAATTTCAGGAATACAGTCGTCATTAGTATCTAAATTTAAATTTGGTATTCCATCATTATTAAAATCTATATTTGTTTTTGGTACTCCCGACGATGAATTACAAGTACAGTTTCTAATACATTTTCCACTATTATCAAGTATATCAATTCGATTTATATTGTTTTTTCCGTCCCCTATTTTATCCACTTCAAACCTCGGAACATTATCACCATGATAATCAATATTTTTATCAACTTTCCCATCATTATCCACATCACAATTAACTTTACAACTTGGATCAATTGGTGATGGCACATTTGAATTCAATAAATAAAACGCATATGTACTAATTGATACTCCAATAAATAGAAGAATTAAGATTATCCATAAAAATAGACCACCTTTTTTATCTTCTTCTTCTAGTAATCTATATTCTCTTTGTATACCATTATGTTTCATACTAAACCCACTTTCTAGTATACATAAAGTATAACATGAAAAAAGGTCTAATAAAAGACCTTTTTTATTTTTTTTACTCAATTGTACTAAACATATTCATTAATTTTGAATTTTGTAATGCATTCATTAAATTATTCATTATTGTATTCATATTTTCTTCCGTTAAACTATTATAATTTATAGCATTAGTTGTATTTATTTTTTCTATATTTGTCTTTGGTAATAATTCATAATTAAGTTTAACATTATAATTTATATTTTCTAAAGTAGCATTAACTGTTAAAATACCATTATATTTGTTAGTTGATTCAGATATTACATTAATATTTTCATCTCCATCAGATAATTTTACATTCAAATTACCTTTTTTATTATCTAATTCAATTTCAATATTTGTTTCATCCATTTCACATTTCAAAGTTAGTTTTTCATCTTTATAAGTTCCAGTTGCTATTTCTTCATTATTCATAGTAATTTTAACTTTTTCATTAATTACTAAAACTTTAAATTCTTCATTATTTGATTTTAACCCAAATCCTGCTAATTTATTAGTGAATCCAGAAACATAAAGATTTATATCTCCTTCTTCAAAATTTTCATATTTATCTGCTGATTTTAATTCATTTATAACTTCTTTAATATCATTTAATGTAACACTATCATTAGTTTTTTTAGCATATTTTAAGATAATATTTAAAAATTCATTGTCATTTAGTAAATATTCAACTATTTTAGCATCCATTTCTTTAGCATTTGCTTCATTATACTTAAGTACTATTTTAGTTACTTTTGCATCTTTTCCATCAACAGTTACAGTTTCGCTTACTTTTTCTAAATATTTTTTATCAATACTTTTAACAATTGCATCTTTAAATGTTTTAACAATATATTTATAATCCGTTAACATATTTTCCATCTCTAAATCAATATCTGGTAATTCAGTTAATCCCTCAATTTGCACTACTCGATAAAATAATTTTTGACTTTGTAAATAAACATTTTTATCTTTAATGTAAGCAAGAATATTAATTAATGCTTTATTGTCTTCATTTAAAGTTATATTTGCACTATATTCTTTATTTTTATAATCCATGCCTGCATTTATATTAAATGAAGCAACACTTAAATCTTTAAGAAATGGATCACTTGATGATGCAGAAATAGTAGATTTTACCATTAATGGTTTTGTAAATAATTCTGCTTCTTTGATAAATTTATCAGTTTCATCAATAGTTTCAATTATTTCATTACCTATTCCATCAATTGCTCTTTTATAAATATTTTCTGTATTATTAAATACTAAGAAATAGTATCCAATTAAACCTCCTATTAAAGCAATTACAATTAATAATATGATTAATCCTAATTTTCCTTTCTTTTTTTCTTCTGGTGGTAGAGTATTTACTGGTTCAATAACTTGTTGTGGTATTGGTTCAGTATGTAATACCTCCGTTACTTCAGGACTTTGTGGTGTAGTATTTACAACATTATTCTCCGGAAGTGTATTTAAACCTTCTACATTTTCATTTTCCATTTTTTAAACTCCTCTCAATTATAAATAAAGTATAGCATGAAAAATTGTCGAATTAAAGTATTTTTATATTGCATCTGTAATAATTTCTTTTTCAAATACTTTTTAGATATCGTTAATTCATGTACTATCTTCTAAATACTAATTAATCCATTGCCATTCTATTATTTCTGGCATATCTGTCCCATGTTTTTCAATATATTTTTGATGTTTTTGTAATTTATCTTCACAATAATTTTTTAGTTCTTGATTATCTTCTTCGATATATTTTAAAACATCTAAGACTAAATGATAACGATCAAGTTTATTTTGAACACGCATATCAAATGGAGTTGTTATTGTTCCTTCTTCGATATAACCGTGAACATGTAAGTTATCATTTTTTCTTTTATATGTTAATTGATGAATTAAGTTAGGATAGCCATGAAATGCGAAGATAATTGGTTTATCTTTTGTAAATAATTTATCATATTCTGCTTCTGTTAAACCATGTGGATGTTTTGTTTTCGATTCTAATTTCATTAAATCAATTACATTTACAACTCTTATTTTTAAATTTGGCATAAATTCTTTTAAGATAGAAACACTTGCAAGAACTTCTAATGTTGGAGTGTCTCCAGCACATGCTAAGATAACATCAGGATTTTTTCCTTTATTTGTACTAGCCCATTCCCAAGTATCAATTCCTTTTGTACAGTGGGTAACGGTATCTTTCATATTTAACCATTGCATTTTTGGGTGTTTACTTGCTACTACTACATTTATATAATTTTTAGTTTGTAAAATATGATCAACTGTACATATTAAGGAATTAGCATCATATGGTAAATATATTCTTGCAACATCACTTTTTTTTGTCACAATATGATTTAAAAATCCAGGATCTTGATGCGTAAAACCATTATGATCTTGCTGCCAGCAATGACTTGATAAAATGTAATTTAAAGAGGAAATATCTTTACGCCACGGAAGTTCGCCACAAACTTTTAACCATTTTGCATGCTGACTAGTCATCGAATCTACAATTCTTATAAATGCTTCATAACTGTGCATTATTCCATGTCTTCCACTTAAAATATATCCTTCTAACATGCCTTCACAAATATGCTCAGACAATATTCCATCAAGTATTCTTCCATTTGGACTCAACATTTCATCATTTTTTAAAATTTTCATATTCCACATTTTATTTTCGGCAGAAAAAATATGTTTTAAACGATTTGATATGGCTTCATCTGGTCCAAAAAGACGAAAATTTGTATTTTTATCATTTAATAAAAATACATCTTTTAAATATCTTCCAAGTTCCATCATATCACTAACTTTTTTCGTTCCCGGATATTTTAATTCAACCCCATATAATTTAAAATCAGGTAATATTAAATCTTTTAAAAGTAATCCCCCATTTGTACTTTTATTTAATCCCATTAATTGTGATTTATTTGGTATCAATGCTTTTAACTCATTTTTTAAACTTCCATTTTCATTAAATAGAGTTTCAGGTTTATAACTTCTTAACCAATTTTCTAATCTTTCTAATGTTTCATCATCTGTTACTTGAAAAGGTATTTGATGTGCTTTATAAGTTCCCACTACTTCTTTTGGACCAGTCATTCCTTTTAAAGATTCAAAGATTATCATTGGGTATCTTGGTCGAAACATTTTTTCTTTTGCTCTACTTTTTATCAATTTAATTTCTTTAATTACTTTATCCATTACAATAATCATATTTTTATGTAATTCCATAATATTTTTACCTTTTACATAATATGGATTATAACCCATACCATAAAAATATGCAGTTAATTCATCATGTGTCATTCGACTAAAAATAGATGGATTATTTATTTTAAAACCATTTAAATGAAATATCGGTAAAACTATTCCATCAGTAAGTGGATTCATAAATTTATTTATTTGCCAAGATGCTGCAAGTGGTCCTGTTTCGGCTTCTCCATCACCCACTACGGTTGCAGCGATTAAATCAGGATTATCCAAAACTGCTCCATAAGCATGAGCAAGACTGTAACCTAGTTCGCCCCCTTCATTAATACTTCCAGGTGTTTCGGGTGCAACATGACTTGAAATACCTCCTGGAAAACTAAAACTTTTCATTAGTTTTTGCATACCTTTTTCATCTTGAGTAATTTCGGGATATATTTCCGTATAACTTCCTTCTAAATATGTATGAGAAACAAGTGCATTTCCACCATGACCAGGGCCTGAAATATATAACATACTTAAATTATATTTTTTTATTGCTCTATTTAAATGAGTATAAATAAAATTTTGACCAGGAACTGTACCCCAGTGTCCAACTATTTTTGGCTTTACATCACTTAACACTAATTTTCTTTTAAGAAGGGGATTATCCATTAAATAAAGCTGACCTACTGCTAAATAATTTGCAGCATTAAAATAATCATTTAACAATTTTATTTCTTTCTCTTTTATACCCATATTTTATTCCTACTTTCTTAATTATTATATCATTATATTTACATAAAAAGAAAGTCTTTTTAACCATAATAAAAGTACACTATTTTAATTAACTTCTAAAAAGTTATCAATTTTTGTTGATAACTTTTCTGACAAGATTTATTTATCTTGTTAGAATATATAACTGATATGTCT
>CAZYXO010000027.1:0-13455 GCA_964651315.1 uncultured Muribaculaceae bacterium
ATATGAAATGAATCAATCATATTAACATCTTTTAAATCAGCAGTTGCAGCTTCATAAGCCATATTTACTGGATGTTTTAAAGGCATGTTCCAAACTGGAAATGTTTCAAATTTTGCGTATCCCGCATTTATTTTACGTTTATGTTCATGATAAAGTTGGGATAAACAAGTAGCAAGTTTTCCAGAACCAGGACCTGGAGCATTTACTAAAATTAATGGTTTTGTAGTTTTAATATAAGGATTTTTACCATAACCTTCTTCACTAACAATTGTATCAACATCAGTTGGATAACCTTTTGTAAATGTATGAATATATGTTTTAATTCCTTGACGATTTAGTTTTTTAATAAATTTATCCACAATTGATTGATTTTTATATAAAGTAATAACAACAGAATTAACAGAAAAACCTAGTTCTTTAGAATGATATATTAACCTAAGAATTTCGGTGTCATATGTAATTCCATATTCTGCTCTAGTTTTATTTTTTTCAATATCAGCAGCATTGATACAAAAAATTATTTCTAAGTCATCTTTTAACTCTTGAAACATACTTATTTTAGCATCATTTTTAAATCCAGGTAAAACCCTCGCAGCATGTGTATCATCAAAAAGTTTACCACCAATTTCTAAATATAATTTATCAAACATTTTTATTCTTTCACGTATTTTCTTACTTTGAATTTTTACATACTTATCATTATTAAAACCTTTTTTAATCATCGTCAAACACTTCCTTATTATAATAATTTTATCATTTTTTTTCTTCGAATAATAGAGTTCTATAAAAAATAATTGCTAATTTTAATAATTTGTTATATGATATTAATCAATTAAGGGGTTTTTATTATGGAATTAATAATAATTTGGTTATCAAGTATTTTAATTTATTTAATAACAGAAAAAATAGTCGAAGTAAATATGATTAAGGATATTGCTGATATTGGTTATAAAATAAAATTTGAACAAGTAAAAACAATAATTAGAACAATGAACTTTAGTAATGATATTTTATCTTTTATTATTTCAATTATACCAGGAGTTAATTTAATATCATCATTATTAACATTTTATAAATATAAATATTTAAGATATATGTTAATGGAATATGTTTTTAGAATAGGTTTTTTACCTGAAATGTCACAAAAAGAATATGAAAAATATGAAGAAAAACCAAATGTTTTAAAAGCATTATTAATTTCTTATGATAAATCAAAAGAAATTAATAATAGTAACAAATATTATAGAAAAGTTTTGGAAATTCAGGAAGAAAAAACATATTTAGAAACTCAAAAACAAATTTTAATTGATAAAAAAAGTAAAAAACAAATAACTTTAGAAAAAAAATTAAAGAAAGAGGTATTATAAATGGAAATAATTATTTTTTGGTTAATAACAATAATTGTAAGTTTTGGAATGGAAATAGCAAGCTTAATTAGAATATATAAAGATTTAGGAGATGAAGGATATCTATTAAATATTAAAAATCTTAATGAATTTGAGTTTGGTAATCAAATTAACAATGATTTTGGTAAAGCATTGAGATATATACCGATTGTTAATATTTTTAATGCTTTATATTTAACAGCACTATATAATGATACAAAATATACGATAATGGAAAGTTTAAGAATATCGGGTTGTTTAGAAGAAATGACACCAGAAATCAAAGCAGAATATGATAAGAAACCAACTAGTTATAATGCAATAAATTTAGCGATGAAACTAGATGAAGAAAAAGAACAAGCAGAAATAGTGAAAATATCTAAGTGTTTAGATAATGAAGAATTTGAAGAATTAAACCAAAAATTATGTAATATAGAAGAAAGATTATCTAAAGAATCATTATGGAAAATAAAGGATTTACTTGAAAAAAAGAAAAAACTAATTGAAGAAAAAAATAAAATGATGAACGAAAAAAAATCTATACAAGAAGATAATGAATTAAGTTTAGAAGAAAGTCATTTAGAAAGTACTAATGTAAGAGAAAGAAGAAAAGATAACTAGGAATTTCTTGGTGGTTTGACATAATAAATTTATTAGTAATAAAATATTTTTGACAAATTATTACCACTGAAATATAATGTATTTATGGAAAGGTAACAAAATTATGACAATATTAATTTACGTGGTAAAATGAAATATTCAATTTGCTTACAAAGTACTTGTTGGCTTATACAATATTTAAATTATATTGATTGCCCCTATGATAAAGAATCATTTTATCGTTTATTTGCTTTGAATAGATTTATTAGATACAATAAACTTATAAAGTTAATTAAATTAAAAAAAATAGTAAAAGATAAAAAGTATTTAATAGAAACATTAATTTCTTTCGAAGGTAGTATTTTTGATATACAAGATTTATTAGATTATGAAATAAGTGGAGAATTAAAAAAAAATTTAAAGGATTCTGATATTATATTAAATAATGATAAAACTTTAATGATGATTTTAGAAATGTATGATAATCATAAAATTAATAAAGAAGAAGAAATAATAGAGAATTTATATCAAACTTTTGGCAATTTAAAATTTTTACAAAAAAACAGTAAAAAAGTTTTAAATGTGATAACATTTGATGATAAGTTAAAAAATTATAAATATATTCTAAGAAATTCTAATGTCATTTATAAACATGAAAAATATATTTTAAATCAAAAAGATGCTAATAGATTGATAATGACATTGTTAAATAAAAAACAAAAAATTTTAATTTCATTGGATAATAGCAAAGCATTGTATAAGGATAATAAACTAATGTTATATGAAAGAGTTAATAATGAAACGTTGAAAGAATTTGTTAGTACTAATAATCATTATTATATTATTATTGGATACAAATTAATAGAGAAGTGTGTATATTATAAAGCTTATAGTGGATATGATAATGAAGATAAATATGTTTTTTTAAGTTCGAAATACATAAAATCATACATAAACCATATTTTATGTGATACTGTAAAAGTAAAGAAGACAAAAAAATTGGATATTTTTAAATATATGGAAGGTGAGTATTAATGAAAGAAATTGCAAAATCTAGCGAAAAAATAAAAAATTTAAAAAAAATAAAAGATAAATCTATTGATTCTTTGATGGTTGTGGAAGGATTAGATGTTATTAAAGAAGTTATAGAAAATGATATAGAAATTTTAGAATGTTTTTTTAATGAAAATGAGCTAAGAGAAGATGCACAGATTTTACTAAAAAAATGCCAAAAAAGGTGTGAAAACAACTATAAGATATCTTTAAAAACGTTTGAATCAATAAGGGAAAAAGATAATTCTATTCCAATCATATTAATTGTAAAATATGCTTTGCTATCATTAAATAAAATAGATAAAAATAAACATAAATTAATAATAGTTAATGACGGATTAGAACTTCCTGGCAATTTAGGTACAATTTATAGAAGTGCATATGCAAGTGGTGTAGATTTAATAATTAATGTTGATTGTATAACAAATATTTATAAAACGAAATTTATATCAAGTTCTCGTGGAACAATATTTAGCATTCCTACTATAAATGCTAAATATGAAGAAGTTCAAAATAAACTTTTAAATTTGGGTTATGATATATGTTTGTGTGAACCTGAAAATGGAATATCTTTTAAGAATTATAATTATAGTAATGATACTGTCATTGTAGTTGGAAGTGAACGTTTTGGTATTAATAAAAAATGGTATAATAACAAACATAGCAAAATATTTATACCTATGAAAAAGGGAATTAATTCCATTAATGTTTCTGTTGCTGCTTCTATAATTATGTTTGATGCAGGTATTAAAAAAGGAAGAATATGAAATTGAATCGTTATATATTAAAAATACCACGTATTAATGGGGTAATTTTATATAATACAGTAAATGATATGATTGTAGAATGTAATATAAAAGATTTATTTGATAAAAATACAAAGAAAATTCTAAAAGAAAATGGATTTTTTGATTCAAATAAAATGTTACTATTTAATTATTTAAATAACTTAACTAGTAAAAGAACACAATTAGATATAACAATAAGTTTAACAGAATCATGTAACTTAAGATGTAAATATTGCTCACAAAGTAGTGTTAAAAGCAATTCATTTATAACTAAAAACATATTAGATGATATAGTAAAATATGTTGAAATTTGTGTTAAAAAATATAAGTATAAAACCGTAACAATCCATTTATTTGGAGGAGAACCATTATTGTTAGAAGATAAAATTCTATACATAAATGAAAAATTAAAAAAAATTAATGTTCCAATAAATTATTATATGGATACAAATGGAGTATTATTAAATAATAGTTTTATTAATGCTATAGATAATCTTACTTTTTGTGTAACTTTAAGTGAAAAAAATGATCACGATATATTAAGAGTTACACATAATAACAAAGGAAGTTATGATTTAATTATAAACAATTTAAAAAAAATTCAAAATTGTTTAAATAAAAAGCATAAATTAATGATTAGATACAATATTAATGATAAAAATATTAACAACTTTGAACCATTTTTAAAAAGTATTCAAGATTTAAATGTTTCAAATGTTATAATTGCATATACTGATAATTACAAAAATAACGAAAAAACTAATAAGTTATCATATAAACAATATAAAAAATGGAATTCAACAAAAGCTTTGCAAATTTTATCAAAATACAATTTTCCAATTGATTTGCCTACTTCTAGTTTCTTTTGTAAAGGATATGAAAGATATTCAATTAAGGTGTTTTCTAATGGTATGGTAGGAATGTGTAATTCGTATGACTTAAATAAAGCTAAGGTAAGTATTAGAGAATTAGTTAATAGTTATGAAAAGAGTAATAATTTGTTGGAACCTTTTGTTAGAGAAAGAAATATTGATAATTTTATTGATAAAAAATGTAAAAAATGTAAATTTATTTATATCTGTAATGGAAAATATTTTTGCAAGGAAAATCCTTGTGAGTTTCTTGATTATAATATAAAAAAATATATTAAAACATATTCAAACTTATTTCAAAAAAATGAGAAATAGTGTCTTCTTTATTTAAGAAGGGAAGATAGTTTATGAAAGTAATCAAAAAGAACACTAAAAAATCAAAAATTAATGCTTCAGGATGTGGGTCGAGTAAAATGAGTAGTCATTGTTCTTCGAAAAAAAGCAATTAATTTTGAGTAGAAATGACCATTTTAAGGTCTTTTTCTTTTAAAATAAATATCTTAATTGTAATATTTTTGCTGTTATGCTATTATTAATTTACAAAGGAAAGATTTTGATGAAAAAGATTTTAACAATTATAATAGATGGTTTTGGATATCGAGAAGAAACACATGGTAATGCAATTAAAGAAGCTAATATGGCAACGTTTAATAAAGTATGGGAAGAATATCCCCATACAACCCTTTTTGCTTCTGAAGAATATGTTGGACTAAAAGAAGGACAATTTGGTAATAGTGAAGTAGGACATTTAACAATAGGTGCAGGAAGAAAAATAAAACAAAAGCAAGATTTGATAAGTGACTTTTTTAATGATTATAGTAATAACGAAAAATTTACTAATATGATTGAAATTATTAAAAAAGAAAACAAAAAAGTACATTTATTAGGTATTTGTAGTGATGGAGATGTTCATGGCAGTATTACAGATTTAACTAAAATGTATGAAGCTTTAGTAAATAATGGTATTACTAATATTTATTTTCATTTAATAACTGATGGCAGAGATACTGGTGTTAATGAAGCACCGAAATTTATTAGTCAAATTGAAGAATTAATCAATAAGTATAATATAGGTAAAATAGCAACAGTATGTGGTAGATATTATGCAATGGATAGAGATGAAAACTATAATCGAACTAAAATGTATTATGATTTAATAACAAAAGGAATAGGAATAAGTGCTCTTGATATAAATAGATCAATTGAAAATTATTATCGAAAAAATATAACAGATGAATTTATTTCCCCAACAATAATCAATACTAATGGTTTAATTAGAGAAAATGATTTAATATTTTTAACGAATTATCGCAACGATCGTATTATTCAAATAATTGAAGCATTAACTGACCAATATTTTAATAAATTTCAGATAAGATTAATGCCTAACTTACTTATGTATACGTTTTTTAAAATCGATAAAAACATTCGGACAATAAACTTATTAAAAGATTTCAAAGTAGAAAATCCTTTAGGACTTTATTTATCAACATTAGAATTAACTCAAGCAAGAGTTGCCGAAAGTGAGAAATTTCCTCATGTTACATATTTTTTTGATGGAACATATAATGGTAAAATACTTAATTGTGATAAATTTGAAATACCAAGCCCAAATGTTAGTACATATGATTTAAAACCAGAAATGAGTGCAGTTGAAGTAACTAAAAAAGTAGTATCTTGTATGGAAAAAGATTATGATTTCATTTTACTTAATTTTGCAAATCCAGATATGGTAGGGCATACAGGTAATTTACCAGCAACAGTAAAAGCATGTATGGCTGTCGATATATGTTTAAAAAAAATCTTAGAAGAAGCGGAAAACAATTTTTATAAAGTAATAATAATGTCTGATCATGGAAACGCAGATACCATGCTTGATGAAAATAATAATATAGTGACAACCCATTCAATAGAAAAAGTACCATTTATTATTTTAGATAAAAAAATTAAGTTAATTGAAAATGGTGATTTAACTAATGTTGCACCAACAATATTAGATTATATGGATATATCTATTCCAAAAGAAATGATTGAAACGAAAAGTTTATTAATTGACGGAGATTAAAAATGCAAAACTTTTTAAAACGTAATTATATTTATATAATAATATTTATATATTCATTTGTATTTGCATTACTATCTAAAATGAATATGGATTTAATGTGGAATTATGGTTTCTCTGCTAATATATCTAATGGTTTATTACCATATAAAGATTTCTATATGGTAATAACACCTTTTTTCCCTTTTATAGTGGGTAATATTATGAAAATAATAGGAACCAATTTTATAACATTTTATTTAATAAATAGTTGTTTGATAACTTTTTTTATGTATATTATTTCTAAATTAAATAAAAATATTATGATTCCCATGTTCTTAGCAATAATGTTTGTATGTGAACCAAATTATAATTTAATGTGTATTATATTTTTGTTTTTAATTCTTTATTTAGAAAAGAAAAAAAGTAATGATTATTTAATAGGTTTCATATTAGGTTTATGTTTTTTAACTAAATCAAGTATTGGTTTAATGATGTGTATTCCTACTATTATTCATTATTATAAAGATCTAAAAAAGATTTTTAAAAGAGTAATAGGTTTTATAATACCTAATTTAATTGTTATTCTTTATTTTTTAATAAAAAAGAATTTATATAGTTATTTAAACTTATGTTTCTTTGGTTTATTTGATTTTGCTAATTCAAACTCACATTTAACAATTTATTTGTTTTTAACAATAATTGTGATAATATATTTCATATATCGGTATATAAAAACCAAAGATTTATTGTGCTTATACATTATATTTTATCAAATAAATACTTATCCAATGTTTAATACAATTCATTTCATGGCGAGTATGATACCAGTTATATTTTATTTATTGAATTTATTTTTTAAAAAGAAAAATAAGTTATTAAATATATTTTCATTAAGTTTATTCTTAATACCTATAACTTTTATGATATTTTATTTAGTAAAACCAGATATAAATTATCCTAAGAATACTTTATTTCAATACCGATATATTGAAGATAAATATTATGATCGAATAAAGGCTTTAGATAAGTATTTTGAAGGTAATTATGATAATGTATATTTTATGGTACCAGAAGCATATTTATATAAATATTATTTTGAATTAGATGTTAATGAGTTTGATTTATTAGTAGTGGGTAATATGGGTTATGATGGTGAAAATGAAATGATTAAAAAAATTAAAGAATTACCAAAAGGTTCTATATTTGTTGTAGATTATTACTTTGCTGGTGGGATAAGAAGTGAAAAAATTTATAAACATTTAGTGACAAATTATTCTTTAGTAGCAGCTTTTGATATATTTAATGTTTATAAAAAAATGTAGGGGGAAATTATCATGACAAAAGAAAGTATGTTAGATAAATTAGAAAATATTAGTGGTATTATATGGGATCATTATAATGAATTAACAAATTTAGAAGTAGAAGGTAAAAAAGATACACCTGAGTATGAAAAAGTTATTGAAGAATTAAAACTTATCTTAGAAATTGAAGATGATTATTATCGTGATTTGGAAAATATGGGTATAGATGCTTATGAAATGGGTAATTTTATCTTAAATGAATATGAAAAGGAAAATTTTTCTGTAGGTTTCCATTGTATATTTTCGTATAATAAAGACCGTATTTTAGATCGAATGATAAGTAAATTATATAATTATAAAAGTGATAGTTATGCTTTTTCACGCATTTACAATTATAATGAATTTTGTTCGGAATTAGAAAAAAACTATGAATTAGATTTATTAAACATCTTTTTGTCTTTGATTAATGACTTAATAAATGACAATTATTATAAAGTATATCGTGGCCATTTAATGGGTTTAAAATATATTCTTGCATATTTATGTGAACCGTTAGAGAAAGAATTGATAGTAAAAAAATATGATATGAAAACATTTAATATGGAACATGCAAAAACTTTCTTAGAAATAAATGATGAATTAGAAAATGAAGAAATGTTAAGTATTGAATTTTTTCGCGAAATTATTAATAATGAATTACAAATTATTTTAAAAATACCAGATGAATCTTATATAAATGAAAATGCTATATTTCCTAGTCTTGTGAAAAGAAAATTAGTTGAAGCAGCATTAATGTATTTACCAGAAGAAAATATTGGTCTTGTTGAAGAATATTTAATCAAACAAGAAAAAAAACATGCTGATTATTTTGAAAAAAATAGTATTTCTTTGCAACTAATTAGAGAAACTATTGATGATGCTAAAATAAGTAAAGCAAATTTTAATGATGAAGAAGAAAAAAAATATTTATATAACGAAAATTATCAACAATTATTAAAAATAATTAAAATTGAAGCGAAACTAGTATTAGATTTATCTGAAGCAGAAATATTAAAACAAAATGAATTAATTGAAATTATTAAAAATAAACTAGAACTGTGTTATGAGGTAGAAGATAGCATTTTGAAAAAATTATCGATAAGTCAAGATGAAATGTCTAATATTTTAGAAGAATATGCTTTTAATGAAGAAGGAGAAGAAAGACTTTATACACATGCTTTATTTACGGATAATAGCATTGAAACTTTAATTAAATTAAAAATAAACAGTGTTATGTATAATTTAAGTTCAGAAAGTAAATTTTCAAGTAATAAATATGGATTATCCGAAGAAGATACGAAAAAACTAATGATAGGTCGTTATATAAATCACGATATTCTTTATGTTTTTATTAAAATGTTTAATAAATGTAAAAATAATTATGGTCCATATATTAACAATGAACTAATTTATTTAACTAATAAGATAAATTTTATGAATAGATGTAATATTAATAACAATTTAATTAATTTGCCTGTTGATAATTTTATGAGTCAATTATTTGGTATGCGAAAAAGAAAATTTCAATCGATGATGGATCATTATTGCTTGGAATTACTACTTGAACAAACAGATAATTTACTAACATTAAGTGCCAAAAATATGGATGAGTATAAAAGAAATGCTTCTTTTGTTAAACATCAATTATTAATAAGAGCATTGCTTACATTTTTATCCGATGAAAAAACTAAAGAATATATGAGTATTATTGATAAAGAAGTGAATGTACCATTACATTTATTATTTCAAGATAGAAATAGAGAAGCAAAAATATTATTAAAAAATGCCATTAATTGCTATCCAAATGATTGTGAAAATTATCGAGTTTTAGCTAAAAATAAATAAACTGGAATAAATCAGTTTATTTATTTTTTACTAAAGATTTCCATAATACTTTAGGTAATTCATATCGATACATTGTTTCTTCTTCTAATGATATTATTTCAAAATCTTTAAAAAAATATAAAATATCTTTTTTAGCGAAAAATCTTTTATTATAATCATTAACACTATAATAGTTTTTTTCTATTTCTGTACCACTTAGTGCACCATAATTAATATCTTTTGTTGAATTTACACGAAATAATAGGTAACCATCTTTTTTTAAAATACGCTTAATTTCATTTAAAATTGCAAAGGTAGTTATTTCATTAAAATAATGTAATGATAAATCAGCGATTATTAAATTTGTATAATTATCTGGAAATATAAATTTTTTTGTCATATCCATATTTATAGTTCTTACATAGTTACTTTTAATATTTTTATTTATAATATCTAATGCAACATTAGAAAAATCACATGCAACTATTGTTTTCTTTAAATTGCTTATAAATAAAGTGTTGTTGCCAATACCACAACCTAAATCTATTATTTCATCTTTACATTCCATAATTATATTGGTATAAGGAATTAACCAATTATCAGTTTCAATGTTGTTATGAAAATATAAATGATGAATTTTATTCCAATATTCTATATTATTATCCATTTGTATCACCTAATTAATTTTATTTTAACATAAAAAATAAGAATATAAGTTATATTCTTATTATTTATAATTACTACTTATTATCTTTATTAATTAATAAATAAATTCCAAAACTTTAATTCCTAACATTGTAAATGCAGATTGAGATTCAATTTTATTTAAAATCTACGTAATAATTGTATAAATTACCATAGCCATGCTCACACCTATTAAAATTAAACTAACTATTTCATTAATATTGTTTCAAATTCATTGTATTATTAGTTTATACTCTTACAAATTTTTCTTTTGTTCTTTTTTTAATTTAATAATATCTTTATCTTTAATAACTTTAGTTTGATAAAATTCTAATAGTGATTTATATAAGTAGTAAATATCTTTAACACCAATTAATTCATTTGCTGAATGCATTGCAAGTTGTGCAAGTCCAATATCTACAGAATCAACACCAACATGGCTTTGACTGATGTTTCCAAGTGTACCACCAGAACTCATATCAGACCTAGATACATAATCTTGATAAGGTACTTTTGCTTTATCACATATGCCTTTAAATAGGGAAGAAGTAAGTGCATCTGTCGTAAAACTTGTATGATGTTGAATAACTACACCATAATTTAAGTAAACTTTATTTGTGGGATCATTTTTTTGTGGTTTATTCGGATGTATTGCATGAGCATTATCCACACTTAAAACTAAAGAATTTGATAAAGCAGTAGGTAAATCTATTTCGGTAATACTAGCAATTCTAGTTAAAGTATTAATTAAAAATGTTGAATCAGCACCTTGTTGTGATAAACTACCAATTTCTTCATTATTAAGCGAACAAAAAACATTAAAAGTAAACTTATTTTTGGCATCTAAAAAACTATATAAAGCTGTAACAACACATGCTAAATCATCAAGTCTAGGTGCTAAAATAAATTCATCATTTAAACCAATTATTTTTGCTTTATCACGATTATATAAAAATAAATCATAATCACAAATTTTATCATATTTTATATTTAATTCATTAAACAAATTATTTAAAATATCTTCTATTTTCTTATCATCATGAAGTGATATAATCGGTAACATATCATCTTGATGATTTAATTTAAAATTCTCATTTGCTTCCTCATTAATATGAATTGCTTGACTAGGAATAACTAGTAAGTCTTTATCAATATTAATTATTTGTTTTTTATAAATTCCTTTATCTAAAACAATAACTCTTCCAGCAATAGATAAAGGTCTATCTAACCAACTATAATTAATCATTCCACCATATCCAGTAACATTTAACTTTAAATATTCATTTTCAAACATTTCCGAGTTAGTTTTAATCATAAAACTAGGAGAATCTGTATGAGTAGTGGTAATATTAAACCCAGCATTTCCTTTATTATCACTCATTGTAAACGCTATTATTGATGAATCGTTTCTGCATACAAAATATTTTCCGTCTTTCTTTAAATTATTCCATTCATCACTTTCAAATAATTCTTGAAAACCATTTTCAGTTAATATTTCTTTTATATTTTTAACACAGCAATATGCATTAGGTGTTTTATCAATAAAATCAAGTAAATTATTAATTCTTTCTTTCTTCATAAAAAATCATCTCTTATTTATTATTGATAAAAAAAAGATAAATATAACAAATTATTTCTTATGATATTGATAAATATTTAAATTGACCGTATTATTTATAACTTTAATATTTTCTTTTTCTAATCTTTCTCTTTGTTTTTCTATACCACCAAAAACATAGAATGAAGATAATTTCCTTTTAAAATTAACAACTTTATAACAAAGATGAATAGTTCTTTTAGAAAATTTTTTGTATTTATAGAATAATATTCTATATAACATTTTCTTTTTTCGCTATTTTGCTTTATTAATTAAATTATAGAATTCTTTGTTTTGTATATTAATAGTATTCGGTGTAATAAATTTTTTTAGAACATTGGTAGTTTGATAAAACAATCTCCTTTTTTTGGTGCTATTACTATATGTTGATTGTTATATACTAAAAAATAGATTATTAAAAATCTATCTTATAAATTGTAATTTATTATTAATTTATTTTATATAAATTAAAATAAAAATCATAAGTATTTGAACATTCATCATAAGATAAATTTGTTTTTTTCATCATAAAATTTACTGCTTCCTCTTTTGTTGCAAATGATTTTAATATTGTTAATACTTTAGACATCCTATCTAATACATTTCCAAATTCATCAAAAGTTATGTTTTTATCACTTAAGCAATATAATTTATATTTTAACATTTGTATTAAATTTTCATCTGCTACTTTTTTATAATCTTCATCTTTTATTTTTTTGCCAGCAAATAATTCATTTATTGTTATTTCTAAAATATTACATAAAGGTTCGTATAAAGATGAATCAGGTAGACAGTTTCCATTTTCCCATTTAGAAATAGATTTATTTGTTGTATTTAACATTTCTGCAAGTTGCTCTTGAGTTAAGTGTTTCTCTCTACGACAATTTGCAATAAATTTTCCTATTTTAATTTGATTCATAATTTTGTTCCTCCCATAATTTATTATATATTTATATACTTAATTATAATACCCATTAAAAGTAGAATTCGATAAAATGCACAATACTTTAAATATTTTAGGCATTTTCTTCTTTTTGCGACATATTTTGTACAATAACAAGATATTATTATAAAAAAACTATATGTTAAACTCAGTTCGAGTAACTATCATTCTGGTGCGACCTTAAAGGACGTTTGGAAATTATTCCAAAGGTTAATTTCTAATATAAGTATATCATAAAATTGACATTTTCATGTGTTTTTTATAAAAAAGCAGTAAAATAGAATAAAATTATATAATCACAAAAATTTGCAGAAAAAAAGAAGAA
>CAZYXO010000028.1:0-13351 GCA_964651315.1 uncultured Muribaculaceae bacterium
TGCATCCAAAAGATTTAGCAATTAGTATTATTTGCTCTATATTAGGATATATTCTGAATTTATAAGTATAGTTTTCCATCATTAATTCCCCCTTACAACAACTATAAAAATTATAACAACAAATAGTTATAATTGCAATAATTAATTTTACTTTTTGATAACTTTTGAAAGTTTTTAAAGTATGTACAAAAGGAAAAATTTAACTCATGTATAAATACACGAGTATGCAATTTTTGCTTTTATCAAGTTTTTGCATATTCCAGCAAAAACTTTTATTAAATATTATTTTTATATCTATTCTTAATAAATACTTTTTCATGATAATAATTATTATTCTTTTTAAAAAAATGTAATGTTTCTTTTTTTAAAATATCTAAATCAACATAACTATCATGTTCTATTTTCTTATATGGTAGTGTATATAAATGTCTTTCTAATAAAAATTTATTATGATTATATTCATAATTTCTAAATAATTCTATTGTTTTATAAATAAATAAACCAATTAATAAATAATTATTTAAAGAATAATGATAGTTAAAAATAAAATAAATTATAATAAATAAAATAGATATATATAAATTAATAAAATAACTTACTTTATAACTAAATATTTTTTCTAATAATAACGTAATAATTTTATTACCATCAAGTGGTACTATTGGTAATAAATTAAATATCATTATTACAGTATTATATTTTATAAAGTAATAATAAGTATTTACACTTATATAATTTCTAACTAATATTACAATTAATAGTAATATTAGTTGAAATAAAACACCACCAATACTTATTAATAAATCTTTATTTATACTACTATTTATTAAAGATTTATATTTTGTTATACCACCAAAAGGGTATATTTCGACATCAAGTATTTGATAATTAAATATTTTTAATAATGTAATGTGTCCTAGTTCATGAATAAATACAATTCCAAATATTATTAAAGAATTTTTAATAAAGCCACAAAAAAAAGCAATTAGTAAAATAATATAGGTGAAATAATTAATTTTTGGTAATAAACTCTTCATATTTCAAATAATTTCCATCCTTGTTAAATGCTAAATACAATAAATCATTAGAAACTGCAACAATATCTCCTTTTTTAACATAATCATATAAACTTACACCTATATTAGTTACATTTCCATACCAATAATCAACACCATTTATACCTTGAATAATAACTGTTTTACCATAATCTTCTTTATCACCAATGAATACAACAATACCACTTTCTAAAATATCTATTGGTGTTTCATTTTCCACAGTAAAAGATACTCCATTTACATAATCACTATATTCACTATTTAAATAACTAGCACTAAAAACAAGTTTAGTTTCATCATCAATAACTTTATTAGGTAAAATATTACCAAAATATTTTTTATACATTTTATTTATTTTGGTAAAAGATAAATTATCTGTTAAAACAATTTCTTTATAAGCATTTAAATTATTAGTACTAGTATTTGTGTATATTACACTACCTAACACAAATATAGCACTGATTAATACTCTTGTAATTAAATGAACAAGATACTTTTTAGATTTCTTTAAATCAACTTTATCTAAATTTGTTTGAAAGATATTTTTCTTTTTATTTTTAATACGATTTAATTCTTCTTCATAAGATTCATTCATATTTTCACCTACTTAAATATATTAAAATTATAACTTTTTATGCTTTTTATATAATAATAAATATAAAAGTAAATTAAATGGATAATTAATTAAAATAAACATAATATTAAAATTATTATTAAGAATACTTATAACAGATAAATAAAGAAAATAATTTATTGTCATAATAATTAAATATGTAATAATATTAGCATTAAATTTTTTACGTAAATATATATTAAACATAAATAATAAAAATATTATAATTGTATTAAATAAATATGTATTAATAATTAATAATTCAAATAATAAACAAGTAAATAATAAATATTTATATTCATCTTTTTTTAAATTAATTAACGATAATAGTATTAAATATGTATTAAAATTAGTGTAATTATAAAATAGTATATCAAGAAATAAATATAATAAACTAATCATTATTACCTACGATTAAAACATATTTAATATTTTTTAAATCATTTCTACTTATTATTAATTTATTTTCTAAACCTAGTTTATCTTCTTTTATATCATTTACTTTACCAATATAAATATTTGGTAAATATTTAGATAAATCAGATGTATATATTTCTTTATTAGTATAATCATTATCATCAAGAATATTTGTTACAACTAATTCATTATCGATATATTTTAATATTCCATAAGTATTATCTACTTTAACTGAAATAGAAAAATTAGGACTTGTAACAAGAGTTACAATACTATCATTTTCATTTACTTCTTTTATAATACCAATTAAACCATATTCGTTTAATACTAAACTATCTTTTTTAATATTATCTTTTTTACCTTTTAAAATAGTTATTTCATTATAAAAATTATAAACATTACGTATTAATACTTTAGAATAAGTATAACTATAATTATTTAATTTAAAACCTAAAATACTCTCCATATTCTTTATTTCTTCATTATAATAGTTATCAATTATATTGGTTGTTTTAACTTCTAAATTATTATCTAATTTTATTATTAAACCATATATTGTATCTTTAATAAGTAATGTAATTAATAGTAATAATAAAACAAAAAAAGTAATTATTCTATTCATAATAATTTCTCACTATAAAAACTAAAATAGGTATCTTTACCAATAATAATATGATCATTTAATGGTATTTTCATTAAGTCACCTATTTTTTTAATATCACTAGTAAATATTTTATCTTGTAAAGATGGTATAACATCTCCACTTGGATGATTATGAACTAATATTATACTAGATGCACTATTTTTAATAGCTTCTCTAAATATATCTCTTTGATGAACTGTACTTTGATTAAGTGTTCCAATAAATACTGTTTTTATGGAAATTATTTTCTTTTTATTATCAAGTAGGATTAATAATAATTTTTCTTGCATTTCTTTTTCTAAATCATACTTTAACATTTCAAAGATAATATCTGGATTATCTATTTTTAAATTAATATCTTTTTTCTTTTTAGTAATAGTTCTTCTCCCAAGTTCAATACCTGCAAGTAAAGTTATGGCTTTTATTTCTCCTATTCCTTTAATACTTTTTAGTTTAGCTAAAGATAAGTTATTATAATTCCATATTCCATTTAACATATTACTTACTTTAATCGCTAGTTCTTTAGTTGAAAATTCTTTTGTTCCAGTTTTTAATAAAATAGCAATTAAATCTTCATCAGTTAAGTTTTTAACGCCAATGTTTTTTAATTTTTCATAAGGACGTTCATCAATTGGCAATTCTTTTATTTTCATGATAATTCACCATAACTATTTAAGATACTTTTATTAATTGAAGTAATTAAATCAGGATTATTAAGTAAAAATTCTTCATATTTAACTAATTTATTGTAAAAATTATTATTTACACTTATTTTTTTTACATAAGCATTTATTTTATTATCTTGACAATATTTTTTATAAATAGAAGTTAATTCTTCATTATTAAATAATGCTATAACAACTCGATAATTATCATTATCATTAATTGTTATACTACTTGGATATTCTTTACTTATAGTACTTGCATCTTCAATATTAGAACTAATGCCTACTTGAAATGCATTTATTTCTCGTTTATTATTCATAATTGTATTAACACTTGTAGATATATTATCATAAAAATAATAAGCAATAAATAAACCCATTACTAAAGAAATAGCACAAAATAAAACTATTTTTTTCAAAATAAATCACCAAAATAAAAATAGCACATAATTTGTGCATATTTTGTCGAATTTTGTCTATCTATTTAAATTTTCTTCATTAAAGTTCTTTTCAACATAATTTTTTATTGTTTCATTACCATATAAAATTATAGCAATGTCATTTAATTCAATCATTAATTGCATTAAATCATAACTATTTTTAACAACTTCATATACTTCTCGATCAGAATTATTCATCTCATACATGTTATTAGTAATTAATAAATTTGTAATTCTAGCCATTTCTATTGGTGGCACACGAAATAATCTATTTAGTAAATACTTTTTTTCTTTTGGAATTAATTCTTCTACTTTTCCATAAATATCATTTATTCTTTTAAGAATTTTACTTTCATTCTTTTTTATTAGTTTGTGGATTTCTAACATTTTGCTACCTGACAACATATTACATCACCAATTATATAATATCATATATTTTACATTCTGTATACAGTAATTGAAATTAGTACAGGATAAAATTATAGAGTTAATTAAAATAGTAAACGCTCGAAATAAAGAAAAGAGAGTGTTTACATTTTAATTAACTCTTAATATACATTTTGATACACTTAATGAAGAAAATAATATAACTACTGATAAAAGTAATTTAGTTTATTTATACAATAAAAAGAAAGATTTAAATAATTATATTTATAATTTTATTGTTAATTATGCAATTAATAAATATAACAACCCTAGTGATAAAACTAAACTACAAATTGAAGATTTATTACACGAGATTATTATAAGCAAGAACTTGGGTTGTGATAATAAATCAAGTAAAACAAAGAGGAAAAGCTTATTAAAAAGTTATTACAAAAAAAGAAATAATAATTTTTTATTTCTAGGTAAATATGAAGCTGAACAGGCATTTTTCAATCTTAAATATGAAATGGATAAATCTGCTGAAGAATTTTATAAGATGTTTGAAAAAGAAAATGAATATTCTAATGATAATTATGAATTATAAAAGCATACTGAGTTTTTATACCCAGTATGCTTCTTTTTTAATACAATGGAGTAACTAGTTTTTTAGTTTTAATATCTACTATTTTAGTATCATTTCTGCCAATAAAAATAGTTGTTAATGAATCAATATCATCAATATTAATATCTTTTAAATTTGTAATTATTACACTTTGATTACTACATCCAATATTTTTAACTATACCCACAAGAGTTTCAGACGTTCTGTATTTTAAAAGTATCTCTCGTGCCATTAATAAATTATTATAAGTAGAATTATGTGGACTATAAAAAACCACACCAAAATCAGACATAGCTACAGCTTCTATTCTTTCTTTCGTTTTTTCTTTTTCATTAAAATTATCACTTAACGAGATTATTGCAAAATCTTTTGTAAGAGGTGATCCTAGTATTGAAGCACCGGATATTGCAGAAGTTATGCCAGGAATTATTTCAATATCTATGCTAGGACAAAGTTCTTCAACTAATTGTATAATAATTGAAGATATACCATAAATGCCAGTATCTCCGCTACCAACAATTGAAACAATTTTGTCTTGAATAACACTTTTAATTGCGTTTACACACCTTTCTCTTGTTGCATTATAAGAATTGCTAACTAATTTATTAACATCAAAATAATTTTTTAATAGTTGATATGACTTTTCATCACAATATATTAAATCAGAAACTTTCAAAGTTTTATCTGCCCGAATAGTTAAATCTTCGTAACTACCTGTACCAATCCCTACAACAAATAATTTTCCCATATTAATCCCCCAACATCTTTTAATAATTATTTTGTTCTAACCATTTGTTTACTTCTTTATATAAATCAGTATCTTTATTTACTTTAATAGTATTTATTCCTAATTTATTTGCTCCATCTACATTTTCAATATTGTCGTCTAAAAAAAGTAATTCATTTGGTTTGATATTATATTTATTTATTATATGCTCATAAAAATCCGAATTTGGTTTTACTTTATGAATTTCTGCTGAGATTAAAACATCGTCTAAATAATCTACTCCAAAAGATTCACCAATAAAATTTCTTACAAAAGATATATGATTAGTTGCAATAATAATTTTCAAACTAGGATTTTTATCTTTTATTTTTTTAAAAAGCTCACAATCTTTAACCTTATATATTTTATTAATCAATTCTTCAGTTGTTCTCATTAAAATTGAATCCTTATTAATTATTTTTCTTGCCTCTATCAAATAATCTGCATCATTAATGTTACTCCCAAACATTCTTTCTAATTTGTCTTCTTCAGGTGTTAATTCAATATCTTTTTCATTTACCAAAACTCCAACTAAATCAAATGCTACAACTTTTATCATCTATATCCTCCTTAATTAATATTCTCCACGAACCATAATTTTTGCAATATTTAATAATATCTTTTAGTTCTTTCAATGTATATTCATATTTATCCTTTATTGGATTAATTACTTTAACTTTATTGTTAAATATTTTATCTAATACTATAAAGTGTCCACCATTCATATTTTTATCATTAAAAACAGATGATTCAACACATAGAATAATAAATCTATTTTGTTTTAGTTCTTTTAACAATTCTGTCTCATCTAATTTTTTTTCAATAATTGGAATATTTAAACTCAATGCTTTTTTAATATTTTTAAATCCCTCAAATTCAAAATCAATATTTTTAGTTTTTATGTAATCAAAATATAAATTACTTTTATAACACATAACTTCAATATTACTAATACCTTTTTCATTTAAGCAAATTGCTAATTCAGTTGTCCAAGTCATCTGTAAATTAATATCTGTAAAATCTTTTTTATAGTATTCTAATATATATTTCACACAAGAACTACCACATAATATTTGATTACTCATATTATTACGTCTTTCTTTGTAATACTAATTTTTTTTGATTGTAAACAGCCAAACTGTGTTGAGCTCTTGTACATACGACATAGAATAAATATCTATCTTTTTCTTTATATGAATGTTCTTTATCTGTATACGCTATAACACCATCAAATTCTAATCCCTTTGAAATATATGAAGGTAAAATTACAATATCACTAATAGCTTTCTTTCCATTTTCATCTACCATATTAATATCTGTAAACTGTTCTCTTAAACTATCATATAATTCAATTGTTTCAGCATTATTTTTAGTTATAATTGCTATTCTTTTCATACCATTTTCTTTCATTTGATTAATATCAGTAATTAGTTGTTCAATTGCTTGTTCTCTTTCAACATCTCTAAGCATTACAGGAATTGAATTACTTTTTCTTACCGAGCAAGCATTGTTAATTCCTAATATGTGATTTGTAAAATCAATGATTTCTTCACTTGAACGATATGTTTTTGCTAATTCAATATATCTACCCTTATCATCAAATACCGAATTTACTTGATTCAAATTAGTGTACATATAATATGGATTAATTGTTTGATTAATATCACCTAAAATAGTAAAAGATGCTTTATCAAATATTTTTCTTAACATTTGAAATTGTAATAAAGAGTAATCTTGTGCCTCATCAATAATAACGTGTCTAATAGAATTACCATTAGGATAACCATTTAATTCAAAATTCAGATACATTATGGGGAGCAAATCTTCGTATTTTAACATTTTTCCAATTTGAAAAATAGGTTTTGTTGTTAGCCCAGCATTTATTTTAAAATTTTCTGAAGATAATATTTTTGAATAAATCGTTTTTATATCTAAATCACCATTTAATAATGCACGTAGTTTATCTTTAACTGCTTTTCCATATTTCTTATAAGAAATATTATTTGAGTCACACAAATATTCTGAAATTGAATCAATTCTATTAAAAAAAGGAAATCGTGAAAATCTATTAGTTAATAATTGATTTAATTCTTCTTTTGATATTTCTTTATTATTTATAACAATTCCCTTTGAAAAAGTTATATTCGATTTTAAACTTTCAATATATTTATCTAAGTATATTTTAAATTCATCCGACAGTTTATATTTCGTTGCTTTAAAACTTTCTTCATCAACTTCTTCTTTTTTATAAAATCTTTCTATGAAAGAAGTAAAACTTTCAACTTCTTTATAATCCTTAATATATGAACTTGCAAAATCACTAAAAGTTGATTGTAAAACATTATCTTCACCAAGTTCTGGTAGTACATCTGAAATATATTCTGAAAAAACATCATTTGGTGAAAATATTAAAACATTATTTGAGGTAAGATTTTTTTCTTTATAAAGCAAATATGCTATCCTATGTAAAGCAACTGAAGTTTTTCCACTACCTGCAATACCTTGAACAATTAAGCATTTATCAATAATATTTCGTATAATTTCATTTTGTTCTCTTTGAATAGTATTAACAATATTAGTCATTTTATCAGATGAAGAATTAGATAATATTTCTTGTAAGTATTCATCATCAATGTTTATATCACTATCAAAACTTCTTTCAATTTTATCATCTACAATTTTATATTGTCTTTTTAATGTTAAATTACCATCAATTTTACCAACTGGGGCATCATAAGATGCTTTACCTATACCATAATTATAAAATAAACTTGCTATTGGTGTTCTCCAGTCAAAGACATAAAAATCCAAATCTTTCATAATACCATTTATTCCAATATAAATAGCATCTGTATCCCCATCTCTTTCAAAATCTACTCTTCCAAAATAGGGACTAATTAATGATTTTTTTAATTTTTGAAGTTGTTTAATATTTTCATTCGTATATCCAACATCATTATTGACATCATACATTCCAGTTGCTATTTCTACCTCATCCAAAACAGCATTATTTTCCCAAATATATCTTTTCATTTCATTAATTGAATTTATTCTATCTTGTATAGAAGAATCACTTTGATCTATAAGGGATTGTATTACTTCTAATGTCTTTTTTAAATAATCTTTTTCTTGTTCTAATTGTTCTGGTGCAATATTCATTTCACATCAATCCTTTCTTCTTCGATATATTTGAAATTTCATTTTATCAAAACTTTCATAAAATGTTCCAAAAGCATTTTCAGGATGAACAGAAGCAATAAAATGTATATCATCTTGTAATTCAGCAATATTGTAATTCGTAATTGGAAATTCTATTTCATCCATAACTATAAATCTGTCTTTAATTATACCATACTTTTCCATTAAAATTAATGACAATGCTATTTGATTTGCTAAATTGTTATAAAGATTTCTATAATAATTATATAATTCTCTATCATTAGTTTCATCAAAAACATCGTGTCCTTTTTCTAAAAAATATGATAAGTCAAAACAAAGTATTTTATTTTTATTTTTTAATACATCACTAAAAGGAAAGTAATTCATAAAATTGGATATAAAATTATTTATACTTACTTCCCCTAAAACAATCTGTTCCTTATCACGCATATCTATAATAACAGAATTATCATACTTTTTAACAACTTTTCTTAATAATGATTTATCTTCGTGTTCAGTAGCAGAATCTAGTATTATAATTCCAAAACCCTCTGAAATTAGTCTTTCTATCTCATTAATTAAATATGTAGTTTTACCAGTTTCTTGGCTCTCAACTATTAACTGGTTGTTTTTCATTAGTATTTTCCTTATTTACAACATTTTCTTCTATCCAAGCTTGCATTAAGTATATGTACATTTGCCTTCTATCAGTACAATGAGGATCTTCTCTATAAATATCTTCAAATTTACCATAAGCAGAATAACAACACGAACAACACATTCCTCTAAACATACATTTGCTACATTTATCAATAGTTTTTGCTGTCCTGTTTCTTAATTCGATAATTTCGGGTTTTTTTAACATATCTTCAATTTTTTCATTTAGAACATTTCCCATAACAAACTTCTTTTCACCCTTAAATCCATCACAAGGGAAAACATCTCCGTTTGGATTAACAGAAACTAATTCTCTAGCTGCTCCACAAGGGTATCTTAAACATATATAATCTCTTATAGGAGTATAAACATTTTCTTCAAATATATGAATTGAAAAATTTTCTACATCTATTTCATCTTTCATTTGATGCATTTCTTTAAAACATTTTGCCCATTCACCTGGTTTTGTTGTTAAATGATTTTCTTTTTCTCTTCCTAAAATATTAACGGGTCTAGGTTTAAAATTCATACCAACCTTATCAAAATATTCCATTAATTGTCTTGGGTAATGAACATTATGTTGGCCTATTGTACAAACAGCACCATCTATATAAATACCATTATCTCTTAATTTTTTTATACCTTTTTCTATCCTATCAAATGCACCTTGACCATTTATATCAATTCTTGTTTGATCGGTCATTTCTTTGGGTCCATCAAGACTTACTCCAACACTTACATTGAACTCTTTAACTAAATTCATCAATTCTTCAGTTACAGATACACAATTAATTTCTGTTCTATATTTTACCAATTTATCATAATTTGATTTAACTGATTCAACTTTTTCAATAAATTTTCTCATCCCTGAAACATTTGTAGATGCTTCACCACCTTGAAACTCAAATGTAATAACTTTTACTTGTGGCATTGACAACATACTATCTATCGTAGCATCCATAACCTCTTCAGTCATATTTTCACCTTTAAAAGGACCACAATCAGCAAAGCAATATTTACATCTCAAATTACATCCAGTTGTAATATTAACAACTATTACACTTGGATAATCAGCAGGAATAGGGAAATCAAAATCTATTTCTGTATGTTCTTTGTCATCAGCTAATCCCCTAATAAACAAACTTAACCATTCTTCTTGTGTTAAACTATTATTTTTATACTTATTATATTCTTCTTCTGTTAATGACATCCAAGACCCTAATTCCGGATTAATTAATATTTGATATTTATTTTCTCCAACTTTAAGAGGAAAATTTTCAACATTCTTTGATTTAATGAATTTTTTGTTAGACACATCAAAAGAACTATCAATTATTAAATCATTGCAGTTTTTATCAATTGCTAACCCTTTTAAAAATAGTCTTTCCCATTCAATTTCATTGAACAAATTTTTTTCATATTTATCATATTCTTCTTTACTCAACAATAAACTATTATTTGTATTATTGTTTTTCAATTCATAATTACCATTTTTTTTAGTAACTATAACATCATTTGATTTTTCGTATTCACGACTTAACCATGGACTTCTCATTTCTTAACCTCCAATATTAAAATTACACAACATAGGAGTTTTGGATTTAAATAATTATTTGTGAGTATGGGTTCCGCATCCATCGTAACCCAAACCTATCTTATTACCAAAAGAAATTTTGATTTTTTGATTTGAAAGTTTTGTTTTTAAATTTTTAACAATATCATTTTTTATTGCCATTTTTTTCATACAAACTCCTCCTTTAATTCTTTAATTATTTATATATAAACATAGTTTCCTATGCTGTGTACTAAAAAAGGGGGCAAAACGCACAATGTTTGCCACCTTTAATTATATATATATAAGCAATCTTATTATGGGCAAACATACCCAATTAGTTGAATATTATTATATATTTTTTTTATAAATGTCAATCAAAATATCGTATTTTCTTGCATTTTTGTAAATTTAGTTAATTAAAATAGTAAACACTCTCTTTTCTTTATTTCGAGCGTTTACTATTTTACTATTTACTATTTTAATTGGGCAAACATACCCAATTAGTTGAATATTATTATATATTTTTTTTTATAAATGTCAATCAAAATATCGTATTTTCTTGCATTTTTGTAAATTTAGTTAATTAAAATAGTAAACACTCTCTTTTCTTTATTTCGAGCGTTTACTATTTTAATTAACTTCTATTTGAATTAAAAAATTTGAATAGTTTTTTTATTGTTAATACATAAATAATCGTGTATAATAATAAAGTAAGGGATTGTGTGATATATGTTTAGAGAGTTCGATTATGATAAAACTCCTGTACTAGAGATTGTTAATGAAATTATCGAAGATGCAATAAAAAAAGGTGCTTCAGATATCCATTTTGATCCAGTACCGGATGGTATAAATATAAGAATAAGAATAGATGGAGATTTAGTACCATATGCAAAAGCACCGGATATCGTTAAAAAGAATATAATAACTAGAGTTAAAATAATAAGTGGAATGAATATTACTGAATCAAGATTACCTCAAGATGGTGCAATTAAAAGTATTGGTGATAATGAAACTATGGACTTGCGTGTATCTAGTTTACCTATCGTTGATGGAGAAAAAGTCGTTATAAGAATACTAGATTATACAATGAGTTTAGATGGTTTAGAAAACTTAGGTTTTACTGATAATAATTTAGAAAAAGTTAATAAAGCAATAAGTAATCCGAATGGAATTATATTAGTTGCAGGAGCAACGGGTAGTGGTAAATCAACTACTGTATATGCTATATTGCAAAAATTAAATAAAACAGAAGTTAATTTAATTACAGTTGAAGATCCAGTGGAAATGAAAATGCCTGGTCTTAACCAAGTACAAGTTATGAGTGAAATAGGATTAACATTTTCACAAACATTGCGTTCAATATTAAGACAAGATCCTGATATTATAATGATCGGAGAAATAAGAGATGATGAAACTGCAAGAATTGCTGTTAGAGCATCTATTACTGGACACTTAGTATTATCAACAATACATACAAATAATTCACTTAATACTATTGAAAGACTTTTAGATATGGAAGTTGAAAGATATTTACTTGGTAGTGCCTTAACTGCGATAGTAAGTCAAAGATTGGCAAAAAAATTATGCCCAAAATGTCGCAAAATAACAAAAGCAACACCTTATGAAAAAGCAGTATTTAAAACTTCTATTAATAAAGATGTTGATGAATTATATACAGCAAATCATGAAGGTTGTGATGAATGTATTAAAGGTTATAAAGGCAGAATTGCTATTCATGAAGTTTTATTAATTAGTCAAGAAATAAGAGATGCTATTGTTAATGGAATGAAAAAAAATGAATTAAGAAAATTAGTTTATGACCGAAAAAATGTTACTTCCCTACTTGAAGATGGACTTGAAAAAATAATTAATGGTTATACAAGTTTTGAAGAAGTATTAAGAATAATTGATATTGATGAAGACTTTGGTGATGATGATGAAGATATTAAAAAGGCTTTAACTGGTAAAGCAATTGAAGATAATAAAGAAGAAATAGAACAACTTTAAGGTTGTTCTATTTTTAGGATAGATGCAAATGCATCAATAATTTATATATAAACTATTAAATAGTTTATAACATTAATTATTTTAATTTACAATTCGTAAACTATTCTGTTGTAAAAGGTGAAGTTGTCGTTCCTGCCCCGGATATTGGTGCGTCAGGGCTCAGATTGATAACTGCACGAAGGCCGTAACTGTTATCCACGACGTTGCCGTCCAGGTAGCCGTCCGAAGTCACGCGCCACTCGAACGCATAGCCACTGTAGAAAGTATCCGGCGACATTGTCCAGTAATATTGATCTGTGTATAAATAATATCCTGAATTGCTTGTAAATGCTAATCCTCCAGCCATTGCTACTTCATCTGCTGTGATTAATCCGATTGGATAAACG
>CAZYXO010000029.1:0-13302 GCA_964651315.1 uncultured Muribaculaceae bacterium
TCGGAATTGTTTTTTTTCTTATTTATTGTATTATGTATGTGTAAGAGAAATTTTACATACAATAAAAAAGGATGTGCTTAATTCTGGTTAGTTAAGCAATTTCCCATAAAAGATTTTGCTCTAACTATTATGTTAGAGCATTTTTTATTTAAATTGTTTTATTACTTCTATTATAAATAAAATAATGATTATGATTCTTAAAAAATTAATTTCTTTTCTCATATCATCACCTCACTTCCTAAAATAAATTAGTAAATGAGGAAACTGCCTAACATATATTAAACACATCTATAATTAATATATTTTAACACTATTAGTTGTCTATTTACTTTACGTAAATTATGCATAATTATTTTTGCAAATAAAAATCTCTAATATAGAGATTAATTAATTATATTTTTCTAATATATCATGTACTTCCGATTTACCTTTTTTAGTTAAAGAAGAAAATTGAATAAATGGTACACTTTCTTCTAATTTAAGTGTATCTTTAATAATCTTTTCTTGTTTTATTCGATCATTTTTATTCACTTTATCCATTTTAGTAGCAACAATATTAATTTGTAAATTATAAAACTTTAAAAAATTATACATTAAAATATCATCTTCAGTAGGTTTAATTCGATAGTCTACTAACATAAATACTTCTTTTAAGTTTTCTCTAGTTTTTAAATATTCTTCAATCATTAAACCAAATTTTTTAGAATCTCTTTTAACATTCTTAGAATAGCCATAACCTGGTACATCTACTAAATACATTTTTTTGTTTTTTTGATAAAAATTTAAAGTAGTTGTTTTACCTGGTTTACTACTAGTTCTAGCATAATTCTTTCTTTCAATAATACTATTAATAAAACTACTTTTTCCAACATTACTTCTTCCTACTAATAAAAATTCTGGTAAATTATCTTCGGGATATTGACTTGTTCTTACAGCAATATTCGTTAATTCCACATTGTTTATTTGCATATAAACCTTCCTTTGCTAATATATTATATACGAAAATGTTTAGTTTTGCAAATATACCAATTTATTTTTCCTAAAAGTTTTTTTAGGGTTATATTCTTAAACACTTAAATAATTTAATTTTTAATTTTGCAAATTACTCTTATATTAATGAATACAATTAAATAGGAGTAATTCCATGAATAAAAGTTTTCCCCCAAATATAGATCCTCAAATATTTAGTATTATTGCTGTTGTGGCTGGAGTAATTTTAGTTGATGATTTTACTGCTGCAGAACAAAATTCAATTGGCAATTGGATTATTTTAGCAGGACAATATGTTTTAACATGTGCTGCTCAACAACAATTAATCGAACAACGAATAGAAAATTACAACATTAATATTAATAGTAAAAAACATAAAAGAGGGGGTAGTCATTATACAAGTGGTGAAAAAAGTAATCAAAATTGTCGTAATGACGTAGAATATTTATTAGAGGCTGTTAAAAGGATTGAAAAAGAATTAGAAAAATTACAAAAAGAAGTAGATCCTTGATATAATAATATAGAAAGGTAGATTTTTATGGTTTCACTTATTTGTGGTATATTATTTATAAGTTTACTAGGAACACTTTTACATTTTACATATGACTGGAGTAAAAAAGAAAAAATAATTGGATTATTTAGTGCAGTTAATGAAAGTACATGGGAACATATTAAAATAGCACTTACTCCTACTTTTGTCTGGATAGTTATAGAACTATTATTTATGGGGCATAAACCTAATTTTATATTTGCTAATTTTATTAGTTTATTATCTTTAATTATTTTTATACCTTTAGTTTTTTATGGTTATAAATTATTTACTAAAAAAGCCATATTAGTTGTTGATATAATGACTTTTTATATAGCAATTATTGTATCAAGATTATTAAATTATATAATTATTAATGGTCGTATGGTTAATTTTTTTGCTACTTATATAGGTTTAATAGGTATTGTTATTATTTTTATCTTTTATTTAACCTTTACTGTAATGCCACCCAAATGTTTTGTTTTTGAAGATCCAGTAACTAAAAAATATGGAATAAAGAAACAAAATAGAAAAGATTTAAAAACTAATAAAAAGAAAACTACTACTAAAAAGAAGAAAAAAACTGGTAAATAATTTTTATCAGTTTTTATATATTCCATCTAAACTAAAACTTTTCGTCTCTATTATAGTTACATCAATAATTTCCCCTATTTTATCTTTAGCATTGCTAACATTTACAAGTTTCATTGTTTCTGTATAACCATATACTTTGTCATTATCTTTTTCACTTATTCCTAGAATAAGGACTTTAACTATTTTATTTAAATATTTTTGATTATTGTATAGTGAATGATTATTAACTATCATATTTAATTCTTGTAATCTTTTTTCTTTTGTTGCTAAATCTATTTTATCAATCATTTTACTTGCTGGTGTTCCTTCTCTTGGTGAATAAATAAATGTAAATGCTCCATCAAACTTACACGTATTTACAACATCTAAGGTATCTTTAAAATCTTCATCAGTTTCATTAGGAAATCCCACTATTATATCTGTAGTTATTGCTACACTTGGAATAGTATCTTTTATTTTATTAAATAATGTAATATATTCTTCTTTTGTATATCTTCTTCCCATTAATTTTAATATTTTATCAGATCCACTTTGAAGTGGTAAATGAATATAAGGCATAATTTTTTTATATTGGCTTATTGTATTAATCATCTCATCAGTAAAATCCCACGGATGTGATGTTACAAAACGAATTCTATTTATTCCCGTATTAGCAACACTTTCTAATAATTTAGAAAAAGTTTCTGGTTTTTCTAAATCTTTACCATACGCATTGACATTCTGACCTAACAAAGTTACTTCTTGATAACCTTTTTCTTTCAAAATTTTTACTTCTTCAACTATTTTATCTAACTTACGACTTCTTTGTTTACCTCTTGTATAAGGTACAATACAATATGTACAAAATTTATCACATCCATACATAATATTAACCCAAGCAGTATATTTTGAATCTCTCTTATAATTGATATTTTCATATACATTACCTTCTATTGAATATACTTCAATATTTTGTTTTTTATCTTTTTCAATTATAAGATTAGTTAATTCGTGAATATTATGAGTACCAAAAACCAAATCAATATATGAATGCTTTTTCATTATTTCTTCAATAACACTTTCTTCTTGTGCCATACATCCACATACGCCAATTATTAAATCTTTTTTAGTATCTTTTAAATGTTTACATCTACCTAAAAACCCAAATACTTTATCATGAGCATTTTCTCTAATAGCACATGTATTTAAAACAATTATATCACTATTATCTATTGTATCTGTTCTTGCAAAACCCATATTTTCTAATATACATGCTATTTGTTCACTATCATGTTCATTCATTTGACAACCATAAGTTCGTAAAAAATATTTTTTACCTAAAAAAGAATTAGTAAGATTATTATCTAATTCTATATGTTTTACTTCACTTTTACTTCTTATTTTTGCATCATTCATATTTGGTAAATGCATAACTTTCAACTTCTTTCTTACCTAATAACTGTTTTATTCATTAAGTTTTGACATGCTTTTAAAAATAATTCTTCTTCAATTAAATAGGTTTTATTAAGAATATTTCTTTCATTTTCTTCTAATTCCATTCGATTAAATAGCATACTGTTTAATTGTTCTTTTTGCAGATAAATATCATTAATGGTTAAATTACTTTTACTTTCCATACTTTTATAAGCATTATTAAATAATTTACATGTTTGATTTATTGCCATTATTGTTTCTACTGCATTTTCTGTATTAAAAGCATCTCTTATTAAATCTCCTACTAATATTGTATTAAGCGAATTAATATTTTCACTTATTTTCATTGCCAACATTTCAACTTCTACTAATGTACTACAATTTGCAAATGCATAATAAGTAAAATTTTTACAAATATCTTTTGTAACTATATCTCCAAATTGTTTTGCTAAAGGTAATTTTAAATAATTATCAAAATATACTTCAAAACTTCTAATAAACGGTAATTTTGTTCTTTGTTCCACAACTTACTCTCCTATCTTTTATCTTAATACATCCATATTATTCATATATTTACGTAATACTTCTGGAATTATAACACTTCCATCACTTTGTTGAAATTGTTCTAATATTGCTGGAACTAATCTACTTGTTGCTAAACCAGAAGCATTTAATGTATTTACAAATTCATTTTTACCTTCTTTATTTTTATATTTTATGTTTCCTCTTCTTGCTTGATAATCACGACAATTAGATGCTGAACTTACTTCTTTATAACAGTTCATACTTGGTATCCATACTTCAATATCATAAGTTCTTGTCATACTTGCACTACAATCTCCTGCTGCTAATTTACTTACTTGATAGTGTAAACCTAATTTTTGCATTAAACTTTCTGCTTTTTTAACTAGTTCATCGAATGCCATATCCGAATTTTCTGGTGTTGTATATTGAAACATCTCAATTTTATTAAATTGATGTCCTCTTACTATTCCTCTTTCTTCTATACGTGAACTTCCTGCTTCACGACGATAACACGGTGTATATGAAAAATATTTTTTTGGTAATTCATTTTCTGCTAAAATTTCTCCACGATGAAGATTTACTAATGCTGTTTCCGCAGTTGGTAATAAAAATTTGCCATTCTTATCAAAACTTCCATCTATCCAATAAACATCATTTTCAAATTTAGGAAATTGTCCAGCCGTATATCCACATTCATAATTAAGCATGTGTGGTACTAACATAAATGTATAACCATCTTTTATATGTTCTTCAATAAAGAAACTTAATAAAGCCCATTCAAGTAATGCTCCATTTCCTGTATAAACCCAACTTCCTTGACCTGATAGTTTAACTCCTCTTTCATAATCAATTAAATTTAAGTCTTTAGATATATCCACATGATTTTTAAATTCAAAATCAAAAACTGGTTTTTCTTTAAAAGTAGACACCACTTTATTATTTTCTTTTCCACCTGCAAGTAAATCATCATCCGGTATATTAGGTAAAGAACTTAATATATCAAACAAATCACTAGATATCTCATTATATTTTTGTTCTTCTTTAGCAATTAATTCTCCAAGTTCTTGCATTTCTTTAACAACAGCACTAACATCTTTTCCTTCTTTTTTCATTTTTGGAACTAATTCAGATGCTTCATTTCTTCTCTTTTTATACTCATCAAGTTGTGTACCTAATTTTCTTTTTTCAATGTCAAGTTCCACAACTTTATCTAAATTAATAGTTTCATCTTTCTTTCTTAAAGCACTTTCAACTTCTTCTTTGTTATTTCTAATTCGATTAATATCGATCATTTTTTATCTCTCCAATCTTTTAAAACATTTCTTTATATGGATATTATACCAAATATTTCATATTTTAGTTAAATTTTCTTTTTTCTTATTAAATCTATTTCATTTTCTTCATTTATAGTATAATCTAAATCAACCATTTTTAATATTCTATAATATTCTTTAACTAATTTAAAATAAACATCTATGGCTTCAAAAAATTCATCTATATCTATAGTAAAAAGATATTCTTTTTTTATTGCAGTTTCTACCATTAACTTCTTAGTATTAATATTATCAAATTCAAGTTCAAGCATTATATATTCTATTTTTTTGAATAAACTTTTTTTATTAATAATACTTAAATATTTATCTACTAATATACCTAAACAAAAATTCTGAATAGTAAGATTAGGTATGTGTGTCCTATAACGAGTATTTCCGTCTTTAATATCTATAATAAATCCCTTCTCTTCAAGGATTGATCTACAATGGTCATTATTTTTTAAATAAGATATATTATCACAAACACAAATATAATCTGATAAATAAAACAATTTATGAAATAATAAATTATTAATATCTATTGTTTCACCAATTGCTATATCGTATTTACACAGATCAATTAACCGCATACCAGGTTCAGAATGACTAATTATTTTACCTTTTTTTATTTCCTTGGATGTTTTTAATATTAAATTAAATCTATCACTATGGCTAATTTTTATAATTGAAGATGCTTCAGTAGATGCAAATAAAGTATCATAGACATTAAATTCTAATGCTGCAATCGCTTCTTTATTTTCTAAATCTTCATTATGCTTTTCTAAATAAAATTTCATTAAATTAATTGCTGGCATAGTTTTTGTTTCTGAATTTACCAATACATTTTTTTGTACTCTAAATATATTTTGATAATAAGAAACATAACTTGCTAATTTTATTAAATTTAATATATTAATTTCTTGATTTAAAGTATAGACAATTTTATCTTTTATATTATTTTTATCTTCAAAATTTGCTTGTAATACCTCATTTGCATCTCTAATTATTAAATCTTTAAATTTTAAATAATCATTTTCATCATTAGAATAAAATCGATATATTTTTACATATAACTCAAAATTAATTAAATCGTTATTTAAAGCATTTCTTAAATATTCACTATTTTCAATTAATGATTTTACTTCTAAAAATTGTTTTAGACATTTATCTTTATTTATAATTTCATTATCAGAAAAACTTTTAAATTTTATTTGTTCAATTCTCGATTTTAATGTATTTATCTGACTTCCATATAAAGCAGGTATTCCATATTTTTCCATATAAGTATTAAATTCTTTTATAACTACTTCTAATTCAATTTTATTTAATTTAACAGCAATTGCTTGATCTAAAAAATAATTATAACGATATTCATCAATTAATTTTAATATTTTTATATCATTAATAAACTTTGTAATATTTATATCATTATTTTGATTATAAATATATTCTTTATATTCATATTCTGTCTTAAACTTTGTATAACCATTTATTAACGCAAATAAATTTTGTAAAGTATTTATATTATTTATATCTTCAAAAGCAATTATTAAATTTATTTTATTTTTTAAATCTTGTTTTTTACTAGTTACACAATTATTTAAAAATGTAAATATATCACTTAATATAAAGTCTTTAAATAATTCAATATTACTAATTATTTCATTTTGATATATTTTTTCATTTAATTTATTTTCCACATAATAATATTTATATACTTCATATTTTGTTTTATTATATAATTCTTTTATTTTAATATTATCATTTATTAATTCTTCATTATTAATATAAGTTAATATTTTATCTAATTCTTCTTTTGTTTCTTTAAGTGATTTATTTTTTATATTATTTAATAATTCATTTAATGTTTTATTAATAATTTCTATAAAATATTTTATTAATTCGCTATTACCTATTTCATGCATATAGTTATCTAATTTTGTTCTTAAATTAACTGTTCTAAATATTATATTAGTTTTTAATTCATAATTTTGATTTATAGCATTTAAAGATGATATTTCACTTACCCAACGATATTTTAATTCTTCTAATTCCTTTTTATAAAGATTATACATATTTTCATTTATTAAGTTTATTTTATATTTATCTAAATCATTTAATAAGTTATTAATATCATTTAAAATAATATCACCACGATTTTTTACTTTTTTTAAAATATTTTCTAAATTTTGTTTTTCATATTCTTCATTTTTATTATTTTTTTGGAATTTATTTTTTAAAACAGAAAACAGTCCCATAGGTTATTCCCCCAGTAAAATTTATTATAAAGTATAAGTAATTTTAATTCAAGAAAAAAACAAATTTTAATATTTGTTTTTAAGTGTTTATATTTCTAAGTTATCTTTATTAATACAGAATAATGCATACAAGGGAATTCCCCAAATTGAATTATTAAATCCAAAATTTTTGCTTGAAACTCTTATTGCAAATTTTGGTTTATATTCTTTAATATAGTTGTTAAGACTTTTGGATTTAGTATGAATACTACTTTTTACTTCTAAAGGAATTATTAAGCCTTTAGAAGTTTGCAAAATAAAATCTACTTCACTTGAATAATCATTTTTCCAATAATTTAAATTTAAAGAGTTATATAATAGAGATGATGCTACATAATTTTCAGTAATCATTCCTATCATTAATTCATTTCCTACTTCTTGATTTTTTATTAAATAAAAAGGAAATTCTGACAATTTAACTAATAAACCAACATCATTCATGTAAAGTTTAAAAGAATCTAGTTCTTCATACATTTTAAGTGGAACGCCAATATTTGTTTTGTAGCACTTATTAACAATTCCTGAATTAACTAACCAATCAATAGAGTAACCAAAAATGCTACTTGATCCACCTTTTCTAATTAATTTATATTGAAATTTTTTATTATCTTTAGCAAGTTGATTGGGAACAGATAGAAATGTTGCAATAATTTTATTTGCTTCTGCAGGTGATGCGTAATTCGTTACATCATTTTTATAAGATTCGATTATCTTTGTTTGAATATCTACTACACTAATTAACGAATTATTATTAACATAGTCTTGAACAACTTCAGGCATTCCTCCCACAATTAAATAGTCATTGTATAATTGTAATGCTTTTTCGTGTAACACATTTTCCATTTTTGTTTTAGTTTCATAACATTTTTTTATTTCATTTTTTAACATATCATTATTTGTTGCAATTAAGAATTCTTCAAAATCCATAGGATAAACATTAATAATATCTACTTTCCCAACAGGAAATGAGTATCCTTGTCTATTAATATGCACACCAAGTAAACTTCCTGCACCTATAACATTATATTCAGGCTCATTTTCACAAAAATATTTCAATGATGTAATTGCTCTAGGATTTTTTTGAATTTCATCGAAAAAAATTAAAGTATTTTCTTTATCAATAACTTGATTATATATGATTTCCATTTCTTTAATAATATATTTAGGTTCGATACTTGTATTAATAATCTTATTTACTTCCTGATTAGATTCAAAATTTACATAAATAATATTAGAAAAGTAAGTTTTTCCAAACTCTTTTATTAAATAAGTTTTTCCAACTTGTCTTGCACCATAAACTAATAATGGTTTACGATTTTTATTATTTTTCCATTCTATTAAAGTATTCATTAGTTTTCTTTGCACTTTTATCACCATCTAAAATATACACTATAACTCCAAAAAAGTCAATAAATTTATGACTTTTTTTGAGTTATAGCATAAAATAAATTATTTTTCATAATTTTTTATTACTTTTAAAATTCCTTTGTATGGTAATATTGCACATGTTTTACGATTATTTTGCTTATATATTTCACTAAAACAATTAGCATCTTTTAAAATATTTTCATCATATTCTTTTTCCTCAATCATATTTTCAAAATTATTAATAAAAATATTTGCTTCATTAATTGTTTTACCAATTAAATTATTAATCATAATTGAAGTTGAAGCAGTAGATATTGCACATGCTTCACCCGTAAAATGAATATCTTTTATAACATTATCTTTTATGGAAACAAATATATCTAAATTATCAATACATGATTCATTATTAGTATTAACTTTAATATAATTTTCGACATTAAGATCATCTTTGTTAGTTGGATTCAAATAATTATCCATTATAATTGCTTTTCTTGTTTCATTATCCATTTTATATCATTTCTTTCAATATTTTTTCTTTATCTTTTAGTAAATCGACTATTGCATCTATTTCTTCAATTGTATTATAAAAATATAAACTAATTCTTACAGTATTTGTGATGCCAATATTGTTTTTTAACATTTTAGCACAATGATTACCTGCTCTTACACATACATTATATTTATTTAAGTAATATGCAACATCTTGACTAAATATATCTTCTACAGAAATAGTTACTATGCCACTATCACTTTCTAAATTAATAATATCAATATAAGGTATTTTAATTAATTTATCTATTAACTGAATTCTTAAATTCCTTTCATATTCACTTATTTTATCCATACCAATGTTGTTTAAATATTTAATGCTTTCAGAAAATCCGATAACTCCAGCAATATTTGGAGTTCCTGCTTCTAATCTATGTGGTAATCCTTTTAACTGTGTTTCGCCATCAGGTGAAAAATTCTCATTCATACCACCACCTAAATTAATCGGTTCTAGGTTTTCTAATAATTCTTTTTTACCATATAATACTCCTACTCCCGTAGGTCCACACATTTTATGAGCAGAAAAAGCTAAAAAATCCATATCTAAATCTTCTACATCAGTTTTAATATGTGCTACACTTTGAGCACCATCAACTACAACAAAAATATTATTTTCATGAGCAATTTTACAAATATCTTTAATCGGTCTTTTATCTCCGATGACATTTGTAATATGAGCAAGCGATATAACTTTAGTTTTAGGTGTGATAGATGCAATTACATTATCAAGTGTTACGTAATTAAATTCATCTAAAGGAATAAACTTTATCACAATTCCTAAATTTTTTTGTAAACGATACCATGGTAAAACATTTGATGCATGTTCACTTGTTGTAATTAATACTTCATCACCTGCTTCTAAATAATTATTAAAGAAACCTTCAACTATCATATTTAAAGATTCAGTTGCCCCACTAGTAAATATTATTTCTTCAACACTTTTAGCATTAATAAAATCTTTTACAAGTTCTCTTGTTTTCTCATAAGCAACATCTACTTTATAAGAAATATCATAATCTCCTCTATGAGCATTAGCACTATATTTTTCATAATATTCGGTCATTTTATCAATTACACATTTTGGTTTAAAACTAGTTGCAGCATTATCTAAATAAATTATATCTTCTTTTAACATTGGAAAATCATTTCGATTCATTATTTTCACCCCCTATAAAGTCATCAGCAAATATATTTTGTAAAAAAGATTTTTTTATCATACTTATTGCTTCTAATTCACTAATATTTCTACTTGCTAAATAAAACAAATAATCTTTATCAATAGATGATATAGTACAAGCATGATTTGCAATTACTTCTTTAGTATCAATATTCATTATTGGCAATATTTCAATTTTCTTATCATTTAAAATTAAACCTTTAATGTTTTCATTCATAACATTATCTTTTGTATTTTCTAAAACATTTAAAATTACTTCAGTCTTATTATCACCATTATTTTCTGTTACTATACGAATATTTATATTTGTTTTATTATTATTTCCTTTAATATTATTTATAACTTTTATTTTCGTATTATCTTTTATAACACAAGACATATTTATATTACATATACTATTATTACTTTGATTAATTATTATTTCTCGATTATTTTCTAAATTAATTAATGAATTTAAATTAACTATTACATTATCTAAAATATTTAATTCTAAATAAGTATTTATATTTTTAACTTCAGTTATATTTGTATTTTCTTTAATTTCTAATATTACTTTTTTACTATCTATACATATACTATTCATGTTTTTAATTCTCACTTACTTTATTAGTCTAGTTTTGTAAAACCTTTTTCTTCAATTATAGAAGAAAGAGATTTATCACCAGTTTTAATTATTTTACCATTATCAAGTACATGGATATAACTTGGTTCTAAGTATTCAAGTATATTTTTATGATGAGTTATTATTAAAATACTAGGTTTAAACATTTCATAATATTCTTTTAAAGAATTTGCAACTATTTTTAATGCATCAACATCAAGACCTGAATCTATTTCATCTAAAATAATAAATGAAGGTTCTAACATCCATAAATGTAATAATTCATTTTTCTTTTTTTCTCCACCACTCATATTATAATTAATATCACGATGAATAAAACTTTTTGGTAAATTTAATTTTTCACAAATACTTTCCATTTTTTGATTAAATTCAAATATTGATAATTTTTTTTCATTATTTAAATTCATACTTGTTCTTAATAATTCTGCATTAGTTATTCCTTTTATTTCTATTGGATTTTGACTTATTAAAAATATTCCTAATTTACTTATTTCATATGTATTTAAGTTATTTATTTCAATATCATTATATTTTATTATACCTTTATCTATATGATATAAATTATCTCTTAAAATAGTTTTACATATTGTACTTTTACCAGTTCCATTTTTACCCATTATGGCATGTATTTCACTTTTTTTAATCGATAAAGATAAATTATCTAAAATAATTTTATTATCTACTCTAACTGTTAAATCATTTATTTCAAACATATTAACCACCAGCCATTATTTTACCACAAAATTAACTGATTTATTAATTATTTTAAAATAATTTTATGTTAATAAAATTAAAATAAAGTAAGATGCATATAAAGATAACAATAATATTCCTTCTTTTTTAGTTATTTTAGAATCTGTCATAGAAATAATATATAAAATAAGTGCACTACCAATTAAATATATAACATCAATATAATTAAAACTAGTTGAAGTAACATTACCAAATATTAGTACTGTTAAACCAAGTACTGTACATATATTAAAAATATTACTTCCTAAAATATTACCAATTATTAAATCTGTTTCACCTTTTTTAGCAGATATTATCGTAATAATTATTTCTGGTAAACCTGTACCTAAAGATATTATTGTAAGTGCTATTAAACGTTCTGTCATACCAAAGAAATTTGCTAAATATACTGCACCATTTACTACTAAATTACTTCCCAAAATTATTGAAAGTAATGCAATAAAAGCAATAATTATACTTGTTCTTACTTTATATTTTGGTTTTTCTTTTGTAGTTTTTTCTTTATTTTTAATTGCTCCACTAATTGTATAATACAGAAATATAGCAAAAAATATTAATATTGCTATAGCATCTACTTTAGTTATTTGATTAACATGTGGTCCTGCAATAGTCATATCTAAAAATAATACTAACATAATGGTTGAAATTAACATTAAAAATGGTAAATCTTTTCTTAAAGTATCTTTTCTTATTACATATGGTGTTATTAATGTACCTAAAGGTAATATTAATAGTATATTTGAGATATTACTACCAAATACTTCTCCTATAATAATATCACTATTACCAGATAATATTGATTTAATCGCAATTGCAAGTTCTGGTGTATTAGTTCCAAATCCAATAATAATTATACCAATTACTATTTTAGGAATATTTAAATTAATTGCGAGCGAACTTATGGCATCAACAAAATAATCTGCACCTTTAATCAGAAGGATAAAACCTATAATTAACAAAACTATTTGCCATAATATCATATAATCTTCCCACTTTATTTTAATTATATAATAGAAATGAAATAAAACAAAGATAATTTTTTTATTATTTAAAAGAAAAAAAGAAAGAATTTTTTAAATTAAATTAATTCTTTCTTTTATTCTTTCTATTCCAAGTATTCTTAATATTTCATATAAATCTGGAGTCATTGATTTTTTAGTCATAGCTACTCT
>CAZYXO010000030.1:0-12973 GCA_964651315.1 uncultured Muribaculaceae bacterium
TACCTCCATTTCTAGAGCATACCTCTTTCATTGGTTATTTATAATATCACTTTTTAAGAAAATGTCAATTCCTTATTCAGGGAATAGTAGTATTTAGATAGTCTTTAAATAATCTTCTAGTTCTGATAATTTTATCTTATTTGATAAATTTTCAATAAATATCTCATTAGAATAGTTGAAAGCAAGAAATGTAGTATTATTAATAATTATTCTATGTGGTTCAATATAAGTTAAATTAGTCTTATCAATTTTTCTAATACTACCATTTATAATAGTAGGTTTATTATTAGTAAAATTGCATATAAACTCAATTTTCTTTTTAAGTGATTCTTCTAATGTAATTTCTTCCTTAATAATATTTACCATTGTTTCCATCCTTTCTTTTTAAAGTAAGATAGCTTTTAACAACAAAAAAACTAACCCAAATTTGGATTAGTTATTTATCTTAACTCGAAAAGTTCGAGCAGATTTCACAATGGGGCGAAATATGAGAATCGAACCCATGCATACCAGAGCCACAATCTGGCGTGTTAACCACTTCACCAATTCCGCCATAAGAACATATCAATGATATCAAAAAAACCTTGAATAATCAAGGCTTTTTGTTACTGTTATGTTTAATAGCGTCCCATTTCACTTCTTTCACGAATAAAGATTTAAAAAATAAAGGAATATATTGAACTAAAAATAGGGGATTATAAAATAATGCAACCACTTTATGTTTAAAGGATAAATTAAGTTTATTATCTTCATTAATTACAATAATAAAAGTAAAAATGAATAAAACAATATAAATAATTAATGGGAATATTAAGAATAAAAATAAGTATTTTTTTATTAATAAAGAACCAGATATTATTTTTAGTAATAATTCAATAAACAAAGTAATTAAAAATACTATTACACCAAAAATTACTAATAAATAAGGTGTTATGCCAATAATTTTTGTATAATCTTTTTTAATATTTTTAATATATAATTTTCTTGAATCTAAAAATCCTTTAATCCATCTTAATCTTTGTTTTTTGGAAACTTTAAGTAAAGTAGGTTGTTCATCATAAAATATTGCTTTTTCATTATAATAAGTATTAATATAATGATTAGCACAATATAAAGATAATTCATAATCTTCAGTTAAAGAATTAAAAGGAAATCCCTGCCATTTATTAATTAAATTACCACTAATATAATATCCAGTACCACTTATAATAATTGATTTATTGTTTTTTATTTTAAATTGATTGAAAATACCGTTAATCATGGAAAATGTTAAACCAGAACAAGTAGTAATACTATTTATATCGTTTTTAATATTCCGATAACCTGTACATATATCATAACCTTTTTTATATGTTTCTAACATTTCTTTAATAAAATTATCATCAAGGATATTATCTGCATCAAAGATAAAATATAAATCATAATTCTTTGTTTTAAGAATCTCTTTAAGACATTCATCTAGGGCAAAACCTTTTCTTCGTCTATTATTTAGATTTGTTCTTACAAAAATATTAGCATGATATTTTTTAGCAATTTTAACAGTAGGATCTTTTTCATCTTCAATAATAATATAAGTTGAATCAAGAGATGATTGTTTTTTAATACTTATAAGTAAATTTTCAATAACAGCAGATTCATTTCTTGCTGGAATTAAAATAGCATAATTAGTTTTTTCATTTGGTTTTAATTTTTTATTTTTTTTCTTTTTATCTTTATCTAAAATAATTGTAATAATAAGGAGGATAATACCTGCAAATATTAAAATTGCACTAATAATATAAAATATATTCATGGTTTTTCCTCAGAAACTACCATATTACCAAAATATTTTTTTAAGAATTTATCATCAAAATATTTATCATAGAATTTACCGACAATAGTTTTTGCAGGTACATCTTTTCTTCTTAATGTCTGACGATATAATGCAGTCCATGATATAGTTGCATCACAAATAAATAATGTTGCTAAAATAACGAATATCATCTGACCAATTTTAATAGGTAACTTTTCAATTAAATCAGAAATACAAGGATAAATAATTTTTACGAATACTATTCCAAGTAATCCCCAGAATAACATAAAAGGAATAGTTGTTCTACCAGCAATATTTAAAAATTTATGGCTATAATCCCATGATACTGTACCGATAAATGTCTCTTGTAAAAAAGAAATTACATATTCTGTGCCACCACCAAGTAAAGATGCATACAAAAATGTTTTCCATAAAGGCCTATTATCTTTAATTAATACTATTGTCATTAAAATAGCACCTAAACCATAAACGGGCGAATAGGGTTCAAAAATAACACCACGCCTAAGTTCCCAAAATAAAGGTTGATCATTAACTAATTTAAAATAAAACGTTAAGCATTCTTCGTAAAAACAACCGAATAAACAACCAATTATAAAAACAAAAAATATTTTTTCTCGACATAATCCTTCAGCAAATTTCTTTTTTTTCATTGCAAACCACACATTTCTATACTATTTATTTAATTCATTAACCAATTTTGTAAATAAGTTTTGCAAGTTTTCTAAACCAATTTCTGTAGTTGCTTCAAATCGCATTGTGATATTTGGTCCAGTATTACTTGCTCTTACTAAAGCCCAACCATCACTGAATTTCACTTTAACACCATCTATACTAACTACATAATAATTTTTATTTAAACAAAATTCTTTAATTCTTTCAACTATTTGAAATTTTTTCTCATTTGTAGTTGGTACTTTAATTTCGTTAGTTGAAAAATATTCGTTTTTTTCTGTATTTAATTTCGCTAAACTTTTATTTGATTTAGAAATTAATTCAATTAAGCGAAGTGAGGCATATATACCACTTCCTAAACAAGCATCGCGATCGTTAAAATAAATATGTGAAGAATATTCTGCCCCAAAAGGAATACTTTTTTTGATTACTTCACTATGCGTATAACTTGCACCAGTTCTAAATTCATAAGGAATAAGTCCATAACTTTTAATTTTATCTTCTAAAAATTTTGAACATTTAACATCATATAAAATAGTTTTATTACTAATATTATTTTTTAAATCTTGAATCATTATAATCATATAATTTTCTAAATCAAGCATTTCGCCAAATTCATCGACAAAAGAAGCACGATCACCATCACCATCAAAAGAAATACCTAACTTTGCATTAACTTCTTTCATTTTATTTTTTAATTGTGTTAAATTACTTTCGATAGTTGGATCTGGATGATGATTAGGATAATTACCATCTAATTCTTCGTTAATAATTTCAAAATCTAAATTAAATAAACTAAAAACTTTTCTAGCAATTATACCAGTAATTCCATTAGCACAATCAAGAACAATTTTTGGCTTATTAGAACTAATCTTAATATTTCTTTGCATATATTCTAAATATTTATCAGTAATATCTTTGTTAGTAACTGTTCCATTACCCGTTAAAAATTCACCTTTTAAAGTAAAATCCAGTAAATCACGAATTTCATCACCTTTAGCATTAATCATCCCAGCAAAACTAAACTTAAAACCGTTATCATCGCTTGGATTATGGCTGGCAGTAATCATAATACCTGGTAAGTTTTCTAAATATCTAGCATAATAATTCATTGGAGTTGTAATTAATCCATAATCATAAACATTAAGACCAGTAGATAAAAGACCTTTAATTAAATTATTACAAATTGATTCACTAGATAAACGATTATCACGGGATACAATAACAGTTTTGCCATTATAATTTTTTTGAATGTAAGATCCATAACTTTTACCAAATATAAGAGCAAAATCTTCATTAATACTAGTAGGGTACTTACCTCTAATGTCATATTCTTTAAAAATAGTTTTGTCGATATTCATCATAATCAAACCCTTTACTATAATAATCATATCATAAAGAATGCAATTTGGAAATTAAATAATTTGACAAATTCATGAAATGATATATAATAGTAATCACTAAAGAGGAGTGCTTATGCCAAGGTTTAGTATAATTGTAATAAATCACAATAGTGAAGATATAATTGAAAGATTTTTAAAAAGTATAGACAATCAAACTTATAAAAATATTGAATTGATAATACTAGATAATAATTCTTTAGATAAATCTAAATGGATTATAAATGATTATTATATTGAGCATTCTGTCCAAACAAAATTTTTAAGAAGCCGTAGCACAGAAAAAGCAAACGTTTTGAAAAACAAAGAACTAAAATATGCAACTGGAGAATACATTACTTTTTTTAATGTATCGACAATAATACCAGATAATTATTTTGAACAAGTGAATAAATTAATAAATATTGAAGAAAATCCTGATTTATTAATGCCATTTCATCAACAACTTAGTTTATTTAATCGAAACAATATTATGCAAACTAAAACAATAAATCAAAATAATTTATTTGAATTATTAATAAAAGAAGAATTTGATTCTAATTATGCATTCTTTAATAAAAATTTAATTGGTGATATTAGATTTTCTTTAGAAAAAACTAAATATGAAGAAGATTTTACTTTAACTATGTTTATGAAAGCAGTAAAAAAATATATTATGGTCGAAAACTATTTAGTATTTATTAATTCACGAAAAAAAGAAAACATTACTGAAAAAAGAAATTATTATGAAATAGTAGATATTGAAGCAAATACAGAACTTATAATGTCTTATGAAAAAAATGCCATGTATAATGGAATTAGAACAGTCTTATTTTTTAAAGATTTAGATGATAAAATAGATTTTCATAAAAGAAATAATATTTATGAATTTATTTCGGCGTTAAATCATTTAAATCAAGTAATACCCGAATGGTATAATAATATGTATTTTCAAATGTATATAAAACATTTAGATCCAAAAGCAGCAAAAATAATTAATCAATATATGACAGAAAAAAGAAATAATAGTGAAAATTTAGAGAGAAAATTATTAAATTCTTGATTTATAGCATTTTCCTAATGTATAATAAGTATTGTTGCAAATAATGTTTGCATGATGGAGGACTTTATGAAAATAGTTAGCAAAATTTTAGGAAAATTAAGTATTCCAATATTATTTATTGTAATATTGTTGTTTTTACAAGCATATTGTGATTTAAGTTTACCTGATTATACAGCAAATATTATTAATAATGGGATAAGTAGAAGTGGTGTAGACTCTAATGTACCAGAAGTGATGCGTAAAAATTATTATGAAGGATTATTATTAAGTATTGATGATAAACATGATGATTTAATTAAAAATTCTTATCAATTAATAAGTGAAGAAAGTTTAAGAAAGAAAGAATACGAGGAATATTTAAAAAAGTATCCAATACTTAAGGATACTGATTTGTATGTTTTAAAAGATGTTGATAAAGAAACAATAGATAATTTAGATAAAGTTTTAGAAAGTAATATAGCAGTAGTAGGAATGCTTGCAACTAATGATGAAACAATTGCAGGACTTCTTAAAATTACAATAGTTGGTGATACTAATTTGCTTGATACAGTAAATAATGGTGGAGAAACTTATGCGAAAACTGTCTTTAAAGAATTAAAAAAATCAACAAATGTAATGGATCCTAGTATTAGAGAAGAATATAATGCTTTATTTATTAAAGAAGAATATAAAACAGTAGGTATTAATTTAGATAAATATCAATTTAATTATATTGTTGAAAATGGAATTATAATGTTAATTATTTCTATTGTTAGTTTAAGTGCAGCAATATTATTTGATTTTTTATTATCAAAAGCATCAAGTAAATTTACGTTTATGTTAAGAAATAAATTAGTGGAAAAAATAATGAGTTTTTCAGCAAAAGAATTTAATGATTTTAGTGTAGCAAGTTTAATAACAAGATCAACTAATGATTTAATGCAAATTGAACAATTCTTTATGATGTTTTTCCGAATTGCTTTATATGCACCTATTTTAGGTATTGGGGCATTTTTAAAATTAACAAATAATGGACTTAATTATGTTGTCGGTATTGGATTATTAGCAATGTGTGTTGTTATGATATTATTATTTATATTTGTAGTACCTAGTTTTAAGAAAATTCAAGCATTATTAGATAAATTAAATTTAGTTTCAAGAGAAATATTAACTGGACTTCCAGTTATTAAAGTTTTTGGAACACAAAAGAAAGAAACGGATAAATTCGATAAAGCCAATAAAGAATTAACTAAAAAAGATTTATTTGTTACAAGAATAATGGGTTCATTAATGCCACTTATTATGTTAATAATGAATGTCATATGTATCTTAATTATTTGGTATGGAGCAAAGAAAATAGATGCAGGATCTTTGCAAATAGGTAATTTAGTAGCAACACTTACTTATGCAATGCAAGTATTAATATCATTTATTATGATTAGTTTAATAGCGATTATTTTACCACGTGCTATTGTATCATTTAAAAGAATAAATGAAATATTTAAAACAAAAAATAGCGTAACTAATCCTGTTTATCCAGAAGAATTTGATAAAGAATTAAAAGGGGAAATTGAATTTAAAAATGTTGGTTTTAAATATGCCAATGCTGAAGAAAATGTATTATCAAATATTAGTTTTAAAGCGAGTATAGGGATGACTGTTGCAGTTATCGGAACAACTGGTAGTGGAAAAAGTACATTAGTTAATTTAATTCCAAGATTTTTTGATGTAACTAGTGGAAGTATTTTAATAGATGGAAAAAATATTAAATATGTTGATATTAAAAATTTACGAGATAAAATTGGTTATGTACCACAAAAATCAAGTTTATTTAATGGAACGATTGCTACAAATGTTAAATTAGGCAAAAAAGATTTAACAATGAGTGAAGTTAGTGAAGCATTAAAACTGGCAAAAGCCGATGAATTTGTTAGTAAATTAGAAAAGAAAGAGAATAGTCTAGTAAGTCAGGCAGGTAAAAATTTATCTGGTGGTCAAAAAGGAAGAATCGCAATTGCAAGAGCAGTAGCGGCTAAACCAGAATTTTATATATTTGATGATTCATTCTCAGCACTTGATTTTACAACCGATAGTTTAGTTCGTAAAAATTTAAAAAATATTACAAAAAAAAGCACAGTCTTTATAGTTGCTCAACGAATAAGTACAATTTTACATGCTGATTTAATATTAGTATTAGATGGTGGGAAGTTAGTGGGTAAAGGAACTCACGAAGAATTAATGAAAAAATGTCAAGTTTATAAAGAAATTGCTTTATCTCAATTAAAGGAGAGTGAATTATAATGCCAAGAATAAAATATGATAAACCGAAAAACTTCAAAAAAGCAATTAACAATTTACTTAACTATGTTTTAAAATATAAAATAAGTTTATTAATGGTATTATGTTTTTCGGTATTAAGTACTGTATTTGCGATATTTTCACCTAAAATAATGGGTAATGCAACTCAAGAAATATTTAATGGAGTATTAAACAAAATAAATGGAACAGGTGGAATGGATTTTAGCAGAATCAAAATAATTTTATTAATATTATTAGTTATGTTTGTGGCATCATCAATATTTAGTTTTATTCAAAACTTTGTTATGAGTAAAATAAGTCATAAAGTAACATATCATTTACGAAAAGAAATATCTCATAAAATAACTAAATTACCAATGTCTTATTTTGATAAATCAGACGTTGGCGATAATCTATCCTTAATTGTAAATGATGTTGATACAATAGAAGCATCATTAAATCAAAGTGCAAGTAGAATATTCGGAGCAATTATTATGTTAATTGGAATATTTGTAATGATGATGACTATTGATGTCAAATTATCTTTATTAGTTTTATTATTATTACCAGTTTCGGCATTTTTAGGAACATTACTTGTTAAAAAAAGTCAGAAATATTTTAAAAATAAACAAGATTCCTTAGGAGATGTTGATTCAAATATTGAAGAAATGTTTTCTAATCATCAAGTAATAAAAGTATTTAATGCTGAAAATGAAATGTTGGATAAGTTTGAAAAGAATAACAAAAAACTTGCTCGTGCAAGTTGGAAAAGTGGTTTCTTTGGCGGACTTATGCATCCAATTACGAACTTTATTGGAAATTTAACATATGTTGTTATTGCCATATTAGGTGGTTACAATATAATTCAAGGAAGAATGAATATTGGATCTTTACAATCATTTATTCAGTATTCTAAGAATTTTACAGAACCAATCGGTGAAATATCTCAAGTATTTAGTATGTTACAAGCAATGACTGCTGCTAGTGAAAGAGTATTTAATTTCTTATCATTAGAAGAAGAAATTGATGAAGGTAAAGAAAAAGTTAATTTGAAAAAATTAAAAACTAATATAGAATTTAAAAATATTAAGTTTGGTTATGATAAAGATAAAATTGTTTTACATGATTTTAGTGCTAAAACTTATGAAGGACAAAAAATAGCGATTGTGGGAGCAACAGGTGCAGGAAAAACAACATTAGTTAAATTACTACTTAGATTTTACGAATTAACTGATGGTCAAATATTAATTGATAATGTTGATATTAAAAAATATTCTAAAGCAAGTTTAAGAAGTATATTTGGAATGGTATTACAAGATACATGGCTATATAATGCCTCGATAATTGATAATATTCGTTATGGCAATGAATCTTCTTCAGATGAAGATTGTATAAAAGCCGCAGTTATGGCTAATGCTGATCATTTTATTCGTTCGTTACCTGATGGATATAATACTATAATTAATGAAGAAACAAGTAATCTATCTGGTGGCGAAAAACAATTATTATGTATTGCAAGAGCAATACTTGCTAATAATAAAATAATGATATTAGATGAAGCAACAAGTAATGTTGATACTAGAACAGAAATATTAATTCAAGAAGCAATGGATAAATTGCTAGAAAATAAAACATCATTTGTTATTGCACATCGATTATCGACAATTAAAAATGCTGATTTAGTTTTAGTATTAGATAATGGAAATATTGTGGAAACTGGAACTCATGATACATTATTAAAGAAAAATGGTCATTATGCTAAAATGTATAATAGTCAATTTGATAAAGTGTAATAATTTTTACACTTTTTCTTGATTAATGATAAAAAAAATATTAAGATTATTTTAGAAAGAAGTGTGTTTATGAAAAATAAAAATTTAGTGGATATAATTGTTGCTACATTATTTATTATACTTGGTTTAATTACAATAATTTTACCAACATTTAATATTACTAATATTAAATTAATATTAGCAATTATATTTAGTGGGTATACTTTATTTAATTTAGGACAATTTTATTTAACAAGAAAGAGTAAAGATACAGAAGGATTATTTACTGGAATAATTAGTTTACTTATATTAGTAGGTATATTATTTATCGATTATAAAGAAAATTATTTTAATTTAGCATTAATCATGTTTATATGGATTGCTGCAGTAAGTTTTGTTAAATTAAATAAATGTGATTATTATCATGATCGTAAAAATAAAATGTGGATTTATAAAGTAATTGCTCTAGGAATATTTGTTGTAGTTGGAATTGTTACATGTTTTAATTTATATACAGATAATAAATTACTTATTTTAGGATACTATTTCTTAATAAATGGTATTTTAGAATTAATTGATCCATTATTGTTAACGATTTTAGAGAAGAAAAAGATATGAAATTTTGTGATGAATTTACAGAATATCAATTACTTGATATGGATAATGGTAAAAAATTAGAATTATGGAATAATATTACTTTACTTAGACCAGATCCACAAATTATTTGGAATAACAATGTTATTTTTAAAAATTATGATGCTGAATATAGAAGAAGTAATACTGGTGGAGGAGAATGGGCATTTAAAAGTAGTGTTCCGCAAAACTGGGTAATAAATTATAAAGATGTTAAATTTAAATTAAAATTAATGAATTTCAAACATACAGGTTTATTTCCTGAACAAGCAGTAAACTGGGACTTTATTAGTGATTTAATTAAAAAAGAAAAAAGAGAAATTAAAGTTTTAAATTTATTTGCGTACACCGGTGCTGCTTCTGTAGTTGCTTTAAAAAGTGGAGCAAGTGTAGTTCATGTTGATTCATCAAAAGGAATGGTAGAGTGGGCTAAAGAAAATGTTAAACTAAATAATTTAGAAGATAAACCTATTCGTTTTATTGTTGATGATTGTTTAAAATTTGTTAAAAGAGAAATAAATCGCAATAATAAATATGATGTTATTATTATGGATCCACCTTCATTTGGTAGAGGTGCTAAAGGAGAAGTTTGGAAATTAACAGAAAACTTGGATACATTAATTAAAGAAAGTGCTAAACTTTTAAGTGACAAACCATTACTCTTTTTAGTAAATAGTTATACAGAAGGACTTCCTAAAGAAATAGTTGATAATCTACTTAAAATATATTTACCAAAAGGTAATGTTTCATCTTATGGAATTGGAGTACGATCCATTAAGAATGATTTAGTATTACCTTGTGGATATACAAGTTATTGGACTAAAAAATTATAAATATTATAATTTTTTTTATTCATAATTTTGATGTTTGTTTTATGCATTTTTGGAGTTGTACTCCAAAAATGCATAAAAAGTATTGAAAAAAATTTTAATTAAAGATATAATTATATAAGGAGATGGAGATAAATGAAATATTTAAATAGAACTATGGAAAAAACTTTACAAGAATATATTGGAAAATATCCAGTAATTATGGTTACTGGTCCTAGACAAGTAGGAAAAAGTACATTATTAAATTATCTTACAAATAATTTTAAAGAAAAAATAAATTATGTAACTCTTGATGATTTAATGTTGCGAACTCAAGCAAATGAAGATCCAGAATTATTTTTACGTAATTATGAGATTCCTCTTGTAATTGATGAGTTTCAATATGCTCCAAAGTTGTTATCTTATATTAAAATTAAAGTGGATGAATCAAGAAAAAATGAAATGTTTAATAATAAGAAAGAAACTGGAACAATGTATTATTTAACTGGAAGCCAAATTTTTCAAACAATGAAAGATGTAACAGAATCATTGTCTGGTAGAATTGGAATTTTTGACTTATTTGCTTTTACTACCAGAGAATTAGAAAATTTAAAAGAAGAAAAATTTATTCCAAATATAGAAATATTAAAGAAAAAAGAACCACTTCCTAGTTTATCCATAAACAAAATTTTTACACGAATATTAAAAGGAAGTTATCCAGAAATACATTTTGGTAAAGAAATACCTGTCGAGAATTACTACAATTCATATATAAGAACGTACTTAGAAAGAGATGTTAGAAAAATTATAAACATAAAGGATGAAAACAAATTTATTAAGTTTATATCTTCAATTGCTGCAAGGACTGCACAGGAATTTAATTGCAATACTGTTTCACAAGAAGTAGGGATTGATAATAAAACTGCTGATGAGTGGATTTCTATTTTAAAAAATACTGGCATTATATATTTACTACAGCCACATACAAATAATAATGTTGGTAGAGCGATTAAACATCAAAAAATTTATTTCATGGATACGGGGCTTGCATGTTATTTAACGGGTTATACAGATGCAAAAATTTTAGAAAAAAGTGCTTATAGTGGAGCAATTTTTGAAACGTATATTATAACTGAAATTATTAAGTCGTATACAAATAAAGGAGTAGATCCCAGAAAACATTTGTATTTTTATCGTGATGGTGCTAAAAAAGAAATAGATTTATTAATAATAGATAATAATGTGGTTTATCCAGTTGAAATAAAGAAAAGTGCTAATCCTGGTAAAGATGCAATTAAAAATTTTGATGTTGTTGATAAGTTTGAAATGGAAAAAGGAACGGGAACCGTATTATGTTTATGTAAAAACATTTTAGCTATTGATGATAATAATTATTATGTTCCAATAGAATATATTTAAATTAACTTTTATTTACATTTAATAGAAATGTTTTTTACTATTAAAGAAATTTAGGTTATAATAATTAATAGATAAGTGGGTGTAATAAATGAATATATTAGTGAATAATCATAATATTTATTTAATTTTATTAATTACGTTTGTAGCAAGTGCATTTTTAATTCCAATTGCCATGAAAATTGCCAAACATGTTGGAGCAATGGATGAACCAAATGAAAGAAGAATAAATAAAATACCGATGCCAACACAAGGTGGAATAGCAATTTATGGAGCATTTTTACTTGGTTACATTTTATTTGGTGATCAAAGTATTGGAATGTTATCAATATTAATTGGCAGTTTCTTATTAATAATGATGGGAATAATAGATGGAATAAAACCAATTAAAGCCAGATATAAACTATTGGTGCAAATAATTGCAGCATGTATAGTAGTATTTTATGGCCAAATGTTTATGAGTAAAATTACTTTACTTGGTCTTAATTTTGTATTAACAAATCCTTGGAATTATATTGTTTCAATAGTCTTTATTGTAGCAATAACAAATGCAATAAATTTAATAGATGGATTAGATGGACTAGCAGGTGGCATATCAAGTATTTATTTTGCAACTATTGCAATTATTGGTATAATTCTAAATAAATTTGGTGGATTAGATATTATTTTATCTTTAATAATGTTAGGTTCAACACTTGGATTTTTATTATATAATTTTCCACCTGCAAAAATATACATGGGAGATACAGGAAGTCAATTCTTAGGATTCATTATTGCAGTAATAGCACTAATTGGTTATAAAGTAACAACAATAACTAGTTTAGTAATTCCAATTGTATTACTTGCTATTCCTATATTAGATACAATTTTAGCAATTATAAGAAGAATATTAAAAAAAGAATCTGTTGGTAAACCAGATAAAGAGCATTTACATCATCAATTATTAAAAATGAATTTTAGTAAAAGAAGTGCTGTATTAGTTATTTATACAATTAATATTTTATTCTCTTTGGTATCAATTTTATTTGTTTTAGGAGATAAAAAATTATCGATATTATTATATGTTTTATTAATGATAATTTTCTTATTCTTAATATTAAGAACAGATATATTATTTAAACATAAAAAGAAATGAGGAA
>CAZYXO010000031.1:0-12755 GCA_964651315.1 uncultured Muribaculaceae bacterium
TAGGATATTCTGTCCCTAGTGCATCATGTTCGAGAACAGGAGTTAATTTAGGAAGTTATAGTACTAGTGCATGCGGAGGGAATGCCTGGTTAATGACAAAAGGATATGAATGGACAATAACGCCGCGTTCGTCCAGCTCCTACTACGTCTTTCACTGGAACTACAACGGGTACCTGAACAACTACTACGCGTCCGATGCCTATGCCGCTCGCCCCACTATATATCTAGTATCTGACACTTATATTATAAGTGGATCAGGTACTAAATATGATCCATATGTTGTAGGAGTATAAATATATTTAATATAATTTATAAAAATATATACATTAGATTTTAATAATATGGTAGAATAATATAAGAAAGAAGTAGTAAATTATGAAGAAGAATTTATATTTAACCTTATATTATTTTTTATCTATTATGTTTTTAGAAATAACTTTTAAATTATTAATATTTAAGAAATTTTTTGGTGTAGGTTTAATTAATATTATATTATTTAGTTTAATACTTAGTATTATATTTACAATAATAAGTAAAATGTTTAAAAGTGAAAAAATAAATAATATATTTATTTTTAGTATATTAAGTATATTAGGTTTTTGGTTTAGTTTAGAGTTTGTTTTTAGACAAATATTTGAAGTATTCTTTTCTATTCATTTATTTGAACTTGCAGATCAAGCAGCATCTTTTGTAGGTAAAACAGTAATAGAAATACTTAAGAATAGTTATGGCATAATACTTATGTTTATACCATTAATATTAGGAATAATATTAAGAAAAAGACTTAATAATAATCAAATGAGTTTAAAGAAATTAATTATTATGTTTGTAATATTAATTATTACTAGTGTTAGTTTTATTTATTCTTTAAGAATAAATAAAAGTAAAGTATATTCTAGTTATAATTTATTTTATAAAGTAGATGATAATAGTCTTAATATGGATAAAATGGGTGTTATGATAAGTACTTATTTAGATGTTAAAAGAGCAATATTAGGTTTTGAAGAAGTAGTAAGTACTGGAGGTAATAGTAATATAATTCCTGGAAATAATTCTGAACCAACTGAAATAGTATATGATTATAATAATTTAGATATAGATTTTGATAGTTTAATAAATGGTACTAATAATAGTACTCTTAAAAATATTTATACTTATTTTAAGAATGATACAGGTACTAAACAAAATGAATATACAGGTTATTTTAAAGATAAGAATTTAATTTTATTAATGGGTGAATCTTTTAATGAAATAGGTGTAAGAGAAGATTTAACACCAACATTATATAAATTAGTTAATAATGGATTTGTATTTAATAATTTTTATACACCTGTTATGTTATCAACTATTGGAGGAGAATATCAAATACTTACAAGTAATATTCCTAATTTAAGTGGTTTAAATACTTATTGGAGAAAAGGTAGTAATTCATTTCCTATGGGTATAGGATATTTATTTAAGAATGCTGGTTATAGTACACATGCTTATCATAATAATTCATATACTTTTCAAAATAGAAATAAGTATTTGAAAAGTATTGGTTTAGATAATTTTATGGGTTGTTATAATGGATTAGAGAAATTAATGAATTGTAAATTATGGCCACAAAGTGATATTGAAATGATTAAAGCAACTGCTGATAAATTTATTAATCAAGATAAATTCTTTACTTATTATGTTACAGTAAGTGGACATATGTCATATACTCTTGGTGGTAATGCTATGTATCGTAAAAATAAAGAATCAGTTAAAGATTTACCGTATAGTGAAGAAGTTAAAGGTTATTTAGCAACGCAAGTAGAACTTGATAAAGCACTGGAACTATTAATAAGTAAACTTGAGAGTGCTGGAAAACTTAAGGAGACAGTTATTGCTTTAGTTGGAGATCATTATCCATATGATTTATCACTTGAAGAAGTTAATGAAGCAGCAAGTTATAAAAAAGATGGTGTTATTGAAATAAATCGAAGTAATTTTATTTTATGGAATAGTGATATGGAAAATGTAAATGTTGATAAAATAGGTAGTTCAATTGATGCCTTACCAACTATATTTAATTTATTTGGTCTTCCCTATGATAGTAGATTATTTATTGGTAAAGATATTTTAAGTACTGAAGGAGGACTTGCTATATTTAATAATCGTTCATGGATAAGTGATTATGGTAAATACTATGCTTCAAATAATAAATTTGAAGCAACAACTAATAAAGAAATACCTGAAAATTATGTAAGTACTATTAATAGTATTGTAAGTAATAAAATAACAATGAGTACAAATATATTAAAACAAGATATATATAGAAAGATATTTAAATAATATGTGTGGAATAGTAGGATATACAAATAGTAATAATGACAATAAAATAATTAAAAAGATGGCTGATAAAATAAAACATCGTGGACCTGATGGAGAAGGGTTTTATATCGATAATTATATAGCACTAGGACATAGAAGATTATCGATAATTGATTTATCAACAGGTAATCAACCAATGTTTAATGAAGATAAAAGTTTAGTAGTAATCTTTAATGGTGAAATATATAATTATATTGAATTATCTAGTGATTTAAAAAAACTAGGACATAAGTTTTCGACTAAAAGTGATACAGAAGTATTATTACATGGTTATGAAGAATTTGGTTATGATTTTGTTAAGAAATTACGTGGTATGTTTGCATATGCAATTTATGATATAAATAAAGAAGAATTATTTATTGTTCGAGATAATTTTGGAATAAAACCTATGTATTATTATCATAATGATAAAACATTTATGTTTGCATCCGAAATAAAATGTTTTTTAGAACATCCAGATTTTAAGAAAGTTTTTAATAAATCTTTATTAGGTCCATATCTTTCTTTTGGTTTTACTCCAACAAAAGAAACATTTTTTAAAGGTGTATATAGATTAGATCCTGGAACTTATTTGATTTATAAGAATAATAAAATAACTGAAAAAAGATATTTTAAAATAGAATTTAAAGAGAATAAGTTAAGTTATGAAGAATCTGTTAAGAAGATATCTGAAATAATGAAAGAATCAGTTAATAGACATTTAATAAGTGATGTAGAAGTAGGTTCTTTCTTATCAAGTGGTATTGATTCTTCTTATATAGTTAGTTTAGCAAAACCAGATAATACTTATACTGTTGGTTATGAAAATAAAAAATATGATGAAACTAGTTATGCTAAAGATTTAACAAATAAACTTAATTTAAAGAATACTAGTAAGATTATTAGTAAAGAGGAATATATGAATATCTTACCAAAGATAATGTACTTTATGGATGAACCAACTAGTGATCCTGCAACAGTTGCTCTTTATTTTGTTGCATCTCTTGCTAGAAAAGATTTAAAAGTAGTTTTATCTGGTGAAGGTGCAGATGAATTCTTTGGTGGATATAACACATATAGAGAAGTTGTAGATATGTCATTTTATAATAAAATACCTTATTTTATAAGACATGGTATATCACTATTTTGCTCAATATTACCGGAAATAAGGGGTATTAACTTTTTAGTTAGAAGAGGTAAGAAGTTAGAAGATTATTATATTGGAGTAGGTAGTGTATATAGTGAAAAAGAAAGTAATAAAGCCCTAAGAAATAAAAGAACAATCAAGAATAAAGATATAACTAAAGATGTATTTAATGAATATAAAGATGAATCTAATTTAATTAAAATGCAAGCAATAGATATTAACTTTTGGTTAATTAAAGATATTTTACAAAAAGCTGATCGAATGACAATGGCTGCAAGTGTCGAAGGTAGAGTACCTTTTATTGATAAAGAAGTATTTAAAGTTGCTAGTTCACTTCCATTTGATTATAAAGTTACAAAAGAAAATACGAAAGTAGCATTAAGAGAAGCAAGTAGAGAAGTAATACCTAATGAATCTTATAAAAAGAAAAAATTAGGATTTCCCGTACCTGTTAGAGATTGGATAAAAGAGAGTGACTTTTATAATAATATAGAAGAATCTTTTAATAGTGAATATGCTAAAAAATATTTTAATGTAAAATATATTAATAAACTATTAATAGAACATAAGGAGAATAAAAAAGATAATTATAAAAAAATATGGACAATATATATGTTCTTAGTTTGGTATAAAGAATATTTTGGAAATGAATAAAGTTAGGAATGACTTTATTTTTTTATATAATAAATAATTAATAGTTAGTAATTAATACTTCGATTGTTATATAACTATTATCCTTTTGTTTGTGATAATTAGAATTATTATAATTACAATTAATATAATGTATTTTATAATTATGTTCTTTTACCCATTGTTCTAATAAATTATGTTTATTACCTTTATGCTCGATGACATTTGATAGAGCAAATTTGATACCTTGCTCATCTAATAACGTCAAATAATTTAGTAAATCTCTTTCATCTTTTTCAGTCCAGCCACCATTTTCATTATAACTAGCTGTGCCTAAAAAATATGGTGGGTCACAATAAACTAAAGTATTATTGGTAGTTTCAATTGCATATTCTCTAAAATCAGAATTTACAAACTCTATATTTTGTATTTTTAATTTTGTAATAAAACTTTTTAAATTTTTTCGTAGTGAATTGTTAAAATCTCTTTTACCAACAGGCATATTAAAATCACCACTTCTATTAAAACGAATTTGATTATTAAATCCATAAATAACTAAAGTCAAAAAAAGAAAATCCTTTTCTGTTGAATCACATTTCATGTTGTTATAATCAGTTCTTAATTGAAGATATTTATTTTTATTATATGAGCCTAATCCTTTATCACTTGTACAATTATATTGTGTATAACCATTTAATAAAGAATTACTTAAGTTATATTTTTCAATAATTCTTTCTAATTTATCAATAATAAATCCATCTTCATATTTTTTTAATAAATTCATAACCCTAATTATTTCTTTTTGTTTATCTACACATACAATTCTTTTTGCCCTAACATTTACACCTACATTTGAACCACCAGAAAATAAATCAACAAATAAATCAAGTTCTTGTGGAAAGAAAGGCATAATTTGCTCTAATATTTTATATTTTCCCCCAGTATAATTTAATGGCGATTTTACTTGGCAATCATTAACTGATTCAAGTTGTTTTAAAGTCTTTCCAGATTTTCCAACTTTACAAACAAATAATCTTTCTTTTAAATCATCAATATGTGTTTTTCCAGAATTAAATTGATTAAAATCAGTTTCATATATCTTAACTTTACCTTTTTCTTCAAGAATAGAAAGAATATCTTCATCACTTATTTTCGCTTGTGATCTTCCTGCTCCTTTTGTACCCATATTATTATAAGAAACAATTATATATTTAGCATTTATATTTTCTATTAAATCTTTAAAAGCAAGTGGGGCAGAAACAGAACAATATTTACTTTTAATTCCATTCCTTTCCATTTTTTTTGCTACTCCATAAACTTCATTTTTTTGCCACATTGCCACATTTTCTAATAAATGATATGCATCAGAATATTGACGTGAATTATATGGTGGATCAATATAAACAACATCTGCATTTATTTCTTTAACTAATTCATTTGAATCTTCATTAAATATTTTATTATTTTTATTATTTTTATTAGGTTTTAAATCAAGCATACATAGTTCTAAATTTCTATTTAAATCGCCATTTTTTCGATAAGCATCATAATGTCCAACAGTATTTGCAATCCTATCCATTGCATATAAAAGTGAAGTAATTAATATCGCTCTTTCCCTACTATTTATTTTGTTTTGCATATATTCTTCTTCAATATTCTCTCTTATATATCCAATTTTCTGACAATTTTCTTTGTTAAAATATGTGTTAGAAAAATTAATTGAAAAATAGTTATCACTTAACTTATGCAAATTATTATAATTGTTTATGTAATTTCTAATTTTAGTTTTATCGACTTTTTCAAAACCAAACCAAGCAAGATATGATAAGTAGTTAGATTTTAATAAATCATTAACATAAATTTCAGTTTTCTCATCATTAAAAAAATCACCAACAATTCCTGTTCCTCCAAATAAATCTAAAAAAGAAGAGTATTTAATTTTTTCTTTTTTTAATACATCTAAAATATTATTTAACATTCTATATTTGCTACCAATGTATCTTCTATTATTTATCTTAATCATTTTCATAATTTACTCTCCATTTCCATTTTCGGCATCACTATGCTAAATTAATTATAACAAAAAAAAGATAGAATGTATATCTATCTTTAACACTTTTTAAATATTTATTAATTTATTTTTCCAAGCATCAAATGATTCATTAATATGTGACCACCATTCATTAGAATCGCTAATGTTATCAACATTACAAATGGTGTCAAATAAGTCTTTTATATTATTTCTATTAAAATTTTTATTATTAATATATAGTTTTCTTAATGCATACATTATTTCTTCAAATCTTCTTAAAGATAATGGCACGATTTTAAGTTTGCATCCTTCATATTCATATTTTACGGAATACCAAAATGTATTTAATGTATCTCTGTGTATTTGTGGAGCAATAAATAGACAATAATTGTTTTCTGTATTTGAATGTTCTATAAAGTCCTTTAAATGTCTCATAACTGGCTGACCTTCATTATGCCACTGATCTCTAGCCGTTAGCATTGTAACTTCACAAATAAAATTAAATTCTTTATAATAACATTCTATATCAGGTGCACCAGCAGGAGCAGTAAATAAAATATTATTTTCATCATCCGATGTATAATTTGGTTTTATTTCAATTGCATCATTTAAAGTTATTAAAGAAGTTGTTACCCATTTTTCTAAAGCAAGCGAAGGAGGGATTTCAAGTGTTCTAATATTTTCTAAATTATTAATTATTTTGGTTATACCAACTTCATTTAAATAATCATTTTTTTCTAACTTGTATAATATTTTCTTTTTTAAAATTATTAACTCTTTCAAAGAATAGTCTTTTAATTTATCAATTTCATCATTAAAGATATTATTATTATTAATTAAATTAGATATTTCCAAACGATATTCTATTTCTAATTGTTCATTACTTATTTCAATATTTGGTTTTTCTATATCATTTAGATAATCTAAATATTCTTTTTTAGATTTAAAGTTATTTGAAGCACCAGATTCATTTTTTAAAATAACTTCAATTAATGATTTTCTGGAAGGAACTAAATCTATATAATATCCATTTCCTCTTTTCTTAATTAAATTAGTTAAAGAGAAATATCTTATTATATTATCAGTATAATCTTTAATATTTTTGAGAGTTGCATTTGTAAAATCTGAAAGATTATCTTTTATATATTGTTTATAGTAGTTATTTCTTTCTTTCATCTCTAATTTAGATAGATTATTTCTATATTCGATTACTTTATCTACTTGTTTATCTATGTCATTAATATTAATTAAACTGAGTACAAAAATAGAAAATTCATTTTTACTTAATCCAACTGGCTCATGTCCTAATAGAAACCATTTATTATTTACTTTATCGATTAATTTTATAACTCCTATTAAAGGCTTAATATTATAACCATCCACAAAATCATTTGAAGTTGGATTAGGATATTGCCATTTAAGAGCCCATTTTACAAAGAAATCAGAAAATTCGATTTCTTTTTTTATTATCTTTTTAGCTAAATCAGTAACTATAACTTTATTAAAATCATTAATATATGCTAATCCAAGATCTTTTAAATGTGAAAAAGAAGTTCTTCCTCTCATTGCAGGATCTTGATATTTTTTTTTCATAGAATATATTTTTTGCTTGTTCATAACTCATATCTATAGATATATCTTCAAGTATATTAATGCTTTCATCACTTAAATTGGTATTTTTTGGTCTATATTTTCTGTTTTTGATTAATAATATCTGATATTTTTCTTGAATTTCATTTGTCCAAACTTGTCCTTCAATTAAAAGTGCCACATTTAAAAAGTCTATTATTCTATCTGGACTTCTTAATGTAGTTGAAAAACTCCATAATTTAGGCATATACCCACCTCATTTATAAAAGTATTATATCATTCGTTTTAAAAAAAATCAGCATAATATTGTAACTATAATCCTTCAGTTTTTATTAATTTATTTAACTACTTAAAAATAAATTGTTAAATTATGTCTAATTCTTTGTATTTTTTTAATTATTACTTTATAATTAATTTAAGAGGTTACATTATGGAAAATAAAAAAAGAATTGAATTTTTAGTTAAAATATTAAATGAAGCAAATCATAACTATTATGTTAATGATAATCCAACTATAACAGATCAAGAATATGATAAGTATTTGCGAGAATTAACTGTACTTGAAAGTAAATATCCGGAATATATAATGGATGATTCACCAACAAGAAAAGTAGGTGGAGAAGTCATTGAAAAATTTGCGAAAATAAAGCATAAATTGCCTATGTTATCCTTGGCAAATCTTTTTAATGAAGATGAAGTAAGAGATTTTGATAAAAAGATATGTAAAGAAGGTATTAATCCAGATTATGTATGTGAACTTAAAATAGATGGTTTAAGTGTTTCTTTAATATACGAAAAAGGAATATTAAAAAGTGGAGCAACTAGAGGAGATGGAACAGTTGGCGAAGATATAACTCATAATGTTAAAACTATTAAAGATATTCCACATAAATTAACTAAAGCAATAGATATTGAAGTTCGTGGAGAAATTTATATGGATAAAATTACTTTAAATTGCCTTAATAAAGAACGTCAAGCAAATAATTTGCCATTATTACAAAACACTAGAAATGCTGCTGCTGGTAGTATAAGGCAACTTGATAGTAAAATAACAAAAGAGAGAAATTTACGTAATTTTATTTATCATTTACCAAATCCAAGTGACTATAATATTAAAACTCATTATGAATCTTTGGAATTTATGAAAGAATTAGGGTTTGTAACAAATCCGAATAATAAATTAGTAGATGATGTAAAAGGGTTAGTTGAATTTATCAATAATGCAGAAAAATTAAGAAAAACATTACCTTATGATATTGATGGTGTAGTAATTAAAGTAAATGAATTAAGTGATCAAAGATTACTGGGAAGCACATCTAAATATCCAAAATGGGCTACTGCTTATAAATTTCCAGCAGAAGAAGTATTAACAACTTTGGAAGATGTCATATATACAGTTGGCAGAACAGGACAAATAACACCAAATGCAGTTTTATCACCAGCCATCGTAGCAGGTTCAACTATCAGAAGAGCCACTTTACATAATATTGACTATATAAACTCACTTGGTTTACGTATAGGAGATACAGTTGCTATACGTAAAGCCGGAGATGTAATACCTGAAGTAGCATACCCAGTAGTTGAAAGAAGACTTGGAACAGAAAAAGTTATTAATATGATTACAAAATGTCCAATATGTGATACAGAATTAATAAAAATAGAAGGACAAGTAGATTTTTATTGTCCAAATGATAATTGTAATGCCAGAAAAATAGAAGGATTAATTCATTTTTGCTCAAGGAATGCTATGAATATCGAAGGTTTAGGAGAAGAAATAGTTGAAACATTTTATAATTATGGTTTCTTAAAAAATATTGTTGATATATATAATATAAAAAATTATAAAGAAGAATTAATTGAATTAGAAGGATTTGGAAATAAATCAGTAACTAAATTAATTGAAGCAATCGAAAACAGCAAACAAAATAGTTTAGAAAGATTACTATTTGGTTTAGGAATACCTGGTATTGGTTTAAAAACAGCAACAATGTTATCAAGTATTTATCAAAATATCGATAATTTAATTAATGCAAGTTATGAAGAATTAATGAATATTTATGATATTGGTGAAATACTTGCTAAAAATATAGTTAATTATTTTAGCAATATTCAGAATATAGAACTGATAAATAAATTAAAAGCAATAAATATTAATATGAACTATTTAGGAGAAGAAAAGAAAGAAAATGAATTAATAACAGGTAAGAAATTTGTTATCACTGGAACATTATCTTTTGCAACAAGAGATGAAATAAAAAAATTTATTGAAATGTATAATGGTTTTGTAATAGACAGTGTAAGTAAAAAAACAGATGTCTTAATTTTAGGAGAAAATCCAGGTAGTAAATATGAAAAAGCAATAAAGTTAAATATTGAAATATGGAATGAAGAAAAAATAAAATCAATAATGGAAGAATTATAAAAATAAGAGGTAAAGTATGAAATTAGTGGGACTTTGGGAGAAAGAATATAATAGATTAGATATATTATTAGATAATTATAATGGTAATTGTATTAACGAAATAATAGAATTATTTTCTAAATTTATTAATAATAATAAATATTTTAAAATAAATGAAAATAACAAAGATAAAATAAAATTATTAGTTAGGAAAATGCAAAATATTTTAGAACAAGATAATTTAGGTGATAAACTATTAATTAACTGTTTAGAAAACAATAAAATAATTGATGTAACTTTACTACTTTATTTCGCTAATACTTTATTAAAAGAAAATAATATAAATGGTAATATTGAAATAAAGAATGGAATTAATGCAGCAGCAACTAATAGTGACTGGGATTTTTATTTCGATTATAACAGGCTTCTTAAACCATTTGCTAATAATTATGATTATAGAAAGAATAAAGGTTATATTGATATAATAAATTCAACGTTATTATATACTGTAACACATGAAATGTCCCATTCATTAGACATGAAAAAAGCCTTAGAAAATAACGATTATTTAATTGATTTAGAATATGCATTACTAGATACATTTGAACAAATAAATGCAAAAGTATATTTAGAAAAGCATGATTATTTTCTAATTGAACACTTAGCGTACATTAATGGTTATGAAATGTTAGAAGAAATAATGAATAATCGATTAATTAATAAAAAAATAACGATGTATCACAAACTATTTTCTATGTATAAAAATAATGAAATGAAAAGGTTTTATAAAGTAGAAGATGGAGTTAAAACATTAGATCCAAGAAGTTATATTAATAATTATTTAATAAAAAGTATTAATAATAAAGAATTACAAAATGCTTTAATTAATTTATTTGCTGATTGTCGAAATAAAAGAATGTTGTTTAATGATGAAAAGTTTATAACTAATCCACCTTTTACTGAAAAAGAATTAAATACAGTAATGTTTAGTTTATATGCTAATTATTTAGAAGAAGGTTACTATGATACATCACATGAATATGTCATAAAAGATATAAAATTAATGAGTAAAGATAAATTATTTGAAAAATATAAAAGATTAACTTATAAGAAAATGTTACAAAGATTATTTAAATTACTATATAAATATACAAGATTAGGTAAATTATCTCTATTACACACTTATCCGAATAATAAACAAATATTACTTAAATTTATGGAAAAAGAAGATTTAGAAGAAAAGAATTTAGGTTGGGAAATGAATTTAAAATACATAAAAGATTGTTATTATTATGCTGAAGTATTAAGGAAAAATAATATACCTATATATTTAACGATATTATGTAATGTTAATATTTTTCTTAATGATATTGATTCAAGTATTTTAGATAAAATAACAAGATATTTTTCAACAGAAGAATTTCAAGAAGAATATAAAAATTTTATTTTAGAAGAAAAAGAGATAGATAAAGAATTTATGGATTCTTTAAAAGTATATTTACAAGAATATGATAAGTGGATAAATGAATATCGTGTAGATAATAAATTAATTAAAGAAAGAGTGAAGTAGTATGGAGAATTATAATGAAATAGGTATTAAAAAAGTTAATAATAAAAGAATAACAACATTTATCTTAGCAATATTAGCAGGAATGTTTATTGCATTTGCTGGATATGCTAGTATTGTAGGAAGTTATACTTTAAATAATACATCTTTAATGAAATTAATTAGTGCTTTAATATTTCCAATTGGTTTAATATTTGTAGTTCTTTTTAAAACTGAATTATTTACTGGTAATAGTTTATTAGTTATACCATATATAGATAAAAAAATTAAATTAAAAGATTTATTAATTAATTGGTTAATAGTATTTATAGGTAATTTAATAGGTGCTGTATTTATTTCTGTATTATTATATTTTGTTTTAGATAATAATGTTGAAATGAATAATTATTTAGTAAAAATTGCTACAAATAAATGTAATTTATCTTTTTTGAAAGCATTAGTTTTAGGATTTCTCTGTAATATATTAGTATGTTTAGCAGTATTTGGTGCATCAAAAGAAAAAAGTACAATTGAAAAAATATTTATGATATTTATTCCAATATTTACTTTTATAATTTGTTCTTTTGAACATAGCATTGCTAATATGTTTTATTTAACGATAGGATACTTAAATGGATTTAGTAATATAGGTACATTATTATTAAATAATTTATTACCAGTTACAATTGGTAACATATTAGGTGGAGTATTTATTTCTATTGGTTTATATTATATAAATAAAAATTAATAATAAAAAACAAGAAGTTTTGTCGAATTCAAAACTTCTTATTTTTTTTATGCTAAATTATTATTGGTGATTATAATGTTTAGAACAGATTATATAATAAATAATATTATTAAAAAAATAGATAAAGCAAGTCATAAATTATTTATTAAAATGAATAAAAAATAAAAACGTCTAATTTACGTAAAGTAAATAGACAACTAATAGTATTAAATGATATATTAATTATAGATGTGTTTAATATATGTTAGGTGGTTTCCCATTTTACTAATTTTAATTAGAAAGTGGGTGATGTGTAATGAGTAATGAAATAAATTATTATCGTGC
>CAZYXO010000032.1:0-12397 GCA_964651315.1 uncultured Muribaculaceae bacterium
AAATTAAATTAGAATTATTGCTCACTTACTTAATAATGTGGTATAATATAATTGCCTAGAAGAATAGTATGAGTTTCATAAATCCGGCTATTTATGATAACTTGGGAATCTAATTATTACATGGTGTTGAATGCTAGACTACGTGAGTTTTCTGGAATCCTAAAATGTTTTATGTGATGCCCACCTACGCGAAAGCGGGTTATATTTGCTTATACTATCTTTTGGGTTTTTATTTACAATAAAAAAGGAGTTTTTGAAATGTTTGAAAGAAGTTTAAAATTAATTGATATTAATTTATTAAATAAAATAAAAGAAACCAATGTTTTAATCGTTGGTCTTGGTGGAGTAGGTGGTTGTGCTTTAGAAACTCTTGCAAGACTTGGCATTGAAAATTTTATTTTAATTGATAATGATATATTTTCTCTAAGTAATTTAAATAGACAAATTTTATCTAATAAAGAAAATATCGGTAAACTAAAAACTAAGGAAGGTAAAAAGAGAGTTTTACAAATTAATAATGATATAAATTGTGAAATCATAAATGAATTTTTAACAAAAGATAATATAAATACTTTAGATAATTACAAAATAGATTATATTATTGATGCGTGTGATACCATAACTACTAAAGTAGAATTAATAAAATATTCTCAAGAAAAAAAGATTAAACTGATTACTTGTTTAGGGACAGGTAATAGGTTTAATCCTAGCAAATTGGAAATAACAACATTAAATAAAACTGATTATGATCCAGTTGCCAAAATATTACGTAAACTTTGTAAAGAAAATGAAATGAATTTAAATATTCCTGTAATATGGAGTAGGGAAGTTCCAATAAAAACAGGAGATAGAACACCTGGAAGTTTGGTTTTTGTTCCTAATGCGGCAGGAATTTTATGTGCAAATTATATTTTTAATCAAGTTAAAACAAGTATAAAATAATTACTTGTTTTTCATTTCATTATAAAGTTTATTAATATTAACTTCATATTTATTATTTTTGGGAATATAATATTTTTTCCCTTTTAATTCTTTTGGCATGTATTCTTGTTCTACATAATCATTAGGATAACTATGAGGGTATTTATAGTCGGGACTACCATTCTTTATATGTTTTGGAACACTACCACAATTAATAGTAGAAATATCCGTCATAGCAGCATTAATTGCTAAATATGCACTATTACTTTTAGGAGATAAAGCCATTTCTGTAACAACTACACCTAAGGGAATAACACACTCTGGCATTCCAACTAACTCACTAGCACTTATGGCAGCTTGTAATTTTGGACCCAAACTGGGATTAGCAAGCCCAATATCTTCATAAACAATCACCGATAATCTTCGATAAATACTATCTAAATCCCCAGCATATAAAAGCCTACTTAAATAATGGAGAGCAGCATCAACATCACTTCCCCGAATTGATTTTTGTAAAGCACTTAAGGAATCATAATAACCATCTTCATTTTTATCATGAAAAAACACTGGCCGGTCATTAATACTTTTAACTAAATCAATAGTTACATTTTTATCATTACTAGAATAATAACATATTTCTAATAAATTAATCGCACTTCGATAATCTCCAGCACTAAGACCAGCTATATGTTTAAGTGTTTCTTCATCAATTTTTATATCATCTAAATATTTTAAACTCAATCTTAAACCTTTAATAATATCTTCTTCAGTTAAAGATTTTAATTCAAATATTTGACATCTACTTCTAATAGCAGGATTTATTTTATGATATGGATTACTAGTGGTTAAACCAATTAAAATTATTAAACCATTTTCAATATAAGGTAAAAGCAAATCTTGTTTATCTTTATTCATTCTATGAAGTTCATCAATTATAAGTATCATTGTTCCATACATCTTTGCTTCTTCAATCGCAATATCAAAATCTTTTTTATTATTAATTGTAGCATTTAAAAACTTATATTTTATGTTAAGTTCTCCAACAATAGCACTAGCAATACTAGTTTTACCAATACCAGGTTTACCATACAAAATAAGCGAAAACAATTTATTATTTTTCACTAAATTAGTAAGTACTTTACCTTCACCAATTAAATGAGTTTGACCAATAACTTCATCTAATTTTTTCGGCCTTAATTTATCTGCTAAAATTTCCATAATATTCCTGCCTTTACTATTTATTATAGCATGTGTTAAAATTAAATTAAAGGGTGATTACATTGATAACTGAAAATGAAAACAAGGAAATTGTAAATAAATATTATAATTCATACAATAAAAATTTAGTTAATGATTTTACTAGTTATATGATCAATATAAAAAAACAATCAGAAAATACTAGTAGTTCTTATGATTACAATTTACAAAAATTAGCAATTGTTACAAAAAAAGATTTAGACAAAATGACCGAAAAAGATATCAAAGAGTTTTTATATAAAGTAAATACTGAATTAAGAACAAAAGCTCATTATTTAACTGTTTTTCGCACATTTTATAACTATTTAATATTTATTGAAAAAATAAAAGATAATCCTTGTGCTAATATAAAAGCACCAAAACTAGCAAAAAAACTACCAGATTATTTAAGTGTTAATGATGTTGATAAATTGCTTGATATAAAAGTGGTTAATGCTTATACAAGTAGAAATAAAACTATGTTAGAATTATTATATGCAACTGGTTTAAGAATATCTGAACTAATTAATTTAAAAGATGCTAATATTGATTTTTATGAAGATTATGTAAGAATAATAGGGAAGGGTGGTAAAGAAAGAATTATCCCGTTTAATGATGAAGCAAAAAAATATATAGAAGAATATAAAAACAATTATCGTAGTACATTACTGCACGGGAAAAATAATGATTATTTATTTTTAAATAAAAGTGGTAATAAAATATCTAGGCAATCTTTCTTCAAAATTATTAAAAAAGAATGCTTAATTAAAGGCATAAAAAAAGATGTATCACCACACACATTAAGACATTCATTTGCTACTCACTTACTTCATAATGGAGCTGATATAAGAATTATTCAAGAATTACTTGGACATACTAATTTAACTACAACAGAAATATATACGCATATAGATAACGAAAAGTTAAAAACTGAATATGAAAATCATCCTAGATATTAAATAAACTCAAGATATAATCCATCTTGAGTTTATTATTTTTAGGATTCTTAGTTGTTACTATTGCTACGAGCACTATTTGATCTAGAACTATTACTTCTAGCAGAGTTTCTAGAACTATTACTATTGTTGTTATTACTTCTAGAATTGTTACTATTGTTGTTGCTACGAGCACTATTACTATTATTGTTATTTCTACTCATTATATTTTACCTCCTAGAATTATTATGAACCAATTATATTTAATAATGCATATTTAATAGAAAAAAGAATACCAATTATTGTTAAAATAAAGTGGGGGAGTTAGTTTCTATTTTTGATAATTTATACATATTATTAAATGTGATTTAATATGAAAATAATATTGCCATTAGTTATATCATCAATTGCTGGTTTTTCAACTATGATTGGTGCTTTATTTATCTTTTTTAAGATTAGCAAAGAAAATATAAATAAATTTATCGCCTTTTGTTTAGCTTTTTCTCTAACTATTATGATTGGAATAAGCATAACTGATTTAATACCACATTCTTTTTATAGTTTAACATCAGATTTTTCTTTATTTTCTTCTATTATAGTATCCCTTATTGCATTTTTAATTGGTTTTTTTCTTATTAAATTGATATGTATTTTTATTAACAAGACAAGTAATATTGATTTATATAAATTAGGTGTTTTGAATATGCTTGTATTACTTTTACATAATTTACCAGAAGGTATTGCAACATTCATTAGTTCTTATAATGATTTAGGTATGGGTATTAAATTAGGTATCTCAATAATGCTCCATAATATACCAGAGGGAATAAGTATTGCTGTTCCTATATATTATGGGACTAAAAGTAAGAAAAAAGCCCTTTTAATGACCTTTTTATCTGGGTTTGCAGAACCAATAGGGGGTTTAATTGCTTTCTTACTTTTAAGAAACATCATATCAGATGTATTAATAAATGTAATTTTATTAATAGTTGCAGGAATTATGATAACATTATCAATTGAAGAAATTTTACCAAAGTCATTATCTTATAAAGAAAATAAATTAATATCTTACGGAGTAGGGGTAGGTATTATTTTAATAATTATATCGAGTATCTTTTTTTAAATTTATACAAGTTAACATAATAACGGTTATACGAAGTAGAATAAATAGTTAAAAATAATATATTTTTATACTTAAAAACCCCTACTTCTTATTTAATTAATTAATTTAAATGATTTGAGTAAGACTTTTATCCATCTTTTTATTCTTCGATCGATTAGAATTAACTTAAAAAAGAAACATTATTTGCTTCCTTTATCATATTCAATTGGTTTTGAATTAAGCCAGTAATATGTATCATTTATCTTTTTAAATGTATGTTTATATAGCGTCCCACAAGATTCTAATATTTCATTAGTTATAATATTATCATCATTTTTAATTTCACATTCAATGGAATCTGATTTTGTATATGATTTATAATATGTGTTATCTACAACTCTCAAGAAATAATCTTCGATAACTAATTCATTTCCTTTTGTATATGCACTTTCAATTAATCGATAAACATCACTAATATTTGTAGAGTAGGTAATTACCTTCTCTTCCCCTAGCCCACAAAAATAATTTTTTTCTTCATAAATGCATTTATAATCTGTATCATATTTAAAAGTTATATAATTATCAATCTTTTTATTGTAAATATTTTGGTACATTTTACCTATTTTATCTGCACTAAACTTTGTAATAGTACAATTATTACTTTTTTCATCATCTATCTTAAACCTAATATTTTCGTTAAATTCACAATATTCTTGTTTTTTAACTTTTTCTAATGATTCTTTAACAAATTCTGTTTTGTCTAATAAGCGATATGTATTACATAATTTATTTTCGATACTTATATCGTTTTCAGTAACAATTTTATCACTATATGTAAGTAAACCACCACACATATTTATGTTTGTATCACCTAAATAAGCATATAAATCTTGAACATATTTTTGATTAGCATCAATTGGTTTCTTTCGATTTACTATTACTATACTAAATATAATAATAAATATAACTAGTATAAATAGAAGTATTTTATTATTTGTAATAAATTTTTTCATCAAATATACCTATACTTTTCTTGATTGAATTTCGGCAATTTTTTCGAATACTTCAGCAGCATTTCCAGAGTTTATTTCTGTGTAACCAAGTTCTTTTAATGCTTGAACTCTCACAGTATTAAGTTGTTGTGTTCTTGTTAATTTTTCTTCATTTCTTTCTTCAATTTCTTGAACAAACCTACGATGACTATCAGCTAATTTGCTTTTTGATGCTCCTCCATTGGTATAAAGGGTTAAAGCAGTATATAAAATACCTTCGAATATAAATTGTTTTTCTTCATCATATTTAAATTCATTAGGCTCAGTAAATCCAGTTATTTTTGATATATAACCTAAAATATATTTAATTTCTGGAACATTATCAATTGATTGAAGCATATGTTGTAAATAATGAACTGTCGTTAAATTCTCTTTCTTTTTATCATCATCTAATAATTTTTCTTTAATTAAATATGTGATATCTGCAATTAAATTTTGTTCATCTTTATTTAATCCTTTTAAATCAAAATAATTGTCATAATCATTTGTTGATTTTAAACTTTTATTTAATTTTGCATCTATGCTCATTATATAATCTGTTGTAAATTTAATATTTTTAATAGTTTCTTCATCACTGTTATCAATATTTAATAATTTTAATAAAAGCATTTTCTTCTCTTTAGGCCATTTATTTAAATCTTCTAATTCTAAATAATTGTAGACCATTTGTCTTGATACTCCTAAATATTTTGCTAATTTTACTTTCGAAATCCCTAATTCTGATAATAATTCATTTAATCTTGTCATAATTTCTTTTACTCCTTAATTTACATACTTATTATAATTTACTTAACAAATAATTGTCAAGTAAATGTCATGTTTTATTTCAAAAATCCACAACTTTCGCACGTAATTTTATCTTTTTTCTCTACAAGTAAATATTTGCATTCTGGACATAATTCTCCAGTTGGTTTATACCATGTTGCAGTTTTACATTTTGGGTAGTTATTACAACCATAAAATACTTTATGTCCTTTTTTAGAATGTTTTTCAACAATTTCTCCATCCTTACATTTTGGACACTTCATTATTGTAGTACTTTCTTTTTCTTCATTATTTTTAATGTATTTACATTCAGGATAATTAGAACATGCAACGAATTTACCATATCTACCCATTCTAAAAACAAGTGGATGATTGCAATTAGGACAATTCTCCCCTACTTCTTCAGCTGCTGGTTTTTCCATTTCACTGAATGCTTTTTCAACTATTGGTTCAAATTCATTATAAAATTCTTTTAATACTTTAATATTATCCATTTTATTTTCGGCAATTAAATCAAGTTCATCTTCCATATTCTTTGTATATTCAACATTAACTATATTGCTAAAGAATTCTTGTAATTTATCTGTAGTTAAAACCCCTATTTCACTGGGAATAAATTTTTTCTCCATAATTGTTACATAACCACGATCTTTTAAAGTACTTATAATTGTAGCATATGTACTAGGTCTACCAATTCCTAAACTTTCTAATTCTTTAATTAATGAACTTTCAGTAAATCTAGGTAAGGGTTTTGTAAAATGTTGTTCTTTAATTATTTTTTCTGATATTAATACTTCACTATTATATTCTTTAAAGTTTGGTAATATTTTATCTGTATTATCTTCATAATCACTATAAACTTTTAAATAACCAGGAAATATCAATTGACTACCTGTAGATGTAAACAAATAATCATTATTAAGTAAACTTATAGTTGTCGATAATGTGTTTGCTTCTTTCATTAAACTAGCTAAACTTCTGTAATAAATTAAACGATATAATTTATATTCGTCATTAGATAAAAATGTTTTAATTGATTCTGGTGTTCTTTTAATATCTGTTACACGAATTGCTTCATGAGCGTCTTGAGTGTGATCATTATTTTTAATTTTTTTAACTACTCCCACATATTCTTTTCCATATTTATTTTCAATATAATTAAATGTATCGTTAATAAATAATGGACTCATTCTTTCAGAATCTGTACGCATATATGTAATTAATCCGACAGTTTCACTACCAATATCAATGCCTTCATATAATTTTTGAGCGACACTCATTGTTTTTTTGGCACTAAAATTAAGTTTATTAACAGCAACTCTTTGTAAAGTAGATGTTTTAAATGGCAGGGGTGAACTTTTTTTCTTTTCTTTTTCTAAAACATTATCTATTTTAAATGTTTTTGATAATTTACTTAATACTTCATCTGCTTCACTCTCATTATTAATTTCAATTTTTTTACCTTTATATTTAACTAAATCTGCTTCAAATTCGTTAAAATTTGCTGTTATACTCCAATATTCGACTGGAACAAATAGATTTATTTCCTTTTCTCTATCAACTATTAATTTTAATGCAACACTTTGAACTCTACCCGCTGACTTTCCACCTGTTTTACTTTGCATTAATTTACTTAAACGAAAACCAATTATCCTATCTAAAATTCTTCTTGTTTCTTGACTTTTAACTAAATTATTATCAATTTTTCTCGGTTTTTTAAATGCATCAATAATAACATCTTTAGTTATTTCATTAAATACTACACGATCATATTTATTCTCCGGAATATCTAACTCATCAAAAAGATGGAAACTGATAGCTTCCCCTTCTCTATCTGGATCGGTTGCAAGATATACATGATTACTATTTTTAGCTTCTTTTTTTAAATATGCAACCTCTTTTTTCTTACCTTTAATTATTTCATAACTAGGTTTAAAATCATTTTCAACATCGACTCCTAAACCAAACTTACCAGAAGTTTTTAAATCTCTTATGTGTCCTTTACTTGATAAAACCTTATATTCACTACCTAAATATTTTTCGATAGTTTTACTTTTACTTGGTGATTCTACTATTACTAAATTTTTCATTTTGCCTCCTCGCTGTTTTTAATTTTATCATAAATTTATTTAATATCAATCATTATTTGTTAAAGTATTATCATTTTCTTCAATTATTTCTGCTTTTTCTTCTACTTTATATTTTTCTAACATTATCCCTAAATGACTAAAATAATTTGTTTTAATTGCAAGACTACTCATAGCTAATTGATTTTTAATTTTATTATTAATATTCATAACTTCTTCATCAGTATATTTTTTATCACCATAATATTTTACTTTGCTATTAGAGGCATCAAAATACGCTATTTCATTTTTCCATGAACCATCTGCAAATACTACTAATGATTCATATTCATCACTAAATAAATCATTTCCCATATAAAGTCTTGGGTCATAATCTAAATCAAATAAGTTTGCTAGGGTTGGTAAGATATTAATGAATGATGTATATTGGCTAAATGTTTTTTTCTCAATATTCTTATTATATATGAGAAGTGGTGTTCTTTCTGCTTCATAATCTTCATAATTATCAAAATCCATAATTGTATTTAATAGTTTTTTACTTATACCATAAGGATAATGATCTCCATACATTAATATAACTGTATCATCAAGTTTACCACTTTCTTCTAAACCATTTAATAATATACCTAAAGCATTATCAAACACTTTTACTTTCGATAAATATCTTTTAATTGTACTATGATAATTAGTATTTGCAAATAAATCATAATATAAATCTCCATATTTAGTAGATACTGTATAAGGTTGATGAGTAGATACTGTTGTTAAAAATGTCATTTGCGGATTTTCTTTTTTATCTAATATATCTAATGCTTTTTTCATAAAATCTTCATCACTAGCCCATACCCCATAAACGGCACTATATGGAATACCTAATTTTTGTACACCATAATATTCTCCTACACCTAAATTTTTATGAATTGTATTTCTCCTATAATAACCTTCTGTAAAATCATGCATACTTGTTGTGACATAACCTTTATTATTAAATAAATTAAATAAGCTATTATAATAAGTATTATTACGATAAACATTAGAAGTACAACTATTATAAATACTATATAAACCAGTTAAAGTCGATAATTCATTATTACCAGTACTACAACTATTTCTAGGTGAATAATTATTTTCAAAATACCATGAATTTTCTAACATTTTCGCATAATTAGGAAAATATTCTTTATTATTTATGATTAAATTAATTGATTCCATCATTATAACTATTACATTTTTATCTTTAAAATATCCTGTATATTCATTTTTATTTGTAATATTTTGATTAATAAAATAGTTATTTAAAGTTTTATAATTCTTATTTGTTTCATTTAGAATAGCTTGTTGCCATGCTGTATCATCTATTTCTCTATCATACTTTGGTTCTACTATATTAGTATTATCATTTTGATTATTATTTTCAAATGTTACATTTTCGACATAAGGAAAAATAAAATTTTTAACATCTAATATTGCATAAGTGATTATCCCGAATTCTTTAATTGCAGTTGTAGGTACACTAACACTTTTAAATAATGCTTTATTACTAATTTGTTGAAACTTATTTTGCATAAATTTTAAATTTAGTGTACAAGCAAAACTAATGCATAATAAAACAATCAAAAATAAATAACTACCATATGATATTAAATTTTTTTTCTTACTTTGATGTGTTTTATCTTTAATTCTTTTATCAATAAATATATAATATAAAATAAGTATGACAAGTGGTATTATCATAAAGAAATAATTTACACGAAAACTTTCAAGAAATTCTTTTATATAATCAGTTACTGCTTCTGCTTGACTAGATACATTAAGGGAAGCGTAAACACCCATATAATTATAAAATGCTAATTCAAATATTGCATAAATACCACAAACTATTACAATAAAAAAGTTAAAAATTTTTGTTCCAAGCTTAGGTAGTAATGAAAATAATAAACTTAAGATTAAACTAATAACATTTAGAGCAATAAAACTTCTTAAAAAACCATAACTAAATAGGTTTGTTTTAGATAATATTCGAAATATTCCTTCAGTTATTGTAAGTGAAACTAATAAAATTAAATAATTTTTCCATATTTTAGGCATGAACATTTTCCTTCTTTCGCTCATTAATTATATCACAAATAGGTTTATAACTCATCCGATAATTATCTAAAATTCCATATTTCACCAAATTTTCAATATGTTCTTTTGTCGGATAACCTTTATGATTTTTAAAACCATACATAGGATATAATGAATCTAGTTCATACATCATTTTATCTCTTGTTACTTTAGCTATTACACTGGCTGCAGAAATACTAAGAGATAAAGAATCTCCTCTTATTATATCAATATAAGGAATAGCAATATTTAATTTCATAGCATCAGTTAAAACATAATCTGGCTTTACATTTAGTTCATTTAAAGCCATAATCATTGCTAATTTACTTGCTTCATAAATATTTACTTCATCGATAGTTTTAGCATCAATTATACCAATACCTACAGAAATTGCATCTCGCATTATAATTTTATAATATTCATCTCTTTTTTTCTCACTTAACTTTTTTGAATCAGTTAAACCTTTTAGTTTATAATTCTTTGGTAAAATAACAGCACTTGCTACAACTGGTCCGACAAGTGGTCCTCGCCCTACTTCATCTACACCTGCTATTAAATTAAACCCTTTTTTATATAATTCTTTTTCATAACTTAAATTATCACTTTTACGATTAAATTCATCTAGTAATTTCATATCTTTAAGATTATTAGTTTCACTATTTAATTTAGTTAAACCATTAATATTCATTACTGGTATTCCCAAAGAAATAGTTTTATATTTAGGTTTATAATCATTTAAATGTATTTCCATATTATCAATTAAATAAACATTATCATAATTAATTGATTTAACTAAATCATTTTCTAAACTTTTAAATAAACTTTTGCTTATTGCAATTTCTATTGTATCAGTAGATTTCTTGACTCCAAGTAATACCATAGCAGTCCCACCGATAACCATATATTCGTCAAGTGACCATTTAATTTTCTTTAATTCTTCAATTATTTCTTGTTTCTTCATATCGATCAAATGTAATTCCTTTTATCTTTTCACTTTTTATATCATTTATAATTCTTGTTTCAATTTTTTCATAATCTGGTTCATTATTTTTAATTGCTCCTATTTTTTTACCAATTGTTATATATAATTCATTTAAATCTTCTTCATCTATTTCTTTTACGTTATATAAATTCATTAAAATATTAGGATAATACTTATATAAAAATTTAATTATAAATAAAAATACATCATCGATAGGTAAAATACTTTCTTTAATACTTGTTATAGATGCTAAAACAAGCGATCTTTTTTCACTATCAAGTTTAGGACATAACAATCCTGGACTATCTAGTAATAATAAATCATAATTTGTTTTTAACCATACTAAATTCCTTGTAACACCTGGTGTATTAGCAACATTTGCTACTTTTTTATTAACTAAACGATTTATTAATGTACTTTTACCTACATTAGGTATTCCCATAATTAAAACTCTTATTTCTTTTTTATTTGGTAATCTTTTCTTAGTCATTGTAATTAATTCATTTAAACTATCTTTCTTTAAATCTAAAACAATTACTTTATAATTAAGTGATTCATAATATTTAACCCATTTATTGGTTTCTTTAATATCACATAAATCTTTTTTAGTCATAATAAGTATTCGTGGTTTATTCTTTATTAAATCATCAAAATCACTTATTTTACTAGAATAAGGACATCTGCTATCAATTATTTCATAAACACAATCAATTAAATCATATTTTTCTTTAATTAATCTTTTGGTTTTAGCCATATGACCTGGATACCAGTTGATTACACTTTTTTTAAGAACATTTTCATTCTCACTATTATTTCGAGTTTCTTGTCTTTCTCGTCTTTTTTGATACATATTTTTTGACATAATTATTACCTCCTCAGTTACTTAGATTATATCTCATTATTTTAATCTAGTTATTCTTCCCATTCATCCACAACTTCATACTGTATACTATTATCTAAGATATTTTTCTCTGAATCCTTTATAGTATCATTTATATATTTTTTTAACTTGTCTATTTCCAACTCATTATCCTTATTTGCTTTTTTATAATATATATGTGTAATAAGCCAACTGACAAATCCTCCTAAAATTCCTCCAATTACTAAATCTACCATTTTATTATTTTCCTCTATTTATCTTTGTTTTCTTCTAAATATTTATTATAAAATTCATCCATTGAAGATATATATTTTTCGTCTTGTATTATTCT
>CAZYXO010000033.1:0-12366 GCA_964651315.1 uncultured Muribaculaceae bacterium
ACAGAATTCCTGCTTGGTATAAAAATGATGAAATTTATGTTGGAGTTAAAGCACCTAATGAAGAAGGTTGGACTCAAGATGAAGATGTGCTAGATACATGGTTTAGTAGTGCTTTATGGCCTTTCTCAACTTTAGGATGGCCTGAAAATACTGAAGATTTAAAAAGATACTATCCAAATAGTGTTTTAGTAACTGCATATGATATTATTCCTTTTTGGGTAAATAGAATGACTTTTCAAGGATTACATTTCCTAGAAAAACGTCCATTTAAAGATTGTCTAATTCATGGACTTATTCGTGATAAAGAAGGCCGTAAAATGAGTAAAAGTTTGGGAAATGGCATAGATCCAATGGATTTAATTGAAAAATATGGAGCAGATGCCCTAAGATTTACTCTTGCAACAAGTACTTCGATTGGAATAGATATGCGTTTTGATGAAGAAAAAGTAAGTGCAAGTTGGAATTTCATTAATAAACTATGGAATGCTTCAAGATATGTTTTAATGAATATCGAAGACATAAAAGAAGTAAAATTAGAAAACTTAAAAGAAATAGATAAATGGATTTTAACAAAACTTAATAATACAATTAAAGAAGTTACTAAATTTTTAGATAAATATGAACTTAATAATGCCGGAAATAAAATATATTCATTTATATGGAATGATTTTTGTGATAACTATATTGAAATGAGTAAATTCAGTTTAAATGATGAAACAACAAAATCAGTATTATATTATGTTCTTAATAATATTTTAAGATTATTACATCCTTTTATGCCTTTTGTAACAGATGAATTATATGCTACATTACCACTTACAAAAGAAAATATTATATTAAGTGAATATCCAATTTATAATAAAAAATATGTTTTTAAAGATGAATTAAATAAAGTTAATAATATGATTGATTTTATTAAACTATATCGTAATATTACAAAAGAAAATAATATTCCAAATGGTTGTGAAATTAAGTTAAATAGTGAAATAGATTCATTAATTTTACAAATATTAAAGATTAATAATATTATTGATAAAGACATAGATATACAAAAATATGAAGTAAGCAATTCAATTTATAGTTTAAATATTTATTATGAAAAAGAAATTACTGATAGTGATAAAAGATTAATTGAAAAAGAAATAGATAGATTAAAGAATGCTATTGAAAAAAGAAAAAATTTACTTAATAATGAAAACTTTTTAAGTAAAGCACCAAAATCTTTAGTCGAACAAGAAAAAGAAAAATTATTATTAGATGAATCATCTTTAGAAAAATTACTTAAATAGTAATTTTTTTTGTAAATATTTGTAAAATTATGTAAACATGTAAATGATTTGCAAAAAAAAGTCTTATGTGTTAAGATATAAAACATCTGTTAATTTTTAGGTGGGAGTTTACTATGAAATATTGGCAATTAAAAAAATTATTAGAAAATCAAAGACAAGATTTAAATCAATCAAATAATAATTCTAATGTAAATAAAAGTAGTAATCAAAACTTAAATAATAAATCTAATCATAATAATGAGAATTATGATTCACAAGAAAGTTTAGATAATTCTAACAAAAATCAAGAGTTAAATAATAAGCAAAAATATAATGAACAATTAGAAAACTACTACAAAGACAAAATAAAAAAAATAAAACAAAAAAAAGAAAAATTAAATAAATTAAAAAAACAAATTCAAAAAATTTCGACATTAAAAAATCAAACAGGAAAAAAACAAACAGGAAAAAAGCCGTTAAATCCGAATATTACTAAAGAAAATATGGACTTTTTAGAACAATTACAAAACATTGAATCATTTGAAAACAGAGAAAAAGGTGATAGATATGCTTTTGGAGAATATGTTGAAAACTTGGATTATGAAAGTGTTTTTAGAACATTAATAACAAAATTTTTAAACCAAAGGTTTTTAAAGAAAAAGACTGACTTAAATATAAGAAGTAATTCAATGGAAAAAAGTGGTGGATATTTAAAATGGGATACTAAGCAAGTTATAAAACATTTAAAAACAAAAGAATTAACAAAAGTTTTAGATGATAAATATAGATATAAATATGCTGAAGGTAAAAATGAAAATATACCATTATCATTTTATTTTGATATGTCGGGAAGTATGGCGAATTACTCATCAATGTTAGCAGTAATAGCAATAGAATTACTAAAAAAGAAAGTTAAAGTATTAGTTGGGTTTAATGAAAGAGTGAATTTTCAAATTGAAAAAGTTAATGAAACTTTAACAATTGATGACTTTGCTAATATTTTAATAAATGGCAGTGAAAATAATTCAAAAATAGTTCTAAAAGAAATTAAACGTAATATTGATAATTATTTAAAAGAATCAAAAGCAGAGAAATGTGTTGTTTTTGCTGATTTTGATCCAAAAGATGAAATTATTAATTTATCTACTTTTTGTGAAACATACTGGTTTTGCTTTGAAGATAAATTTAATAATTATAACGTAAATAATTTTGAAGGTTTTCTTTATAAAGTATCATCTTTAGAAGATATTATAAAAGGTCTTATAAAAGTAAATACTAATCGATTTAAAAGTTTAATATATATGGACAAAGAAAGAAAATTAGAAAGAAGTTGAAATTATAATGAATGTAGAATTCAATCAAATTAAAGAATTATTAGAAAAGAAAGGTTATTATGCAGATGAAGAATTAATTTATGATACATATTTATCATTACTTCATTTTGGTAATAGTGAATTATTAGTAGGTCAAGATATTCATGCTTTATGTTTAGAAGGGCCACCAGGCGCAGGCAAAACATTTTTTGCAGAAGTATATTCGAAAATATCAAGTGATTTATTTAATGAACCAGTATCATTTATCGAATATCAATGTGAACCATCTACGGGAAAAACAGAATTATTTGAAGACTTAAATATATCTGCAGCAATAAAAAATGATTATGAAAATGTCAATTTACCTGGTAAATTAGTTTTAGCAATCGAAGAAGTAAATAAAGGTAAGAAAGTAGTATTGTTTTTAGATGAATATGATAAAGCAAGAGAAGAAACAGATGCCTTTTTATTACAATTTTTACAATCAGGTAAAATTAATTGTAATCAATTAGGAGATTTAGCAGTAAAAAAAGAATATATTCGTAATTTACAAGTAATAATATGTAAAAATGATTATCGTGAAGAATTATCTGGACCTTTAAGTAGAAGACTTCGAATAATAAGACTTGATTATATGTTACCAACTATATTTTCTAAAGTTGCTAATTCGGTATTATTAGAAAAAAGTAAAAATAAAGTTGAAAATGGTTTAATAACACTAGTATCAATCTTTTATAATAAAATCTATGAACAAAGAGATATATTTTCCCGTGTTCCATCATGTTCTGAAATGCTTATTGCAATAACTGATGCTGATAAATTAATGAAATATGCTAATGCACCTAAAAGTGTAATATATAATAAAATAATTAATGGTTTATTTAAAAGTAAAGATGATATTAATACATTTGAAGAAGTTATCGTAAAAAAAGATATAAATTTACGAAAAATAATTGATGATATGAAAAAAGTGGATACCAAAAAAATTACAGTAAAAGAATTTGAAAAAGAAATTTTAATGCCATATATTGAAAAACAAATGGTTGAAATTAAATCTGAACTTCAAAAAGAAAGACAAATTTTAATGCAAGATAAACAAACTGTTAAAAATCAACTTGAATTATTAAGAAATCGAATTAAAGAATATGGTGAGAAATTAACATCCTTAAGTACAAAAAAAGAAGATTCAAAAAAAATTACAATTGGTGAAAGTGCATTAGATTTAATTAATGATGAAGATACCACTATGAGTAATTTTAATGATGAAATGGAATTAATTAAAAGAGGTAAAAGTATTTTATCTGTTACAAAAGATGATGTAGTTAGTGTTGCAACACTTGATATAGAATTTAGTAAACTTACTGATAAAATTAATAAAGAATTATTAGAATATGCTTTTAGACAAAAAATAGTTGCATATGAAAATGGCTTTTTATTAGTAGACAATAATATAAAATTAATGAATTTAAGAAAAGTTATTAATGATAAAATGCATAAAATAAAATTCTTAACTGATAGTTTAATTATGCCTTATTCTTATACAAATAATATCTTAACTTATATAAAAGAATTATTAAAAATTTATGATCTTCTTCTAATGAGTTTTCTCTTGATTGTTTAATTTATTTAAGTCATGATTATCGTAATGAATATCGAAATAATTTAACAAAAATAAATGGTTTTGAAAATTTATATCGTTTAGTTTTTTGTGATAAAAATATGGTAAGTATTGATAATTATCCCTTAAAGATAAATTTAGGTAATGATTCTGATATAAAAGAAGCCCGTAATTTATCTTCTGGAATATTGGAAAGGATTAAATAAAAAATGAACAAAAATTATTACACATTAAAAAATGGAATATTAACTATTAAAGAAGGAGTAACTAGAATACCATCATGTGAATTTAATAATGATGAAGACATTGTTAATGTTAAAATGCCTAAAAGTTTAGAAGAGATTCGTAAAGATGCTTTTTCTTTTTGCTATAATTTAAAAACAGTAAAATTAAATGAAAAATTAAAAATAATTGGTAAAGGTGCTTTTTGGAATTGTAAATCATTAGAGCAAATTGTTATTCCGAGTTCGGTAAAAGAGATATGTGAAAATGCTTTTGAATATTGTGAAAAACTAAAAACAATAATATTAAATGAAGGATTAGAAATAATTGGTAGAAATGCTTTTGACAATTGTAAATCATTAGAAAGTATTGTAATTCCTAGCAGTGTAAAAGAGATTCATGAAAATGTTTTTAATAATTGTGTAAATTTAAAATCTGTAAAATTAAATGAAGGATTAGAAATAATTAAAAAACATGCTTTTGACAATTGTCGATCATTAGAAAGTATTGTAATTCCTAGCAGTGTAAAAGAGATTAATTACTGTGTTTTTAATAATTGTGTAAATTTAAAATCTGTAAAATTAAATTATGGATTAGAAATAATTGAAGAATATGCTTTTTCCAATTGTCGATCATTAGAAAGCATAGTGATTCCAAGCACAGTTGAAAAAATTGATAAACGTAGTTTTCGTTTATGTCCATTAAAAGAAATAGAAATTCCGGAATATTGCAATGTGGATTATTATGCATTTGGTAGAAGTGTAATTATTAAAAGAATAGTACCTTTAAAAAGCGATAGTATAAAAATTATTGATTTTTATCAAAATGAATTAGATCAAATAGAAAAAGATAAAGAAATGTTAAGAAAATTAGAAAGAACATTAAACATTTAATTTTATATACTTTGTAAAAGATTTTTGCTATAATATTTTTAGAATAAAAGAGGTGCAAAATATGTTTGGAAAAATATTATTTATTAGTGATAATATAGCCCATATAGAAAATATAAGTCATAATAATTTGAATGCTGATTTAATGAATATTCATGTTGTTTTTGAATCATTAAATGATAAAATACTTGGAGAAATAATTGAAATTAATCCTGATATTATAAAAATAAAATTTTTAGGAGAATACATTAATAATAAATTTATTAATGGCGTATTAAGAAAACCACAATTAAGTAGTAAGATAAGAGTAATTAATGGAATAGAATTATCAGAATTAGTTGGAACTTTATCCAATACTTCTTTATTACTTGGTAATAGTGCAAAGTATAAAGGTTTTAAAATATGTCCTGAGATTAATGATTTATTTTCTAATCATTTAGCAATATTTGGTAATTCCGGTTCTGGTAAATCATATGGAGTATCTCGTATTGTTCAAAATATATTTGAAAATAATTTAAGATTATCATATAATGCTAATTTATTTATTTTTGATGCTTATGGCGAATATAAAAGTGCTTTTAAAGATATTAATAAAATAAATCCTAATTATAATTATAAGTTTATTACAACTAATAAATCAGAAAGTACTGATTTTGAATTAAAAATACCGATAAATTTATTAACTTTAGATGATTATGCTTTACTTTTACAAGCAGAATCACATGCTCAATTACCGATAATATCTAATACAATTAAATTAGCCAAAATATTTGCTCAGAATACAGAAGAATCTGAAAAATATAAAAATCATTTAATTGCTAAAGCCTTAATAGCAGTTTTATTTAGCAATGAAACAGTAAGTGGTAAGAAAAATGAAGTATTTCGAATTATAAAAACTTGTCATACTAAAGAATTTGATTTTGATACAGAAATACCTGGTTTAGGTTATACAAGAAGTTTTAGTAAATGTTTTGAAATTGATTCAAATGGTAGTTTTGGTGAATCAGTTTTAATAACTGAATATATTTTAAAACATGTCGATGAAAATATGGAATTAATGAAAGAACCAGAAAATGGAACTTATACTTTAAAAGACTTTCAAAATGCTCTTGAATTTACTTTAATATCTGAAGGATTTCAACATAACACAACTATGTATGATAATTCCATTATTTTAAAAGTACGTTTAAATGCGATTGTAAATGGTAAACCAGCAAATTATTTTACTAGTGATTATTATACTTTAAAAGATTATGTGTCATCACTTGTAGCAATTAATAATAATAAAGCGCAAATAATTAATATAAATTTAGAAGGTATAGATGATACACTTGCTAAAGTAATTGTAAAAATATTAGCAAAAATACTATTTCAATTTGCACGTACGGAAGAAAATCGGGCATCAATTCCTTTTCATTTATTTTTAGAAGAAGCCCATCGTTATATTCAAAATGACAATGATACGTTTTTACTTGGTTATAATATTTTTGATCGAATTGCTAAAGAAGGAAGAAAATATGCTGTGATTTTAGATATAATATCTCAAAGACCAGTTGATTTATCCGATACAGTTATTGCTCAATGTTCGAATTTTTTAATATTTAAAATGACACATCCAAAGGATATAAAATATATTGAAGATATGTTACCTAATATTTCTGCAGATGTTATTGAAAAACAAAAAATATTGCAACCTGGAAACTGTGTAGCATTTGGTTCAGCCTTTAAAATACCGATGATTATTAAACTAGATTTACCAAATCCCGCACCACAGTCATCAAGTTGTAATATTTCCGGAGTATGGAATCGAAAATAATTAGTTTGTTTTGTAAAGAATTCAATTAGTTATTGAATTGTTGGAAATAGTTTGGTAAACTAGTATTGTAGATAAAAATAGGAGAGATAATTATGGCCTTTAAAAAATTTAAAAAACTTTTTTCTAGTGAAGAAGATGACAATTTAATTGGAAGTGAAGATGAATACTACAATTTAAGCGAAGATGAAGCAATCAAAGAAGCAGAAAAAAGTGGTAATAAAATGATATTATTAGAACCACGTGCTTATTCTGAAAGTCAGCAAATCGCTGATTATTTGAAGAATCGTAATAGTGTCGTAGTTAATTTAAAAAGAGTTACTGCCGATCAAGCAAAAAGAATAATTGATTTTTTAAGCGGAACTATATATGCAATAGGTGGATCAATGCAAAAAATTGGTGTTGGCATCTATTTATGTGCTCCTAAAAATGTCAGTGTTCAAGGAAAAATAACTGAAGACGGAGAAAAAGGAAAATCAAAAGTCGAAGACGAAATAGAATGGTAAAAAAAATTTAAGAAAGTTGGGTGTAAGTCTTCATGGTAACAAGATTTAATACAAGTTTAAATGGTTATTCCAAAGATCAAGTTAATAAATTTGTCGCAGAAGTAACTAGAGAATACGAATCTATGTTAAGCAATCTTAAAACTAGAGATTTAGAACTAGAAAGATTAAAACAAGAATTAACTAAATACAAAAACATGGAAAATGTTTTAAATCGTGCCCTTATAGTTGCAGAAGATGCTGGTGCTCAAATGCGTAAAGTTGCCAAAGATGAATCACGGGCTGTAATTGATGATGCAAGACGTAATGCTTCTAAAATACTAAATGATGCATTATTAAAAGCCCAATCAGTAGAAAATGAAGCAATCGAATTAAAAAGAAGAGTAATCGGTTTTAAAAGAAGATTTAGAACTGCAGTTGAAACTGAACTTGAAATGATAGAAAATATCGACGAAAAAATATAATTAGTGAGTAGTGTGAAACTATGAAGCAAAATATAAAAATGTTCAAAGAATGGTATAAATTAGCCAAACCTCATAAAGGGTTTTGGATTTTTCAATTTGTAACCGTAATAATACCTAGTATTTGTTTATTATGCGAATCACTTTATGGTGCAAAAGCAACTACCAATTTAGCAAATGGTAATTTTGAACATGCCATATTTTGTATAATTCTTGTTTTAGTTTTCGCATTCTTAAGAGCATTTGCAGCAGATTTAAATTATCGTAATACATATCCTTTAGTACAAAATTCATTTATGAATATTCAAAAGAAAATATTTAATAAAATAATTAAAAGTAAAAATAAAAACTTTTTAAATAACTCTAAAGAAAAACTAATTAATATTGTTCATACTGATGCATATGATGTATCATTTTTCTCAGATGTTATTTGTACTAAATGTCGATTTCTATTTTCAATAATTCTTACACTTACTTATGTATTCTTAGTAAATTATAAAATAGGATTTATTGTAATATTTATCATATTAATCAATTATTTTGTTGTAAATATTATTAATAATCAAGTTGCTAAAGCAAAAAGAATAGTTAAAGAATCAATAGATCAAGATTATGAAGCATTCTCAGAATTAATAAATTCCAAAGAAATAATAAGTGACTTAAATATAACTGGTAAAGTAAAAAATGATTATTTAGAAGCGAATCAAAGATTTATGGATGCTAAACATTTATATAATACAAAAGCAAGTTATTTAGATAATTATTTCTTTATCTTTTATAAATCCCTTATATTTGTTGTAACATTATTTATGGTTTATTTATTAAAGAATGATGTTGTAAATTTAACTATTTATTTAGTTATAGTTACTTATTTAACTGATAGTGTAACAAATAGTAAAGATTTTTTATCTTTATTTACAGAACTAAAAAATGCTTATATTGCTACTAATAGAGTTAAAATAATTTTAAATTTTGATGAAAAAGATAAACTTGATTTTGGAACTCTTAATAAAGATGATGTAATAGGAGAACTTGATTTTGTTAATGTTAGTTATAATGAAAAAAATAGTGATTATCCAACTGTTCCAATAAAAAACATTACTTTAAGAATAAAACCATATAAATTTTATTTATTTTATGGTGAAAAAAATAATGGTAAAAGAACTTTATTTTATTTAATGCGTAGAGCGATTAAACCAAGTAGTGGGGAAATATATTTAGATAAAGTTAATATATTTGATTACAATAATAAAGTATTTAGTAAAAATGTTAATTATTTAACTAATAGTACATATTTATTTAACAAAACAATTATTGAAAATTTAAAAATGACAGAGACTAATACGGATAAAATTAAAGAATATTGTGCGTCTGTTGGAATATTAAAATCAATTGAAGAATTACCTTTAAAATTTAACTCATCAATTGATTTATTAAGTGAAAAAGATAAATATTATTTATCATTAGTTAGAATGTTATTACTGGAAAGTGAAATAATTATGATATATGAATTACCAAGTTATTTTAATAATACTGATATTTTAAATTATATTGAATTATTGAAGAAAATTGCTAAAAAAAGAACTGTTATTTTATTTAGTGGTAAAAAAGAATATACTGATTTAATTGATAATGTATATGAGATAGATGATGGTAAACTAACAAGAATAAAATAGGAACATTAAATGTTCCTATTTTTAGTTAAAACTCTTCTTTGTTTTTAATATATTCACGATATATTTTTGTTAATGCTCTTTTTTCAATTCTGGAAACATAACTTCTTGAAATATGTAATTGTTTTGCAATTTCTTTTTGGGTCATATCTTTTTCATTATTTAAACCATATCTTTTAACAACAATTTCTTTTTCTCTAGGGGTTAAATTTTTAATATATTTATTAAGCGAACTTATATTATTTTGAATATGTAAATAATCAATAATATTAATGCTATCATCTTTAATCATATTAATTAAATTAACTTCATTACCATCTTTATCAAACCCAATAGAATCTTGTAAACTTACAGTACTTTGGGTATTTTTATTTGATCTAAAAAACATTAAAATTTCATTTTGAATACATCTTGCAGCATAAGTAGTTATCTTTGTTTTTTTATTTTCTTTATAAGAATCTATTCCTTTAATTAAACCTATTGTTCCAATACTAATTAAATCATCATTATCGATAATTTTATTTTCAAATTTTTTAACAATGTGAGCAACAAGTCTTAAATTATGTTCAATTAATTTATTTCTAGCATCTTTGCTACCATTCATCATTTCTGTTATTGCAATTCTTTCTTCTTCTTCAGTTAAAGGATCAGGAAAAACGTTATTTGAATAACTTCCGGTGAAAAATAAAGCACTTTTTAAAATATTAATTAAATGTAAAAACATAAAACACTTCCTAATTAAATATATTTAATAAGGAGTTTTTTATACATTTTAAAAAGATAGTTATCTATTTTTTCTTGCTAGTTCATAAGTTAAAAAATAAATATTTCTTTTATGGACTTTATTTAAGAGATTTGATAAAATGTTATTAGTAAGAAAAAAGAGGTGAAAAAGATGGATTTTAGAGAAATAAAAGAATTTTTTAGAGATATCTCATTATATGTAATTTCTTTTGCAATTATATTAATAATATTTGTTTTTATAGTATCTTTTCAACCTATTGCAGGTAATTCTATGACTCCAACAATAGAAGAAGGTGATGTAGTATTAGTTTCAAAATTGTCATATATGTTTTCGGATATTGAAAGAAATGATATTGTTACTTTAAAAATTAACAAAAAATCATACGTTAAAAGGGTTATTGGTCTACCTGGAGAAAATATTGCATATCTTAAAAATATACTATATATAAATGGAGAAGCATACAAAGAAAATTTTTTGGAAGAAGATATTGAAACAAGTGGATTTACCTTTGAAGATATTTGTTCGAAAGAAAAATGTCCAGAACAAGTAATACCAAATGATATGTATTTAGTAATGGGAGATAATCGTCCAGAATCGGAAGATAGTAGAACACCTGAGTTTGGTTTAGTTAAGAAAAGTAATATAAAAGGTAAAGTATTTTTGAGAATTTGGCCAATAAACAAAATTGGTACTGTAAAATGATGTTTTTGATATTGCAATAATTGTATTTGTGTTGTATAATCTCATTATCTTTTATGTGAAGATATTGTTTTGAAAAACAATTATGAATTAGGGAGGGAAAAGTTGTTATGTTTAACAAAAAAAGAATGTTTGTTTTTGTTGTTTTTATATTTCTAATGTTTATTTTAATAACATTTGCAGGTGGAAAACCACAAACACAAGCAATTGCAACTAGAGTCGTTACCTTTGTTGATGGGTACGATAACTCGCAAATTAGTCAGCAAACTATAGAAGTAGGAAAGGATGCAGAAGTACCAAGAGACCCTGAACATGAGTTTATGGTTTTTATTGGGTGGTTTTTAAGTGAAGATAGTACAACTAAAGTAACGAATTTTACGAATATTATCGAAGATTTAACAGTAATAGCACAATATGATGAAGATCGAAATAATAATAATATACCTGATAATGATGATACATATTTTAATGTTCGATTTGTAGATACATTTAATAATCGAGTATTGAAGAATCAAGAAGTTTTAATTGGTCAAGATGCTGTTGCACCAGCAGTACCAGTTCATGAAAATAGAATATTTATGGGTTGGTCACGTGGTTATACTAACGTTAGAGCAAATATTGTGGTAAATACTGTTTATACAGAAGTAGTAAATGTAACTACTTATGATGTTACATTTATTGATGGTGATACACAAGAAGTAATTGATGTTGTAACAGTAGGTGAAGGATTAAGTGCACAAACTCCAGAAGTACCAAAACATGAAAAAAGAGTATTCGATTATTGGGAAGGAAATTATTCTAATGTTGTAAAAGATGAAATAGTTACAGCAATTTATACTGATGATAGAAACGAGAATACAGTTCCAGATAATCAAGAATATGTTCATTTAAGATATGACACTAAAGGTGGTATGCCTTTTGTAACTGATGAAAACAATTATTTAATTGATGATATTGCAGAAATTAGTGAAATTATTCCTAAAAAAGATTATTTAGTTTTCTTAGGTTGGAGTTTAGATAACGAAAATGTTATTACAAATGAAACTGAATTAGCTGAAGTAAAATTTGAAAAAGATAATTTAATAATTACTGGAAATATGACTTTGTATGCAGTATGGGCAGAAGATAATAATGGACCAGAAGGAAAACCTGATGGAAAAG
>CAZYXO010000034.1:0-12175 GCA_964651315.1 uncultured Muribaculaceae bacterium
TGCATGTCTTAGGCATGCCGCCAGCGTTCATCCTGAGCTAGGATCAAACTCTCAATAAAAAATTAATCTTATTTCAGTTTAATCTTAAGCTACTCAAAATTGACTTATTTACTTAGTTTTCAAAGATCATTCACGCGTCTTTTTCAAAACGCAAAATTACTATACCAAATCATTTTTACAAAGTCAACACTTTTTTTGAATTTTTTTAACTTTTTTATTTTAAATGATTTAATAACAAGCATTTTGGTGCTTGCTAAATAAATGTACCATAAATTTTATGAAAAATAAAGCACAAATTAACCATTTTGTGCATTTTTTTGTAAAAATTTGTAAATTTTGAAATAATTTTCGACAACTTTGTCAGAAAATGGGCCACTTTTCATTTTATTCATCGAAATTAGTGTATTTAATTCTTGTTTAATTATGTAATCTATTTCGGTTGAATAGTTCATAATTTTCTTGTGATAGTTATATTCATTCTTATCTAAAACTCGATAACATCCATCAGGAAAAATTCTTAAATCCAAATCATAATCAATATATTTAATAATATTATCATCAATAATAAAAGGTGTAGCTATATTACAATAGTAATATAATCCAAATTTTTTCAATTGACCAATAACATTAAACCAGTGATTTCGATAGAAAAACATAACTGCAGGTTCATTTGTTTTATGTGTTCTACCATCATTTTCTGTAACTCTAGCTTTATTATTACCACACACTATCATTTCTTCATTTATGTCAAGAACAACCGCTTCATCCCATGTACGATGAATTTTACCATTATGTTTATAGCAGTGGATAGTCAATTTATCTCCAACTTTTATATTTTCATACATATTTAATCCAACTTTCAAACATTATTATACACCATTTTTTTATAATTAAAAAGAATTGTTAATTTACCAACAATTCTATTGCTTTTGTCTTTTGTGTATCATTTATTTCTTTAATATTTCCTTCTTCATCATATTTAATATCAAGTTCTACTTCATAATCAGGAATTAATCCTATTCCATCAATACATTCACCATTTGGTCTTAGCCACTTTGCAGATGTATATTTTACCATACTACCATTAGTTAATTTCATTGTTTGTTGAACTTTTCCTTTACCAAAAGATTTCTCTCCTACCAATATTGCTCCATAACTATCTTTTAAAGCCGCTGCTAGTATTTCGGAAGCTGATGCACTACCTCCATCCATTAATATGACTACTTTATAGTCCTTTTTATCACTTGTTTCATCTTTTATCACATCATCGCCATCTTTTCCTTCTAAAGTATATATCAATTTGCCTTTTTCTAAAAATAAATTTGCAACACCCGTTGCAGCAGTTAAATAACCCCCAGTATTACCTCTAACATCAATTACTACCCCTTCAATATTTTCAGTTTCCATTTTATTTAAGGCCAATCTCACTTGTTCTTCCAATGTTTGAGAAAAGGTCGTAATAGCCATAAATCCAACTTTTTTATTATTGCTTTCAACTACTTCATAAGTTATTGCCGGAACATTTAATGTCGATTTCTCTACCACAAATGATATTTTTTCATTATCACGCAAAATACCCAAATTAATATCGCCTTTAGTATCTTGAATCATTTTTGCTGTTTTACTTGATGATTCACTTGTTACATCAGTTCCATTAACACTAATAACTTTATCATTTATTTTAATACCCGCTTTATCTGCAGGACTATTTTCAAATACTTCTAAAATTATATTTTCGCCATTTAATGAAACTCCTAAACCTTCATATGTTCCTTTTAATTTTTCTTCTAATTCTTTTGTTTCAGACTCAGTTAAATAATTTGAATAATCTTCTCCTAAATACTTTAACATTGCATCTATGGCTTTATTTAGCATTTCTTTGTTATCTATTTTTTCATAATAATCATCTAAAATAGATGCATAAACAGTCAAAAATTCCTTTAAAGAATCATCTTTTGTTAAACTCGCATAAGCAAAGCCACTTTTTTCTTGATAACTATTAAACACAATAACTCCACATGTTAAACCAGAAACCACTGCAGTTATTATTACTATTATAATTATATCTAATAATTTAAAGCCTTTTGTTTTTTCTTTCATTAATTTAATCTTCTCCTAGCATATTAATCTTATCACATTTAATGTTTAAAAAAAAGAGTTTAACTTATAAACTCAATTCATTTTTTATTGCATCTCTTGTTTCTAAGTACTTTACTATTTTACCCTTATTTACTTTAATTAATGCAACATCTTTAATTTTAAGGTCATTTAATCCAGTTGGACTAGAATTACTTGTTTCATCGCTTATATATTCTTTATTTAAGTAAGAATCTATATCTAAATAATATACTTCTAAACTATTTTCTTCCCCTTCATATACACCTTTTAAAGTAGAATAAAAACTTTCAAATTCGTTATCTTTACTATATGCAAGAACATAATATTCTTCTTCCGGTCTTGTAAGCATTGTTCCAGCAATTACGGTGTCATAATCTAAACTTCCTATTGGTTCTGTTCTAACATAGTTTTTACCAAATAAATCTTTTGTTACAAACGCCCTTGTTCCAACATAGAATAAAGCAATGATAACCACTAAAATACTTAATATTTTAATAAATCTAATAATTTCTTTTTGATCTTCTGTATAATATTTTTCTCTTTTTTGCATGATATACACCTCTTCACAAAATTTATTATAACAAATACTTTTTTAATTAAAAAGCAAAATTTATTATTTTTAACAAAAAATCACTTAAAATTCGCTGTTTTTATTAAAAAAAGAATATTTTTTGTAAAATATTCTTAAAATTATATTATTTATTTCCTGCTACTAATGCTGAATTATTTAGAGAAATAGCAACTTGGAGCATTTCTGCACTTGATAAATCTGTACTAGCTAAATAATAATCGATATTATTTGAAGTCCAATATAGTGAATTTGATGATAACGCTGCTACTGAATCACTTAACATTAATGGCTCACCATATACTGGTATTATTTCAAAATCATTTGCTCTTGTGGCTATTTCTTCAATTATAACAAAGTTTTTTTCTCCTTTAAATGTCAATATTACTCTTTCGCCATTTTCTGTTTCTAATGTTTCACTATTTGTTAAATATGTATCGCTTGGTATAAATAATGGATAAATAATATCATCTAACGATGAAGATGTTTTTGTGTCTTCACATTTTCCATCTGGTTCTGTGCATTCATTTTCTTTAATTAAATCTTCTAAAACAAAATCGTTTTCATTTAAATTTGCTTTTGTGTCTATTTTAGTAAATATCGTTTTAATTTTTAAAATATTATCGTTATTATACACTTCTACTTTTTCTGGAAGATTTTTGTTATTAAAATATACTTTTTGGTAGGTTAATTCGCTATTATTTGGATAATCTATCTCACTTTTTACCACAATTTGGTTATTTTGTTTTTCAATTTTTAGTTCTTTTGAGTTCTCCATATCATATAGTATTGACTCTAAAATATATGTTTGACTACTATTTTCTGGCCATTCACTTTGAAATTTAAAACTTTTATTTAATGAAGGCGTTACGACATATACAGAATCTTTATTCTTTAATATTACTTGTTCATGATTATTTGCTTTATTTTTTAAATTTACTTTATAAAAATCATCTTTTAAATGCAATACTTCGATGTCATATGAAAATGTATCTTCATTATTATTTATGTCCATTGTTCCTAATATTGAATATGATTTTATATTATTTAAAGTTTTTTTATAGTCTTTTAAAATATTGCTTTCATTTTTTTTACCACATCCAGTTCCAATTAGTAAAACGATAATTATTAAATATAAAAATCTTTTCATTAAACCCCTTTTCCTTCTCTTACTTAAATATATTTGTTAATAATTAAAAATATTCATACATAATTCTAATTATTCTGTTAATACTATAATTAGGTGATAAGAATTGGCAACATTACAGAAAATTGCATTAATATTTACAATTGTAGGAGCACTTAACTGGGGTTTAATTGGATTCTTTGATTTCAATCTAGTTGAATCTTTATTTAAAAGTGGTACAGCAATTACAAATATTATTTATGCAATCGTTGGTATATGTGGATTAATTAATCTAGGATTATTATTCACTGATATAGAACATGAACCAACAAGAAGAAAATAGTCGAAGTTAAATCGGCTATTTTTTATTTTATTCCACTTTCTTTAGTTGTTAAATTATACCAGTATATTTTTTTATTATTATCTTTTGTAAATTCAATATTTATTTCGTTATTATTTAACATCGATGCCGCAAATTCTTCATTTTCATCCATTTCAAATTCAGTTAAGAGGATATTATTATAATTTATTAATTGTAATTTATTATTTTTTTTACTTATTATAACATCTTTTGTATAATTTATTATTTCCGTCAGTTCACTTTTAAAAGTACTTATATTATTTATATCAATTATTTCATATGTTGATTTATCATAAGATATATAAATAATATTATCACTAACATAACGCAAAAAATAGTATTCATTGTTATCTAATAAATTTTTACCATTTTTATCATACAAACGATATTTTTGAGAATCACTCGTTAATTGATAATATTTATTTGCTATTAATGAAATATCTTTACCAACTAATATTATTTCTCCTGTATTAATATCCAGTAAATATTTATTATTTTTATCATTATTTAAAGTAGCTAATATATGATTACTTTCTAAATAATTTAAATAATCATTTTCATACATAAAAGATGAATAATTATAATTTATTGTTAATTTCTTTAAATCTATATTATAAAAACCATAAAACTCATCATTATTTATTACCAAACCATATTTTTTATCATCTTTTGATATTAAATTTACCTTTTTGGCATTTAATCCAATATCATATATTTCACTAATCATTTTTACATAATCATATATTATTACCTTTTTATTATCAATTATTATTATTTCATTTGCTTTATTACTACTTATTTCGCATTTTTCGTTTGAACACAATACTTTTCTTTTTTGATCTTTGCATTGTTCATCAAAATAGTATTGGCCATCGTAACAAATAATTTTTTCATACGTTTTAGATAAAACTATTGGTTTTTTACTTTTTTTACCATCAAAAATAAAAAATGCTAAAATTAATAATGTCATTATTAAAGACCATATTGCGATAACAATAATTCTGCGTTTATTAAGTGTCATATTTTATCATCCCTTATTTTAATAATATTATAACTTTTAAAATAAATAATATCAATAGAAAAGATAGATTGCTCTATCTTAAAATTTTTAATTATTTATTTGTAATTCTTACTTTTAATGTACTATTTACTACAAACGATAATTTTGGATCAGTGTTTTCAATTTCCACTGGTACATCATATGTTCCAGCAGTTGTATAACTAGATAAATCTATATATGCTTTTATGTTTTCTTTTGTAACTTTATCAATTACAGATTGAACACCTTTTACTTGAACAGATACTTTATCATTTCCAATTATATTTGCGTTTAAGTTTGTTGCAATATTTTCATTTGTAAATTCATCTACTTCTACTGTTTTTTGCTTTTCATCACCAAATGTTACAATAATAGTTGCACTATCTTCACTAACATGTCTTACTCCAGATGGCTTTATGATTGAAACAGGATATGTTTTTGCTCCTTTAGCACCTTGATCTTGAATATTAATAGTAACTGGAACACTGGTTATTTTACTTATTTCTGATTGTTCACCATATATATTAATACTATAAGACGCACTATTATTAATTAATATTGATGCTATTGCTTTACCAGTTACTAAACTACCAGTAGTCATTACTTTAATTGGTACTGTTGCACTATATGTATCCAATGTTAATGTTGCTGATACAGTTTTTGGTACTATTTGAACATTATTTAAAATGTTTCCGTTAGTATCGTATGCAACTAATGGAACACCATCAATAGTATGTTCTCCCGCTTCTGATAATTTAGAATTATTTAAATTTATTAATGCTTTTACAATCGCTATATTATTTAGTGCTTCTTCACTTCCTTTAACAACCACTTCAGTTTTAGAAAGTTCGACTTTTTCAACGCTTAATTTAGAATTTAATTTATTTTCATTTAATAAATCCCAATCAATTGTTCTTAAAGTACTTATTTTATCTTTAATTGTTATAGTTACATATGATGGATTTAATTTATAAGTCAATGATTCAATTGCTTTTGTATGTCTTAAATCAACTTTATATGGTTCTTCTCTTGATTCATAATCTGCTAAGTCTAAAACAACTTCATATTCTCCTAATTGTTTTGCTAAATAAATTACACTTTTTCTGCCTGTTAAAACCATATCAACAGTTTTAGGTATACCTTCTATAACATATGCTTCTTCATTGTATTGAACTTTTACAGGTATGTTCGTTAATACTTCTGCTTCAGTTTCTACCAATGTTATTACTTTTGAATCTATCAATAGAAATACTACAATAGCTAAAAACAAAGATAAATACAGTAAAAAGTTTTGTCTGTTTAATAATCTATCAACTTTATTATTACCTTTTAATTTATCACTTATCTTATAAATTAATCTACTAATTGGTGTAATTATTAATTTATCTAATACACGATATAAGGCTTTAAATATTGATAAAATCCACTTAAATACTTTTCTCATTCTTCATCACTCTTTTCATCAATTATATCAGAGCCATAAAATACTTCTCTATTTTCGCTTAAACTATCAATTAACATCATTCTAAATTCATCAACTGATAAATTGTAATGAAGTTCTCCTTCAATTGCAATACTAATTCTACCAGTTTCTTCTGAAACTACTAAAGCAACTGCATCACTTTCTTCAGCTATACCTAAAGCAGCACGGTGTCTTGTTCCTAATTTTTTAGTAACATTTGCTTCCATACTCGTTTTAAATACAGCCCCAGCTGCAGTTATTCTGTCACCTTGTAAAATAACTCCACCATCATGCAAAGGTGAATTTGGATAAAATATCGTTTCTAATAAGTCTCCAGTTAAATCAGCGTATACTTTTGTTGCTGGACTTATATATTCTTGTAATGATATTTCTCTTTCAATTACAATTAATGCTCCAATACGATTCTTTTTAAAATATTCAATTGATTTCATTATTTCAAATACTATTTTTTCTCTTTGATCAACAGTTAAAATTTTATGTCTTCCAAGTAACTTAGTACGACCAATAGATTCTAATAAACTTCTTATTTCTGGTTGAAACACAACAATTATTGCTAGTGGTCCCCATTGTAATACATATTCAAGTAATAAACCTACCGTATAAAGATTTAAATATGTACTAATAACTTTTGCTAATAAAACAAATAAAACACCTTTAAATATTAAAACCATTTTAATATTATTTTTGATATTTTTTAAAATATAATAAAATACAAACCAAACTATTGATATATCAATTATCTTTGTAATAATTGACCATATATTTGATAATGTCATAAAACACTTCCTTCTTAAATTTCACTTTTAAATTATAGCAAAAAAATTATACATTTACAATTAAAATAGCCATAATTTTTATGACTATTGTTTTTCAGTATTTAAACTTATTTCATCTTCTTTAGCAGTTGTACCTAGGCTGATGGGTTTTATTTCTGCTGATTCATTGACACTTTGCATGACATTTTTCTTAATTTGTTCATTTAAAGTTATCCCTTTTGGTGCTTCTACCAATGTTTCTTCTTTAATTGGTTCTTGTGGTTTAACTTCTTCAACTTGTTGTTCAGCAACTATTGGTTCTTCGATAGTTGCTGGGTTTTCTGTAACTTCAGGTGTTGCAGTACTAGTACTATTTGCAGTTTCCATTCCTAAATTCATATCTTCAACCACCAATTCATTTGGTTCATTGTTATCTTCCGTTTTATTTTTTTCTTTAACGTTTTTAGAATCTACTATGTATCCTATTAACGCAAAGATTAAAACTACTGATATTATTATAAACCATAAATAGTTTTCTACCACAAATTCAAGTATACTTTCCATTATTCCCTCCTATTCTAAATATATTTAATAATTTTATTTTTATGAAATAGTTAATTTTTGACCTTTTGGTTGAATTTCAATAAATGTATTGCCATCATTTACATCTATTTCATTTCCATCTTCATAACGATATATCGTTTGCGCACTTCTACTTTCTTTAGTCCATGTTATTGGTACTGCATAGCCATTTGTTATATAGTAACCTTTTCCTGTCCCAATATTCATCAGTTCTTGACGACCCTTACCACCACCAGTTATTGTTTTATTTTCCAATTGATAAGTAATAATATTTTTAAAAGTATATTGCTCTTTTGTAACATAATCAACATGTGGATTTCCACTTGTAAATCTTTTATATACTTTATTTATTTCATCATAAGTGTAACTTGTTTTATAACTGCTAGAAAATGGTATTGATATTTCTTTTGCTACAACACTATTTGCTTTTTCATTTATATTGATTTCATCAACTTTATAGTTTAATAATAAATCTGCATTAGTTTCCGTACGATATTTTAATTTCGTTACAGCTTTTCCTAATAATTCTATAGATGAATATCCCGTATGTTCACTTGATATTTTCAAACTTTTATCTCGATAAAAATAAGTATTACTATATGCCAGTCCACTTATGTTATTTACTTTCAATGATTTAATATCTGCTTGTGCTTGTGGACTCCAACCCCAGTGAACATAATATGCATCATTTTCGAGAGCATAATCTAAATAATAATGTCTTGCACTTCTAATAGAACCAATTCTTTCAGTATTTTGATCTTTAAATAATGCTAAATATCTTGTAATTCCACCCTCGACTATAATTTCATAAATTATATATGCATCTTGTAAACCCGATTGATATTTTCTAATTGAATTTAAATTATTAATCATTATTGCATATGGTCTTGATTTAGAATCTTCATCAACTATTTTTAATTTTGGTTTTGGCGTATCTTCTGGTTGATTATCACTTTTATCCTTATCGATTATGCCTACATCTTCTTTATTAAAATACTTTATTCCAAAATAAGCACCAACTCCAAGTCCACCCATGACAATTATTATTATTACTAATTTCATTATTTTTTTCATAATACCACATCCTTAATAAAGTTTTTTTATTTCTCTTTGTGCTTCTCTTTCTTTAATTGATTTACGTTTATCAAAATTTTTCTTGCCTTTACAAACTCCTAATAAAACTTTTGCTTTACCATATTTCAAATATATTTTTAAAGGAATTAAAGTACAACCTTCTAAACTCATTTTTTCTTTTAATTTTTTGATTTCTTTTTTATGCAAAAGTACTTTTCTACTTCTTCTTTCTTCGTGATTAAATTGATTTCCACTTTCATATTTACCAATAAACATATTAATAATATATGCTTCATCCTTTTTTATATATGCAAAACTATCTTTTAAATTACAAGTTCCCGCTTTTATTGATTTAATTTCTGTTCCAACTAAAACTAATCCTGCTTCTATTTCTTCAAGAATAAAATAATCAAAATATGCTTTCTTATTCTTTATTTCCATAATCTTCACCACTTACGGGAATAAAATCAATCATTGCTGTATCTTTATTAGCATTTAAAACTTTAATTGTTATTTCATCTCCAATTTGATATTTCTTTTTCGTACTCTTACCAACCATTGCTAATATATTTCGATCATACGCATAGTAATCACCTTTTAAGTTATTAACATGTACTAATCCCTCAATTAAATTTGGTAATTCGACAAAGAAACCAAAATTCGTTACTGTTGAAATCATACCTGTGTATATTTCGCCAATATGACTTTCCATATATTCAGCCATTTTCATATCTGCTACTTCTCTTTCCGCTTCTATTGCTGCTACCTCTCTTTCACTAGAATGTTTAGCAATTTCTTCTAATGATGCATTATAACTATTAATCGTTTCCATACTAAAATCTTTATCAACAAGATATTTTTTTAATAATCTGTGGACTGTTAAATCAGGAAATCTACGAATTGGACTGGTAAAATGGGTATAATTGTTACTTGCTAGTCCAAAATGTCCAATATTTTCTTTCGAATATTCGGCTTTTTTCATGCTTCTTAAAAGCATTGTTGATAATATTTTAAATTCTTTTTTATCTTTTAACTCATTTAAAACTGCTTGAACATTTAATGGTGTTAGTTCTGTTATATTCGATGTAATTGTATAACCAAGCAATTTAACTAAATTTGTAAAATCAGTTATTTTTTCACTGTTTGGATAATCATGAACACGATAAATAAATGGCAAATCCATATTATAGATATGAGTCGCTACACATTCATTTGCTGCTATCATAAAATCTTCAATTAGATTTTCGCCATCTTCTCTCGTTCTTTTAACAATATCAACGGCTATCCCTTTATCATCTTGAATAATTTTTGCTTCATCGATATCAAATTCTATATATCCACGGCTTATTTTTCTTTTGCGAAGTATTTTTGCTAAATCATTCATTGTTTTTAAATCATCTACATATTCTTCATATTCTGGATCAATTATGTTGCGAACTATGATATCATTAACTTTTTTATAAGTCATTTTCTTACGACTTTTTATGTATGATGGAAATATATCGTATTCTAATTGATTACCATTTTCATCAAATTTCATAACACAACTTAGTGTTAATCTTATTACATTTTCATTTAAAGAACATATTCCATTAGATAATTGATGTGGTAACATTGGAATAACTGTATTTGCTAAATAATTAGATGTCCCACGATTAAATGCAGCATCGCCTAAAGCAGTGTTTTCTTTTACATAATTCGAAACATCAGCAATGTGAACTCCTAAAGTATATGTATTATTTTCATATTTTACATTTATTGCATCATCGATATCTTTGGTATCATCTCCATCAATTGTAAAAATACATTCATTAGTTAAATCAATACGACCGTTAAGTTCTTTTTCATCGACACTATCTGGTATATTTTTAAGTTCTTCTTCTACTTTATTACCAAATTCTTCATATATTTCATATTTATAAGCAATTGCTAAAATATCTACACCTGGATCATCCTTGTGACCAATTATTTTCGTAACTGAAGCAATATAAACTTCGTTATTTATTTTCTTACTTAATCTACCAAGAACAATATTTCCTTCAACTACTACAACTGAACTATGTTTATCAATTTCAACAATTATATTAAGTGAATCATCATTCGGTTTAATATACCATTTATTGTTTTTTCCATAAACTGTTCCAACTATATTATTAAGATTTCTTTTTAAAACTTTAACAATACGTGCTCCCCAAGCATTTTTATCAATTATTTCTGCTAAAACAAAATCTTTAGCAATCGCTCCATTTAAGTTAATTTTATCTACATATAAATCTTCTTCTTTATCAAGTAAAACAAATCCAAATCCTTTTTTATTAATTTGAATATTTCCTACTCTTAAATTTTTATTATTTTTAAATAGCATATATTTATCTTTATTAGTTTTATAAACAACAAATTCATCAACCAATTCATTCATTGATTTTTCTAATTCTTGATATTCTTCAACTGTTTTTAAGTTTAACATATCATTTATTTCCATTAAACTTTTAGCATCTTTAATACTATTTAAAACTTTTTCTATATTATCTTTCATCTTGTTACTCACTTTCTATTTATTTATAATCATTTCACATTTTTTTTCATTATTTGGCCATGAAATTCTAACGCTATATTTAGGTTGTCCATTACTCATCGAGGTTATTAAGTCATTATCTTGTGGATTCTCTAAATCTTTAGATAACAGTCCAGTTTTAATAATATCATCAACTTTAATAGAACATCCACCACTACTTTTACAATTAGATTTAGTAGTTATATTGGTGCTTAATTCAATATAAGAACAAGCCGCATTTTCGACAGTTTTAACAAATTCTTGATAATTATTATCTTCTTCTTGGCCTAAAATATTAGTTAAATTAACTGCAATAACTACTCCAATTACCGCTAATAATCCTATCACAACTATTATTTCTGTTAATGTAAATCCTTTTTTATTCATTATCTCATCCCTTAATTTATTATAACTTATTATTTGTTTTAAATAAAGAAAAATAAATAAAAAAATAATTGCGCCCAAGTTTGACAGTTGTTGAATAAAAACATCTAACAAAGTATTATAAATACTTG
>CAZYXO010000035.1:0-12144 GCA_964651315.1 uncultured Muribaculaceae bacterium
TCGGACTTGAACCGACACGATATTGCTATCACTGGATTTTGAATCCAGCGCGTCTACCAATTTCACCACACAGGCAAATACTTCTTAAAAAACAATAATATTATAACAATTTTCTTTTAATTTTACAATTAAAATTATATAATTAATATATAAGCAGGAGGAAACTATGAATATATATGATTTTGACAAAACAATATTTAGAAAAGACTGTAGTGTAGGATTTTACTTTTTTTGTTTTAGAAAGAAACCATTCTTACTATTAAAATATTTATTATTAACAATAGTATGGTACTTTAAATATTCATTTAAACGAATAACATTTAAAGAATTAAAAGAAAATATGTATTCATTTACTACTAAAATAAATAATATTGAAAAATATGTTGAAGAATATTGGCAAAAGAATATCCAACATATCAATAAATGGTATTATGATAAACAAAAAGAAAATGATTGTGTAATAACTGCTTCTTTTGATTTTATAATTGATCCAATTTGTAAAAAACTAAATATAAAAAATGTAATTTCTACTAAATATGACTTAAAAAAAGGTAAAATCGTTGGAGAAAATAATCATGATTTTGAAAAAGTGAAAAGATTTAATGCTAAATTTAAAAATATTGTAGTAGAAGAAGCATATAGTGATTCTAAAAGTGATATACCAATGCTTGAACTTGCTAAAAAAGCATTTATAGTTGAGAAAGATAATATAAAAGAATATAAATCAATTAAAGATTTTAAAAAAAATTTAATACTATTATCTTTCTTATTAACGTTTATTATCTTTATAATTATATCGTATATAACATTAATATCTAAAAATAAATCTATTTTAATATGTGACTTGTTTAGTCAATACATATCTTTTTTTAATTATTATCGTGAAACTATATTACATGGTGATTTATTTACATTTTCTTTTGTATCATTTTTAGGTAGTAATGTTTTTGGTTTATTTGCTTATTATTTATCTAGTCCTTTTAATTTATTATTTTTGTTTTCTAACACTACTAATATAGATACTTTTATTTATTTTGTTATTGCACTTAAAATAAGTTTGTGTAGTATGACTATGTGTATATATTTAAAAAATATGTTGAAAACTAATGATTTAATGATTGTAATATTATCAATTTGTTATGGTTTAATGAGTTATAATATGTGTTATTTATCTAATGTTATATGGTTAGATGGAATGATATGGTTACCAATTATTGTTTTAGGAATAAATAAATTAATTAATAAAAACGAATATAAAGTTTATTTAATATCTTTAACAATATGTATTTTATCTAATTTTTATATAGCGTACCAAATATGTATTTTTACAGTACTTTACTTTATTGCTAAGTTAATAATTAGTAAATTAAACAGAAAAGAAATTGTTAAGAGAATAAAAACATTTACAATTTATTCACTTTTTAGTGGACTTTTATGTGCATTTCTATTAATACCAACTATTTATAATATGTTTGAAGGTAAAGTAGGCAGTTATCCTACATCAAGTACATCATTAATGTTATTTAATCCTTTATTATTAATTAACCAATTTATTCCAAGTTATATGAGTAGTTCAATATTATTTGATTATCCACATATTTATTCATCAATATTTGTTTTAATTTTAACTATTATGTATTTTTTAAATAACAGCATTAAATTAAAAGAAAGAATAACATATTTTATATTTTTATTACTTTTAATGCTATCATTATGTTTAAATCCTTTAAACTTAGTATTTCACTTATTTTCATCACCAGTTGGATATATTCATCGTAATGCATTTTTAATTCCATTTTTAATGATAACTCTAGCATCTATTTCATGGAAAAATATTGCAAAATTTAATTTTAAAAAAATATCGTTTTATTTAGTTATTATTTCTTTAATTGTTATTGGTTTTATCGTAATGCCTAATTTTGATGTTTCTGTTATGACTACAAATAAATATTATAGTGCAAGAAATAGTTCTTTTGGAATTATTGCTATCGCATTATTAATAATATATATTGTATATTTATATTTTTATAAACAAATGCCAATTATAAAATATTTAATTATTATATTATTATTTGGCGAATTATCCTTTAATGCTTATACATGTTTAAAGTCTTATAATTATAAAGATAAAAATGCTTATCAAGAAATAACTAAATATAATAATTTAATAAATAATATTAATGATAATTCTTTTTATCGCTTAGAAAAAGATGAAATAGTAACATATGATGATTCTCATATATATTATTACAATGGTTTTAATGCTTTTAATTCTACTATTAATCAAAACTTGAAATATTTTTTTCAAAATAAATTTAATTTACAAAAAGATGGTGTCTATACTACTATGTATAAAAATAATAATGAATTATTAGATTCTTTTTTAGGAATGAAGTATTTTATCAGCCAAAGGGAATTAAATTATGAAGTACTTAATAAAGATAATGAATATTATTTATATCAAAATAATAATTATTTACCAATAATATTTGCTAATAACAAAAATATAATTGATTTAGATTTAGGAACTAATATAATTGATAATTATAATAAATTATATCAATATTTAACTAATACTAATAATTTAATATTTAAAAAAGTAGATAATGCTTTAGAATATATTAATTGTGATAAAAATATTGAAACACAATGTGAATTAAAACTAAAAAAAGATTATCAAACTAATAATTATAGTTATGTTTTATTTGAAAGTTATAATTTTGAAGTAACTGAAACTAATACATCTGTGAGATATAAAGGAAGCGAATACAATAATGGTATTTTATTACCAATTAGTAATAAGTATCCAATCAATATAAATATGTTAGAATTTGATAAAGATAAAATAAAATATTATGAAATTGATGCGACTTTATTAGCAAATTTAGGTAAATTGAAACAAGAAAATAGACTAATTATCAAAAAGTTTAAACAAGATAAAGTAGTAGGTACTTATTATAATGAAGATAAAGATAATATTATGATGACTACTATTCCTTATGTTAATGGTTGGGGAATAAAAGTAAATGGAAAATATGCTAAAACTTATAAAATAATGGATAATTTTTTAGCATTTGATATAAAAAATGGTAATAATGATATTGAAATTATATTTGAAACTCCAAGACTTAACTTAGGAATTATTATAAGTACTATATCTTTATTCAGTTTAATTTGTTATAATATATTACAAAAAAAGAAGGAAATATAAAATGATAAAAGATGATTTAAAGGAAATGCTTATTGAAAAAAGAGAAGCAAGAAATATGTTTATAAAAGAATACATATTAGTTTATATAAAAGCAATATTAACAAATAATTTTGAATTAGCAAGCAAGATAAAAAATACTTTAATGTCTTATTTAGAAATTGAAAGAAATGAAACAAAGATTATTAAACTTATAAATAATATGTATGGTGATTTAGAAGATAGCGAATTAGTAGATGAAATATTTATAGAACTTGATAATTTATTTTTTATGCTATATGATTATTATGATAATGCTTTAAATGGTTTTGATGATGCTATTGAAACAAAAGAAATGTATCGAAGTACATTACCTAAAAAACCACAATTATTAGATGAAAATAAAAGATTAGAATTAGAAAAAAAATTAAAATTATAAAAAATTTATGTTAAAATATTAGTGATTTTTAGTCACTAAAATATCTCCGTAGTTTAGTTGGATAAAACAAACCCCTCCTAAGGGTTAGAGCGGGAGTTCGAATCTCCCCGGGGATACCAATTAAAAATTAATAGTTCTTTTTTGAACTTTTTTAATTATTAAATCAAAATGAAATAATTGTAGAAAATAAAGTAATGTGCTACAATTTAATTGTTAATATAGTAGAAGGGAGGTAATTTAAGTGAATACTTTAACTTTTGCCAAAGATAAATCGAAAACAAAAATAACTTTTAAAGTTTTAACTGCATTATTACTTTTAAATGTAGTATGGGTTATTTATGAATTTATTAATTATGGAAAGTATTTAAATGGAAAAAAATTCTTGATTAATTTTAGTAATTTAAGTGAAATAAGTACAGCATCAAATATAATGTTATTTTTTTCTAATTTCTTTGGATTACTCGGAATGCTTACATTTGCTTTAGCAATAATTAAACTTTTAAAAAAGAAAAAAGCTGTTAAAGCATTAACATTTTCATTTATGTTTCAATTAATGTCTTGTACTACTTTAGTAATTAATAGTATTTTTACTATGTTTTTACCAAGTTATGCACAAGGTTCACTAGCTATTCAAAAATATGTGTTTTTAACAGGAAATATTTTACTTGTTGCAACATTTATAATGCTCCTTATGTATATGGCTAATTTATGTAAAAAGAAAACTGCTATTGTAGCTTCGATAATGATGATAGCAGTAAATGTATTTGTAGTAATAGATTTCTTTATTGTAAAATTTAATGAAAGTTTAGAATTTTTCTTTGGTTTATTCTTAGCAATGAAATTAATGTATCTATTAATTTCAATAATAACATTAATAACAATAAATTATACAAAATTAGAGATAGAAAAATAAGAAAATTGTGTTAAAGAGGTATTATAATGGAATTAATTAAAAGTAACTGGAATAATAGTGATATAGTAGAATTTCAAAAATATTTAAAAACATTTGAGAATCCAGATAAAAGAGAATGGACAGCAAATTTATTAAAAACAAATTTACCAGTATTGGCTATAACAACACCAGTAATGAAAGATATTGTTAATAAAATATCTAAAGGGAATTATTTAGAATTTTTAGATTTAATGATTTGGGAATATTATGAAAATACTGCAATTAATGGCTATTTAATTACGAAAATAAAAGATTTTGATCTTATGAAAAAATATTTAGATATTTATAGTTCTTTAACTGATAATTGGGCAACATGTGATTTATTATCTTTTAATGTTATAGGGTCGGAAGATAAATTTTATAATACAACACTAGAATATATAAAAAGTGATAAACCATTTAAAAGAAGAATAGGAATGTCTTTATTATTTAATTTTATTGATAACAATGATTATATTGATAAAATATTTAATTTATTAGATTCTTTTAAAGAAGAAGAAAGTTATTATGTTAATATGATGAATGCATGGTTATTATGTGAATGTTTTATTAAAAAAAGGGATAAAACATTACAGTATTTAGAAAAACATAATTTAAATAAATTTACAATCAATAAAGCAATTCAAAAATGTCGAGAAAGTAGAAGAGTTAGTCTTTATGATAAAGAAATGTTATTAAAATATAAAATTAAATAACATAAGAAAATTTATTGAAATACCTTGTGAATTTATGATTGTAATCGTAAAAATATTTTATTCTAAATTAGTGTAGATGATGATATTTCAGTTATTTCTATTTTTAGTTTAATTATTGTTTTAATTAATAAGATTTGCTAAAATGTAATTAAGGAAGTGGTAATAATGTATTTTGAAAATATAATAAGAGAATTATCGCAAAATAATGATTTAAAAATATTTGTAGATATGGATGGAGTTATAACTGATTATAATTTTAATGAACCACTTATTTTTAAAAATAAAAGACCACTTATGACAAACATTAAAACTTTAGATAGTATTTCAAAAATACCTAATGTTGAATTATTTATTTTGAGTATTTGTATTAAAGATAGTGATATAGAAGAAAAAAATAATTGGTTAGATAAATATGCTTCATATTTTAAAAAAGAAAATAGGATAATTATTTCCAAAGAAAGTTACCCTAATATAAGTTCAAAAGATTTAAAATTAAATAAATTAAAAGAACTAAAAGAAAATATTATTAATAAAAAAGTTATGCTTATAGATGATGATAATGAGATATTAAAATATATTCGTAATAATATAAAAGATATTATACTAATACAAGATTCATCATTAATCGATTAATTAAAAATAAAAGCCTTGTGATCTTTTATTTTTTCATTATAGTAACTTGTATTTCTGTTTGCTAACTTTTTTCACTTTTTTCATAAAATAGTAGTATAATAATAAATGATGTATAAAAAACATCAAAAAGAGAGCGAAAAATGACATGTTAAAAAGAAATAAAAAAGAATTTAATAAATTAACTAAAAAAATAAGATATAATCATGAATTTAATAAATTACATGATGAACTTCATCATGGCATAAATAGATATGACCATTGTTTAAGAGTAGCTAAAGTTAGTTATTCTACTTTAAAATTCTTAAATTTAAATTATGAAGATGGAACAAAAGGAGCTTTATTACATGATTTTTACTTAAATGAAACTAATAATAAAGAAACTTTATTTACACATCCTAATTTAGCACTTAATAATTCGATGAAATATTGTCAAATAAATGATATGGAAAAAGATATAATTAAAACACATATGTTTCCTTTAAATAAGGAAGATAAACCTAAATATAAAGAATCTTGGATAGTATCAATGGTAGATAAATTAGTTTCTTTATATGAAATAATTCGTTTTAAAAGTATATTTAAACTAAATTTATATTTATTATTTATTATAAATATATTTACAGAAATTTAATTGTTAATAAAAAAAGTTCAGCGATGAACTTTTTTTAATCGACATTTCTATTATAATCACTAGGATTAACTTTTGTAGCAACTTTTAAATTTTCGCCATCACTTGTAACAACAACATTACCATGAGTTCCAGTAGAGTAGAATTTAACTTTACTATTTTTGAAATAGGATTTGTTACCAGATGTTGGATATTGTGTTCTTGTATTAGAAGTTAAAACAATATAAGGATTCATCGTTTTTATAAGTGAACTACAACCACTCAGACCTTCTTCTCCATGATGTGGTGTGTTAAAGACATCAATATCTTTAAATTCTGCTGCTCCAAATTTTTTCTTAATATCGGTACAAGAAAAGTGATCGCCTGTAAAGAAAAATTTAGTATTTCCAAATGTTACTATGAAATTCATAGAATTAACATTTTCAGGATAGCCAGCATTAGAATAAGTTGCTTTAGTAATTGGTGCATAATTTTTAATTTGTATTGAATCAATTAATATTGTTTCTCCAACATCTAACACTTCCGTTGGTATATTTTTGTTTTTTAAAGCATTAATTGTAACTTTTATACCCTTATAACCATCTAAAACACAAACATTTTTTGATTTGCAGTTATTAATATTAGAGTCATAATAAGCTTTTTTAACTATAAAATTATTTGCAATAGTTGCTTGTGCTTGTATATGATTATAATGTAAATGTGTTCCAATCATAGCATCTATTGTGTCGACACCAAGTTTATTTAAATAATTTTTAACAGTTGTCCCATAAGTTGAAGAACCACCATCAATTAATATTGTTTTATCAAGTGATCTAATTATTATTGCTTCATCTCGCCCAACTTTAAGCATGTGTACTTCTAATTTATCATCAAAATTACATGATATTGTTTTTTCATTTCCAGCCTTATCTTGAATTTTAACAGTAGCAGTTTTAATATAACTTCCAAAAGCATATTTTGTTTCATTCATAAGTTCGCTTGTTATTTTACCATTGGAATAAATCATTCCTTTAATACCAGAATCATTATCTCTTGCAATTACAGTAACTGTTCCATAAGCATCAAGAACACAACTTCCTATTGGAACAGTTTTATCAATATTTTTAATTGTTAATGTTTTACTAACTTGATTGCCACTTTTATCAACAGCATTAAAAGTATATGTATTGTTTTCTATTGCTCTAAATGTTGTAGTTTTATTATTAATTTTTGTACCATCTGGTAATAATAAATAACTAAAATTACTGCCATAACCAGTTACAGTTACAATAACTGCATCTTTAACATAACCAGTTGTACTTGGAACAGCATCTATTCTTAATGTTTCAATAGGCATATCATCAGGATCTTCTGGAATACTTACTTCACTATCTTTAACAGTAATAATTCTAATTAAACTTTTGGTAATACCAGTAGAATTAGTAACAGAATAGTTAAGAACATACATACCTGATTCATTTGTATTAACACTACCAGTTACTTTAACTTTACTTGTAATATTTCCGTCTTTAGAATCAGTAGCAGTATAACCTGGTTCAACATATTTATCACCATAATTTAGTGTGATACTTTCACTACCTTTTAAACTAAATGTTAAATTACCAATAGTATTTGTATTTTCAATAACTATTACTTCTCTTGTAGCATTTTCTACTTTACCTCTACTATTAGTAACACTATATCTAATAACATAATTACCTAAAGTATTAGTGTTAACACTACCACTTTTTGTAACTTTATTAGTAATATTTCCGTCTTTAGTATCAAAAGCATAGTATCCAGGATCACTAAAACTAGTACCTTTAACTACATAATGCGGATTACCACCACCAACAATTAATGTTGTCTTATATTCGATAACTTTAACTAAACGATATTTAGTAATACTTATACCTTTACTATTTTTAATAACATAAGATATTTGATATAAACCAGCTTTATTAGTATTAACTCCATTAGTAACTTCAACCTTACTTGTTATATCTTTATCAGTTTTATCATAAGCAATAAATCCAGGTTCCACATAAGTGTTACCAACTTCTAAAGTTATTAAAGATTTACCTTCTAAACTTAAATAAAAATCATCTTCAATAGTAGTAGGTAACACAACAACTTTTCTTGTAATTTTTTCAGTTTTATCATCAACTTTAATAGAATAAGTAATAGTATATTCTCCAGGAACTGAAGTATCTAAATTATTATCATTGATAATAACTTCATCACTTAAATCATTACCTTTACTATCTTTAACTACAACACCAAGTTCACTGTAAGTTCCATTCTTAGCAACTTCAACAACACTATCTCCTGTTAATGTAATCTTAACTTTATTAGTAGTTTTAGGATTCTCTTTTTTATTACTACAACTATTAACACATAAAATAACAACAAAAATAAGAACAATAAGAACTAAAAAATAATAACTCTTATTCATATTCTTTATTTTTTCCATTATAACTGCTTTCTTTTCACTCATATAAAATCACCCATTCATCTTTATACAAATTATAGCATTATTACTACTTTTATTCAAACAAATTTGATATAAAAATATCGGCGACATTTCGGCGACATTTCGGCGACATATTTATTGTGGTAGTTATATAAATATGATATACTTTATTAGTAATTAAGGAGACCAAATGATAGATATTATTGAAGACGTTAGAAATGAATTTAAAGTAAAATTAACCGACAATTTTGAAAAAGAAGTTATTGCTTTTTTGAATACAAATGGCGGTAATTTATACATTGGTATTTCTAATAGTGGACAAATAGTTCAAATGAATTGCGATATTGATTTATTACAAAGAACTATAAAGGATAGAATAAAAGATAATATAAGTCCATCAACTTTAGGTTTATTTGATGTAGTTGTTGAAGAATTAAATAATAAAAAATACATTAAAATTATCATTGCTAAAGGAACAGAAAAACCTTATTATTTAAAAGGAATGGGAATGACTCCTGATAGTTGTTTTATTCGTTTAGGGAGTTCAATTCAAGGAATGAGTAATGAAATAATTAATAAAGAATTTAGTTCAAGAACTAAAAATTCATTGAAAAATATTATATCACCAAGACAAGATTTAACATTCAGTCAATTAAAAATTTATTATGAAGAAAAAGGATTTAAAATAAATAATAATTTTTTAAAGCAATTAGAATTTTATACATCAGAAGGAAAATATAATTATGTTGCGTATTTGTTCTCTGATGTAAATACTGTATCAATAAGATTTGCTAAATATGAAACAGACACAATGCTTAATTTAATAGAAAATGAAGATTTTGGTTGTTGTTGTTTAATTAAAGCAACTCAAAATATATTAGATAAATTTAGAATAGAAAATAAAACTTTTACTCATATTACTTATCCTAAAAGGAAAGAAATAGTATTATTTGATTATAATTCTATAAGGGAAGCAGTTGTTAATGCTATTGTTCACAATGATTGGTCACGAGAATATGCTCCTAAATTTGAAATGTTTAATAATAGAATTGTTATTTCATCAAATGGTGGTTTACAAGAAAATACAACTAAAGAAGAATTCTTATCAGGATTTTCTATACCAAAGAATCGCGAACTTATGAAAATATTTAGAGATTTAGATTATGTTGAACAAATGGGTACTGGAGTTTTAAAAATATTACAAAATTATCCAAAAAGTTCTTTTGAATTCTTTCCTAATTTTATTCGCGTATCTTTTAAGTATAATAAAAATAATTTTATTAAAAAATTAGATAAAATGGAAATTAATGAAAATTTAACACCATTACAAAATTCTATTTTATTATTAATTAGAGATGAACCAACAATTACTCAAGAAAAATTGGCTAATCTACTAGATACAACTAAAAGGACTATTCAAAGAAATATAAAAGAATTGTTAGAAAAAGAATTATTAATCCGAATTGGTTCTAATAGACAGGGAAAATGGAGTATAAAAAAGAATTTTGATTAAATGAAAGGAAATATTATGGATAAAATAATTAAAAACATTTTAAAAAAAATTGAATTAAATGGTTTTGAAGCCTACTTAGTAGGTGGTTTTGTCCGTGATAGTTTACTTGGAATATCAACAAATGATATTGATATATGTACTAATGCATTACCTAAAGATTTAATAAAAATATTTAAAAATGTAACACCAACTAATTATGGTAATATAAATATTAAAATAAAAAAATATAATTTTGATATTACAACATATCGTAGTGATGAAATATATGAAAATAGTAAATTAATAAGTAATAATTATGTCAATAATTTAATCAAAGATTTAGAACGAAGAGATTTTACGATAAATGCAATATTAATGAATAGTAAAGGCGAAATAATAGATTTAATTGCTGGAGTAGAAGATTTAAATAGTAAAAAAGTAAAAGTAATCGGTAATACATTTAAAAAATTAGAAAGTGATGCCTTAAGAATATTACGTGCTATTAGAATATCCACAACACTTGATTTTGCTTTAGATGATAAATTAATAAGTGGTATAAATAAATATAAAAATAATTTAAAACTATTATCAAAAGAAAAAATACGTAATGAAATAGATATTATTTTATTATCTAGTAATGTATATAAAGGAATAAAATTATTAAAAGAATTTGGTATCGATAAAATAATAGGAATAGAATTTAATAATTTAGTCAGTATTAATGATTTAAATGGTTTATGGGCACAAATTACTTTAAAAGAAAACTATCCTTTTACAAAAGTTGAAAAAGATCATATAAAAAATATCAAAAAGATAATAGATTATGGTAGAATAGATAGTACTATTCTTTATGAATATGGTTTGTTTTATGCAACTATTGCTGGATCTATCTTAGGAATAAGCAAAAAAGAAGTATATAATATTAATAAAAAGATGACTATTCATAATAATGAAGATATAGCAATTAAACCAAAAGAAATCTTAAATATTATTAAAGAAGAGCCATCTAGTAAAATATCTACTATTATTAATGATTTAAAAGATAATATATTAAATAATAAGTTAAGAAATAATAAGAAAGAATTAAAAAGTTATGTGGAAAGAAAGTGGAGTAATGGCAAAAGATAAAAAATATGTAATTAATGGTTGTTTTATACGTAAATGTAATGAACTTAATTTAAACATTACAGAGTTTTTAATTCTTTTATATTATGATAATATTGATAATACTATATTTGATTTAAAAGGTATTAAAGAAAAATTAAATATTACCGAAAAAGAAATATTAGCAAGTGTCAATTCTTTAATGAAAAAGAAACTTATTTTATTTGAAACTAAAAAGAATGATAATGGTAAATTAATTGAAATTATTAGTATAGATAACTTTTATGAATTAATTGATAATGATAAAATGGTTAGTAAAAAAGAAGAAGTAAAAAAAGATATCTTTAGTATATTTCAAGAGAATTTAGGTAAACCAATATCTAGTATGGAAATAGAATTAATTAATAATTGGTTGGAAAAAGGTTATAGTGAAGAATTAATTATTGGTGCTTTAAAAGAAGCAATATATAATGGAGTTAATAGTTTTAGATATATAGATAAAATATTATTTGATTGGAGTAAAAAAGGATTAAAAACTGTTAGTGATATTGATAAATATATG
>CAZYXO010000036.1:0-11890 GCA_964651315.1 uncultured Muribaculaceae bacterium
AAGGATTTACATACATTAAAAATGAATACAAAATAAAACTAGGAGATAGATATAATTATATAGATTTATTATTGTTTAACTATATCTATAATTGCTTTGTAGTAGTTGAATTAAAAATAACTGAATTAAAAGCAGAACATATCGGTCAGATAAAGAAGTATATGAATTACATTGATAAAAATATTAAAACGATATATCAAGAAAAAACAATAGGAATAATCATAGTAAAAAAAGATAATGAGTTTATTATGGAATATTGTAGTGATAATAGAATATTTCGTACCACTTTTACTATGTAATAACGAAAGGAATTAAGAATGAATTATTATAATGAAATAAAAAAAGAATTAATAAATAATGAAATTTATAAGAAAGTAAAAGATTATTCAAAAAATAAAAGTGATTTAAATGCTTATTATAATGTTGGTAAATTGATAGTTGAAGCCCAAGGTGGAGAAGAAAGAGCAAAGTATGGTGATGGTTTAATTAAAGAATATTCAAAAAGATTAATGATAGAAATAGATAAAAAATATAGTTATAGAAATTTAATGTATATGAGAAAATACTACTTATTAATAAAAAACAAGAAAGTGAACGCACTGCGTTCAGTTTTAACATGGACACATTATAGAGTACTTTTAAAATTATCTAATTATAATGAAATAAATTATTATATAGATATTTCTATCCAACAAAACTTAAGTTATAGAGAATTAGAAGATAAAATAAAAAACAAAGAATACGAAAGATTATCAGATAAAACAAAAGATAAATTAATAACTAAAGAAGAAAATAAGATAGAAGATTTTATTAAAAATCCTATAATTATTAAAAATAGAAATAATTATGAAGAAATATCAGAAAAAATTTTAAAACAATTAATATTAGAAGATTTAGATAATTTTTTAACAGAGTTAGGTGAAGGATTTACATACATTAAAAATGAATACAAAATAAAACTAGGAGATAGATATAATTATATTGATTTATTACTATTTAATAAATTTATTATGGAATATTGTAGTGATAATAGAATATATAAAACAACTTATATGTGTAATTAATTCTTTATTTTGAGTCTTTAATTTGTTATAATAATCACTCGTAGGAGATATTTATGAGAAATGATCTTTTAGAAATGTATTTAAAACATCCAAAAGAATTATATAAAATATTAAAAGAACAAGGTTTTTTATATCGTTCTCTTTTAAATATTGATTCAAATATAACTTTTGGAACAGAAATAGAATATCGATATGCAGATTATAATCGAGTAAGTGAAGTTGTTAAGAAAACTTTTGGTGATGCAAAAACTTTATATTCTAATTGGCAAAATACATATGATAATACTGTTAGTCAGCATTATAAGACAATTAGTGGAGAAGTATTATTAGGTGGAGAAGTAATAAGTCCTATTTTAACTGATAACGAAAATAATTGGAAAGATTTAGAAAAGGCTTTAAACATAATTATTAATTTAAATGGAATAGTTGATGAAAATTGTGGAGGGCATATTCATATTGGTGCTAATATTTTAGAAAATAATAAAGAATATTTAATTAACTTTTTATGTTTGTGGTCAATATTTGAACCAGTTATATTTAGATATGCTTATGGATATAAAGATTATATGCATAAATCAATTAATTCTCATACACCTTTAAGTGATTATATTTATTATAGTTACACTGAATTAAAAAATTCGGAATTTGAAGAAATCGCTGGTAAAATGGTAGATTTTCCAACTTTTTCTAGTCCAGTAAGTTTTGATTGGATGTATGAATATAAAAATACATCACATATGGAAAAAAGGAAAAATACGATTGAATTTAGAATACCAAATGGGACACTTTGTAAATATTTATGGCAAAATAATATTAATTTTTTTGTAAGATTATTAAATTTATCCAAAAATGTAGACACAAACTATTTAGAACATTTACTTAGAAATAAATTTTTTGGTAATGTTTTTGAATATAATTATGTTCGATTAGAAGATGCATTAATATTATCTGATTTAGTATTTGCTAAAGAAATAGATAAATTATTATTTTTAAAACAATATTTAAAAGCATATAAAAAAGAAGAAAGAGAAAAAGATAAAATTAAGTCTTTAATTAAATAAGACTTTTTTAATTGCTAAAGAATTAAGCGAGAAAACAAATATTATATTAATTATTTCCGCTAAAATTAAACCATATATACCAATTGAAAAAAACGAAGAAATAGTTAATGTTAATAATTTTATAATAACACCATATAAAGTTATTTTCATCGTAATACTTGGTTTACCAATTGCTTGTAATGTACTAATTAATGGTGCTTCTAAATAAAATAATACAAAAAATGGTAATAATACTTTTAAATAATCTAAACCTTCAGTAGTATTATATAAAAACATTAAAATATTCTGACCAAATAAAGTTAAAATAATTGTACTAATAATACCAATAATACTTGTAAAAATAATTGCTTCTTTAAATCTTTTTTTAACCATTTTAATATTTTTATTATAATAAAACCTACTTATTTCTGGAATTAATGAAGTGGAAATAGCCATGATAAAAAAACTTGGCATAGCCATTAAAGCTATTGTATAAGAATTATAAATTCCATAATTTAAAATAACAAAATCTTTCGAATAACCTATATAAATTAAAATATTAGTTAATATTATTGGTTCAAAAAAATAACCAATATTCCCAATTAATCTACTTGATACAGTAGGAAGTGATATATCAAGTATATCTTTAGATGTAGATAAATCGACTTTTAAATCACTCTTATGAATAACTTTATGTTTAGGTATAAAGAATAAAAAAGTAATAATTGAAGTAATTTCTGTAACTATATTAAACATTATTAAAGCAAATATACCTAAAACTAAATTCTTTTCTAAAAAAATTGGTAAAACAAAAATTATTAATAAGCCTTTAACTATTTCTTCAAATATATTAGAAATAGTATTAGGTAACATATTTTGTTTTCCATAAAAATAACCTTTTAAAATAGCAGATATACTTATAAATGGTAATGTAAAAGTAATTGCTAAAAGTAAGAAATAACTATCTGGTTCATTAAGCAAATTATTAGCAATAAATTTACTTGATAAAAGCATTATTGTAATTATAAAAACATTTATCAAAGAAACAATAAAAAAAGCATTAGATATGATTTTTAAACTTTTCTTTTTATTTTCTGCAACTAATTTAGATATGGAAGTAGGTAAAGCAAGTGTGATAATTGTAATTAAAAGTGAATAAGTAGGAATAACTATAGCATATAAACTGATACCTTCGCTTCCTACTAATCTTGTATATATTATTTTAATAATTAAACCTAATACTTTAGTAATTAAACCACCAATAGTAAGTATTAGTGTACTTTTAATAAATTTATTTTTCATATTAAAATATATGTTTAAAAGAAATATAAATTAGTAATAACGAAAAATACTTTTATATTAATAGATTTTATTTAATTTATTTGATAAAATAGATATTGAAAAAAGGTGTAATTATGAATGGAACAAATAATATAAATGAATTGTATACTTTATTATTACCAGCATTAAGAAGTAAAGTTAATGATTTGAAATATCAATATATAGATTATATAGAAGAATTAGATATTTGGAATTATTTAAAAAAAGAAGTATGGTCTAATGAATTACATTTATATTTATGTGATTTAGTAAATGATATTTTAAATATTGATAAAGAAATATTGAAAAATTATTATAATAAGGGTGGTTTATAATGAATACAGAAATAACTTTAGATAGTATAATTAAAAAAAGTAAATTGAAATGTGATGAAATAGAAGTTATTAAAAAAGCATATAATTATGCTGTTAAAAAACATAGGGGAATGAAAAGATTAACTGGAGATGATTACATAAGTCATCCTTTAAATGTTGCATATATTGTATCTAACTTAAATGTTGATTATATAACTATTGCTTCTTCATTAATTCATGAAGTAGTTAATAATAGTATAGAAGAAACTGAAATAAGTGAAATAGAAGAATTATTTGGTAGTGAAATAAGTAATATAGTTGATGCTATTAGTAAAATAAATAAATTAGAGTTAGTTGATGATAAAGAAAATAGTGCGATATATTTACGTAAAGTTTTAGTAGGTCTTGCAACTGATGTTAGAGTTTTATATATAAAACTTGCAGATAGATTACATAATTTAAGAACTTTGTATCCATTACCGAAAGAAAAACAACGTCAGAAAATAAATGAAACAATTAATGTTTTAATACCAATTGCTCATCGTTTAGGAATCAATTCAATTAAAAATGAATTAGAAGATTTATCACTTAAGTATTCAAAACCAGATGTTTATAATGATATATTAGAAAAATTAAATGCAACAAAAGATGAATTATCGAGTGTTTTACAAGAAATGCAAGAAAGTATTTCCGAGATTTTATATGATCATAATATTAAATTTGAAATAAAAAGTCGGGTTAAAAGTGTTTATAGTATTTATAATAAACTGGCAACTGGGCGTCCTTGGAGTGATATTTACGATATCTTAGCATTAAGAGTTTTTGTTAATCAAGAAAGTGATTGCTATTTAGTAGTTGGTTTAATTCATTCCAAATTTAGACCGATTCCCAAAAGATTTAAAGATTATATTGCTAATCCAAAAGAAAATATGTATCAATCCCTTCATACTAGTGTTTTTGGTATTGATGGACATTTATTTGAAATACAAGTGCGTACTTATGAAATGGATGAAATAGCCGAAAAAGGTATTGCAAGTCACTGGTCATATAAAGAAAAAGGTACGAAGAAAATTCAAAATATAATGGAACAAAAATTAGAAATGTTTCGAAGTATTATTGAAGATAATAAATCAGAAGATAATGATGTAATATTTGCTCAAAACATCAATAAAGAATTATTATCGGAAATGATTTATGTCTTTACACCAAAAGGAGATGTAGTAGAACTTCCAAGTGGTTCAACACCTATAGATTTTGCTTATCGAATTCATTCCACAGTAGGAGATACATTAGTAGGAGCACTTGTTAATGATAAAATAGTTCCTTTAACAGAAGTGCTCGAAAATAATGATATAGTTAAAATAAATACTAATCAAAGTAGTACACCAAAAAAAGAATGGTTAAATATTGTTAAAACAAATCAAGCCAAAAATAAAATAAAAGCATTTTTTAGTAAAAAAGAAAAAGAAATATATATTGAAAAAGGTAAAAATATTTTAGAAAAAGAAATCAGAAAACAAAAATTAGTAATAAGTGAAGTTCTAAATGCTGAAAATGAAACAAAAATATTAAAAGATTTAAAATTAAAAAATATTGAAGATTTGTATTTCAATATTGGTAATTTACGTTATACACCTAATTATATTATTAATTTAACTAAAGATAAAAAAGAAAATGTAACGGATGCATTATTAGAAAAAATAAGTAAACATAGTGAAATAAAAGATATAAATAATGATATCTTAGTAGATGGTAAAAGTGATATCTTAGTTAATACTGCTAAATGTTGTAATCCGATTAAAGGAGATGATATTATTGGTTTTATTACTAAAGGAGAAGGAATTTGTGTTCATAAAAAGAATTGTATTAATGTTAATCAAACTAGTGAAAGATTAATAAATGTCGAATGGAATAATTTAATTACTTCTACATATCACAAAAATATTACAATTAATACTTTAGAAGATAGAAACTATTTAGTAGATATTATAAACTTTGCAACTACTAAAAATATAACAGTTAATGGTATTACTGCTCTTAATAAAACAATTTATAAATTAAAAGTAGAAGTTCATAATATTGAAGAATTAAATAATTTTATATATGGTTTAGATAGTATAAAATTTGTCTTGAAAGTAGAAGTAGAATAATGAAAGTAGTAATATCAAGAAGTAAAAAAAGTAATGTTGTTATTGATAATAAAATATATAATGAAATAGATTATGGCTTAGTAGTCTTAAGTTGTTTTACGCATAATGATACAGAAAGTGATATTGATTATATCGTTAAAAAGATAGTTAATTTAAGAATATTTGATGATGAATCTAAAGTAATGAATAAAAGTATAATAGATATTAATGGTAGTATCTTATCAATTAGTCAATTTACTTTGTATGCAATAACTAAAAATGGCAATCGACCTAGTTATATTGATGCATTAAATGGAAAAGAAGCAATAAAATTATATGAACTATTTAATGAAAAACTAAATAATTATGTTAAAACATATCCGGGAGTTTTTGGTTCTGATATGGAACTTAATATTACAAATGATGGACCAGTTACAATAATAATAGATTCGAAAGATAGGTGAAATCATGAATAATATATATTTAATAATAGGTAGTAGTAAAAAAATAATTAATAATAATATTAAAGAAATTATGAAAGATAATAAAGCAATAACTTATGATTTTGAAAATACAGATATTAAAGATATTATCAGTGAAGCGAGTTATTATAGTATGTTTAATGATTTAAAATATATTGTTGTTAAAAATAGTCATTTATTTAAAATGAGTGAAGATGAAACTAATTTATTAATTAAATATTTAGAACATCCTAATCCATCTTCGATATTAATATTTACCAGTAATGATAAACTGGATAATCGTAAGAAAATTACTAAAATATTAAAAGATAAATATAAAATTATTGAATTAAAAGAAATGTATAAAAAAGATTTAATTCAAATTGTTAATGAATATGTAAAAGATAATAAATATACTATTGATTATAAAAGTGTTAATTATATAATTGATTCATGTTTAAATAATTATGATTTAATAATAAATGAACTAGATAAAATATTTCTATATTATAATAAACCAACTGATATTTTATATGATGATGTAGTAGGGTTAGTCGCACCAATATTAAATGATAATAGTTTTAAATTTATTGAAGCAGTTATTAATAAAGATTTAAAATTAAGTTTTAAAATATATGATGAATTAGTGATTAATAAAGTTGAACCTATTAGTTTAATTATATTACTGGCAAGAGAATATCGACTTATTTATCGTGCTAAGTGTTTTTATGAAATGAATCCAAGTATTTATTATGTGGCGAGTGAAATGAAAATGGTTGATTGGCAAGTAGAGAAACATCTTGAGAATAGTAGTAGATATTCAAAAAAAGAATTAAAAGATAATTTAAGAAAATTAGCAAAATTAGATTTAGAAATTAAAAGCGGTAAAATAGATCGTTTTCTAGGATTAGAACAATTTATATTAGAATATTTAAGCAATTAAATAATTCTTTTTTTAAAGTTCCACTTGCAAAAAGTGGTAAAAATTAAAAGTTTTGCAAATACACTTGCAAAACTTTTGACAAAATTAGATGATTGTGATATCATTATTTTGGTGATTAAAAAATGATAATAAGAGAAAAATATTTAAATCGATTAATTGAAGCAAAAGATACAGAATTTATCAAAGTAATAACAGGGGTTAGAAGAAGTGGAAAATCTACTTTATTATTAATGTTCAAAGATTATTTATTAGAAAATGAAGTTAAGAAAGAAAATATAATCCATATCAATTTTGAATCTGGAATATACGAAGAAATAAATAATTATAAAGAACTATACAATTTTTTAAAAGAAAAAATAAGTAAAACTAAAACATATATACTATTAGATGAAATACAAAATGTTGATAAATGGGAAAAAGCGGTTAATTCGATAAATGTTGATTTTGATGTAGATATTTATATAACAGGATCTAATGCTTATCTTTTATCTAGTGAACTTGCTACTCTTCTTTCGGGAAGATACGTTGAAATAAAAATGTATCCATTATCTTTTAAAGAATTTTTAGAATTTAATGATTATAATAATGAAAATTTAGAAGATAAGTTTTATGAATATTTAAAATATGGAGGGTTACCTGCAATTAGTAAAATAAAAGAAAAAAAGGATTTAGTAATGACATATTTACACGATATTTATAACACAATCGTAAAAAAAGATATAATAGATAGAAACAGTATTAAAGACATTGCTTTGCTCGAAAATATAATAAAGTATATTTCTGCTAATATAGGCAGTCCAATATCATCTAATAAGATAAGTGATTACTTGAATAGCAATAAAATTGTTGATAAATCAAATCATCAGACAATAGATAATTATTTAAAAATGTTAGAAAATGCATTTATTGTTTATAAAGCGGATAGAAGTGATATAAGAAGTAAAGCAGTATTAAAAACATTGGGCAAATATTATTTGGCTGATACAGGTATAAGAAATATAATTTTAGGTTTCAGAAATATAGATGAAGGCCATTTATTAGAAAATGTAGTATACATTGAATTACTTCGTAGAGGGTATAAAGTAAATATTGGGAAATCTTTAGATTACGAAGTTGATTTTGTTGCAGAAAGTGTAGAAGAAATCATTTATTATCAAGTTACTAAATCACTTATAAATAAAGATGTTGAAGAAAGAGAAATACGAAGTTTAGAAAGTATAGCAGATAATTATGAAAAAGTAATTATAACTATGGATAAAACAATTAATAAGGATTATAATGGAATAAAAGTTGTAAATATAATTGATTTTTTGTTAGAAAGGTAATAAATTAAATAACAGTACTTTAAATATGAGTACTGTTATTTTTGGTTTATTATATTTTAATTACAAAAAAATCATAAATAGTATTATGACTTTTCAATAATATTTTTTATCTTCTCTGTATTTTTAAAATTCATTTTCGCAATATCTTTTAAAATATCAAAGTTATATTTTTTAACAATTCTAGCAGCAGTTTCATCAACTAAATTACTAGCACCTTTAGGAACAAAAAATCCTATTTTATCGCTCATTTTATCTATTTCTTGTAAAAACAAATAACGGGAAATAATTGAAGCAGCAGCAACACTAGCACAAATATCTTCTGCTTTAGTTGTAAAATAAATATTTGTAACTTTTTCTGGTACTTTCATAATATGTTCATAATATTTTTGGGGATAACAAAATTGATCAATAACAATTTTTGAATATTCATAGTTTTCTTTTTGCATTTTCAGCAATACTTTATTATGTAAAATTGCTTTTATTTTATTCATATTTAAGTTCTCGGGAGATAAATTATTATAATCATGATTATTAAGTTCATAAGAAGCATAAGGTATTTTCTTAATAATTTTAGGAGCAATTTCTAATATTTTTTCATCATCAATTTTCTTGGAATCTTTAACTCCTAAATCATGTAAAAAACTTATATTTTCTTTTGATACATATGTTGCAGTTACAATAATAGGTCCAAAATAATCACCTGTGCCAACTTCATCCGATCCAATAGTAGATTCATAAATATAAGATTTTTTTTCATCTTTATTTTTATCTTTCTTATCTTTTTTCTCACTATTAATATCGATAACTCGATTATTTAAATGTTTTTCTTGATCAATCCATAATCTAGCATCAATATCTGCACTTATCCCTTGAAAAACAATTTTACCACTTTCATATAAAGTAATAACACTTCCGCCATCATCTGCTTGAAATATTGCATATTGGGGAGTATTACTTCTTTTTTTATCCCGATAAAATTTAATTACATTTTGTTTAACATTTTCACTTAATTTAAAAGAAATTGTCAAATTAGTCACCTTCTTATATAAATTTTAACATAAAATACTTTATTTTTCATTATTTTTAGTATATACTAAAAAATAGGAGAGGATCATTTATGAGTATAGTAGACGCAATTATTATTTTACTAATTGCATTAGGGGCTGTTTGGGGATTTAAGAAAGGGGTTATAAGTAGTGCTGTTTCACTTGTTGGAACTGTTGCAGTAATTATTTTAGCATATACATTCAAAAGTTATATTGCTAATTTTATGTTAACATATTTTCCATTCTTTAAGTTTGGAGGATATTTTGAAGGATTAATGTCAATTAACATTTTGATTTATGAAGGAATTGCATTCTTGATATTATTTACATTATTATCTTGTGTACTTTCAATTATTATTCAACTTTCAAATATTATTGAAACAATTTTGAAAGCAACTGTTATTTTAGCAATACCATCAAAGATTTTAGGAGCAATTTTAGGAGCAATAGAAGCGTTTGTTCTGGTGTTTATCGGATTATTTGTAATGGCACAATTTAATTTTTCGGCCGGATTAGTTCATGATAGTAATGTTGGTTATAAAGTTTTAACTAAAACACCAATATTATCGAGATTAATGGGTAATGCTTATGAAGCAACAAAAGAAATATATGAATTACATGATAAATATCATGGTAAAAATCAAGAATTACAATACAATGCTGAAGCATTAGGTATAATGATTAAATATCGTGTTGTAGAACCAGAAGTAGTTCAAAAATTAATTGATGATAAAAAGCTACCTTATGATTTACAATTCACAGATCGGACAAAATAATGATTAAATATTTAGATAAAGAAAACTTTAATGATTTAATTAAAGAAGGTAAAGTAATCGTTGATTTTTATGCTGATTGGTGTGGACCATGTAAAATGATAGGGGAAGAATTAGAAAAATTAACTGATTTGAATATTCTTAAAGTTAATGTTGATAAACATAATGAATTGTCAAGTCGTTATGGGGTTATGTCAATACCAAATGTACTTTTCTTCAAAGATGGCGAATTACAAAATCAATCAATCGGTTTTGTTACTAGTGAAGAATTACAAAAAATATATGATGAAATTTAGAAAGTAAGTAAAATGCTTACTTTTTAGTGAATTAAAAAAACATAATGTAAATAAAATGTCAACTAGTATTTAAAAATAAAAAGTGTTAAAATACCTTTATGAAGTGAAAAACTTCTAAGAATTATTAAAAACGTTATTAATAAAAGATAAGATTATTAAATAATTTATTGAAAAGAGAATTAGTGTTTGGTGAAAACTAATATAAATATTAATAATTACTCCTTTTATGAGTGTACTAATAAGTACCGGAGAATACTTCGTTAACAAATAAATAAGTAAAATAAGAAAATGGTACCGTCTTTTATGACTTTTCATAAATGGTATCATTTTTTATTTAAAGAAAGAAGGAAAGTATGAGATATTTTGAAAAAATAAGTTTTGCGGAATTTAAGAAAACTATTAGTGATAGCAAAGAATTATATGATAGTTTTCTATTACCTAAAAGAGAAACAAAAACATCTGCTGGTTATGATTTTTTTGCAATAGTTGATTTAGTGATTAAACCTAATGAAACAGCATTAATACCACTTGGAGTTAAGGCTTGTATGAATAATGATGAGGTGTTATTCTTAGTATTAAGAAGTAGTCAAGGTTTTAAATATAATTTAAGATTGGTTAATCAAGTAGGAGTTATTGATAGTGATTACTATAATAATGAAACAAATGAAGGCCATATGTCAATGAAAATTAAAAATGAAGGAGAAAAAGAATATATAATTAAAAAGGGAGATAAAATCCTTCAAGGAATATTTGTTAAATATTTAACAGTTGATAATGAACAAGAAATAGTTCGAGAAAGAAAGGGTGGAATTGGTTCCACAAATGGTGAAAAAAATGAAAAATATAAGAGAAGATGAAAAATTACATGTGTTAAATCATAGTTGTGCTCATTTACTAGCACAAGCAGTAAAACATTTATACCCACATGCATTATTTTGGGTGGGTCCAGTAATAGATGATGGATTTTACTATGATATTGATTTAGGAAATAATTCTTTAACTGAAGAAGATTTGCCGAAAATTGAAAATGAAATGAAAAAAATAAGTAAAGATGGTAAAAGAATATATCGTGAAGTTTTAACAAAAGAAGAAGCACTTGATAAATTTAAAAATGATCCGTATAAAATTGATTTAATTGAGAATTTACCTGAAAGTGAAGAAATTAGTTGTTATACACAA
>CAZYXO010000037.1:0-8401 GCA_964651315.1 uncultured Muribaculaceae bacterium
AAATCGTCGAACATCTTTATTTTACGGGAAGTTCGAGTAACTATCATTCTGGTGCTGAAAGTAGGACTTGAACCCACAACCTACTGATTACGATTCAGTTGCTCTACCAGTTGAGCTATTTCAGCATTAATGGTGCCGTAACCAAGAATCAAACTTAGATTTAATCCTTACCATGGATTTGTAATATCATTATACTATTACGGCTTATATATATAATATCGAAAAATATAATTAATTGCAATAAAAAAGTTCAACAAAATGAACCTTATTTTAAATTTTGGTGATCAGTATGGAATTCGAATCCATGAATGCTGCCGTGAAAGGGCAGTGTGTTAAGCCACTTCACCAACTGACCAAAATGGTGGGCCTGGAAGGAGTTGAACCTTCGACCTCTCGCTTATCAGACGAACGCTCTAACCAACTGAGCTACAAGCCCAAAAATTTAAAAACCTATTTTATTCTATACTAAATGATGAAAATATGCAAGTGTTTTTCTTAAAAAGAATAAAAATTTTGCACAATTTTTGCACCAATTTACTAAATTTAATAAAATAAATGGTGTCCCCTTAGGGATTCGGACCCTAGACCCACTGATTAAGAGTCAGTTGCTCTACCAACTGAGCTAAGGAGACACTTACAGGAAATATTATATCATATTTTTATAAAATGTGTTAAAATATTCATTGAAATGAGGTAAATTATGTTAAAAAATAAATATCAAAGAATGAATAAACAAGAGAAAAAAGAAGTTAGAACAAAATATTATGCAACAGAAGCAGGAAAAATCTTTAAAAAAAGAAAAAATTCTTTATTTATAATTTCTCTTATTGGTTTTATTTATAGTACCGGTATGTTTACTTATGATTTCATAAATAACAAGTTATATACTTTTTCTATTGCTTGCTATGTAATATTATTTATTGCATCAATTATATTTTTGGTTGGTAACATAATTATCTTAAATAAACAATTTAATAAATATGCAGTTAAAAATGTAAAATAAATTATTTATCATACAATTTAGTATGAATAATATAAATGAACAATTAAAAAGATTAAAAACTGAAGATTTCATCTGGTATGTTTATTTTTTTATAGTAGCGTTTGCCCTATTATCTAATTATTATGAAAGAAATTATTTAATTTCAAAAAATAAAAATAGTTATAATAAATTTAAAACAATTAATATAACTATCTTTTTTATTGCATTTATAATTTATTTATATTTTGTTGTAATAACTTATGATAATTTAAAAAGTTATCAAAACAAACTTAAAGATAAAGCATTTTATTTAAGTGAAGTTAAATTCATTGGTGCTTTATTATTTTTAATCGGTGGTGTTATTTATTTAATTACAGAATTTTTTTCTGTGAATATTGATGCTGAAGTTGGCATCGAAATTTAGGTTTTAATTTATTTTTTTGCAAGAAAGATACGGAAACTGATTGTATGATAAGAGCCACCAACACTCCTATAGAAACGGAAAATGCCAGCATCATTCTATTTTCTCTTGTTAGTTGTTATTAATTCTAAATCCTCAGTTAATTGTTTTATTCTTTCAATTATTCTTCTTGCTTTTATTAAATCAGTTGTGTTATTAGAAACTGATAAATGTCTTTCTAATTCATCAATGTTTAAATTAGAAGTAAAAAATGTCGTTAAATTATTATTCATTCGATATTGTAAAATAGTTCCCAGAATTTCATCTCTACTCCAATCACTTACTTTTTCTGCTCCAATATCATCAATTAAAAGAATTTCTACATTTTGATAACGATTCATTCTTGCAGCAAAAAAATCCCAATCTTCTTTTAATGTTCTTAATATTTCTGGATAATAAATAAGTTCATATTGAATATGTTTATTTGTTTTTAATTCATTTAATAAACACGCTAATAAATAGGTTTTTCCTACTCCAAAAGAACCATGCAAAAACAACCCTTTATTCCCTTTACTAGGATCATAATTATCATAAAAATTCTTAATCCATTTAATTAATTTAACTCTATTTTTATCCGTAATATCAATATCTTTAATTCTTGCTTTATCAAGTACATTTGCTTTATTATTTTCATTTTCAATTGCATCTTTTTTATATTTACAATCTTGATAGAGAAAATAAACTTGATTATTCATAACATTAGGTACTAATATACTACCTTTTATTTTATTTTGACAATCAAATAAATTTTTACAATGTTCACAATTATGCTTTTCTTCTAAACAATCAAGTAATTTACTTGTTTTATTATATCCCATATCTTCTGTTATCTTATATTTAGTGACTAAATCATTAAATTCTTTATTATGTAGTGCACTTTCATATTCTAAGCGTAAATTATTATTTAAATTTTTTGGTACATTTAATTTCATTTTACTCAAATCCTTTTAATAAATTTTTTAATTCTTGTTCTTCTTCTATACTAATTTTACTTTCTTCTTGTAATTCATTTAACCATAAAGGTTCATCATTTTTTTTCATTTTACTATAACCCTTATTTTTATTTTGTTGTTTTCGATGTTCCATTTCAGCAGTTTCCATCGCATCACTTGCTGTCATAATATTTTTTCTTTTCCATTGACCAGCAATAGTTTCTACATACTCTTTAACTAATTTATTGTTATTTTTCTTTAAGACAAAATCTATTAAAACATTTACGACCGCAGGAGTAAGTTCAATATCAATTAATAATTCCTCAATTAACTTTAAATCTCTTAATGCTGGTTTCGCTCCTTTATATTTATTAACTAAAAAATCATATGGACTAGTATTTTCAAATACAGCTATTATTTTCCCACGATTAGAATTATCTCCAATTGGTTTTTTTAAGTATTCTGGTTGGCTGCGATAAATAATAGTTGGTAATGTTCCATTACTATATTGATAATATTTTCTTGCACTTTTACGTAAATTTTCTTTATCAATTGTTCCTTTTTCTGTAAGCGAAATACGTAATATTTCGCTTATTTTTAAAGTATCAAAATTATAAATAAATGCTAAATTATTGATTAATTCTTTTGTTTTTTTATTAAATGTTTTTTCATTTATTATTCCTTTTGGTATTGAACTAATTATTGTATCAAAATCAATTATATTATCAACATTTATGCCAAGTGTATTTTTATCTCTTGCATTAATATCTGGTATGTAACTAACAGAATCAAAAACTTTATTTATTGTTTTAGTTATTTCTTGATAATCTTTTAAATTAAATTTTGCTATTTCATATTCTTTTTTTAATATTTCATATTCATATTTACCAATATTATTATATAAAACTACATTTAAGATTGGATGGGAAAAAAATTCATTTGGTGTCAAAGGAGAATATAATTGATAAACATATTCATTTATTGAATCACTTTTAAAATAAGTTTTTATTAATCCCATACTTTCTAAAGCAGAAGTGGATTCTTTTATTGACTTTAAATCCATTTTAAGTAATGTCATTAAATGATGATGAGTTAAGTAATCACTCATTACTTCTCTGCGATCTAAGTCACTCCATAATGTTAAATATAAAGTAATTGCATTACTTCCTATTATTGGTGCATATAAATTTAATAATATTTTTTTATCATAGTCATTTAAAATAGTTTCATTTATAACTATATATTTATCTGCTGGTAATAAAGTTATATTCATTATTGCACCTTCTCTCGTACATTTATTATATATTAGATTTTTATCTTTAACAAGAAAAAAAGAAATATTCAAAATTTCTTTTTATGTAATATTTAATTCATTTATAATTCTGTCCAATAAGCTATTGACCATCCTGTTCTTTCTCCTGAACCAAAAATTTTTTTCCAACTATTCATTTTAGCGTTTTTGAATCTAATAGTAGTTGAACCTCCACCATCAATAACTGTTGCTATACGACAATTCATTGCTTCTGTTTTATTTATTATTGCTTTAGTTGATGTATAACCTGATAGATACACAAAATTATTTTCATTTATTTGGCAAAATGCTTGTAAATAACCACTTGAATTATTTTTAATAGTTTTATTTCCATTTTTATAAAACCATTTTCGACTTCCTAAAAAGGTATTATTCATTTCCAGTTTATCTATTTCTTTATATTGGTTTTCTCTTTTTTCTGATTCTAAATTTTTATGATCATAAAATAAATACATTAAATTATCTTTACCTATTCCCCAAATTGCACTTCTTAGAACATTACTTGTAATATCACGACGTAATGTTTCTCCTTCTACTATTGTATAACCTAAACGACCATATTCTTTAAATCCATTTTTCGTCCCATAAGACCCTGCAACATTATTATTTATCGCAAACGCTACTTTATTTTTAATTCCTGTATTTTTTAATGCTCCTTGCATTAATTGATTAAATGTCGATGGTTTTTTCTTTGATTGATACGTTGTATATTGATGAATTTGTAAATATGGATTTTGTGCCCAAATATATGTTAAAGTATATTTATCATTTTTAGTCATTTTTACTATTAAACTATCACTTGTAGCAGTTCTAATAGTTTTTCCTAAGGTTTTTACTGGTCCATATACAACATTACCTTTTGTACAAAATAATTCTGTTTCATTTCCTAAGGCATCTTTTACAGTTACAGAAGTTTCAATATAATTATTAACAGTAAATTTAAATTCTGGTGAACTTCCATATTCACTATAATTTTCAGTTCCTACCTTATATTTATATCCATCTACAATACTTAAATTATCTTCAGCAGTTACTTTTATTATTCCTTCTTCTCTATTAATATTTAAAATACAATTGCCTTTTGGACCCAATTTATCTATATTTGTAATACTAATACTATGAATTGTTTCTTCGCCTTTTTTATTATATGCTTTAACTACATAATTACCATTATTATCTACTTTATAATTTATACTTGATTCTGTTGTTCTTGTTAAATCTGGTAATACTAAATAATCAAAATTATCACCTGTTACAAATATACTTATATTTACCGAACTATTAGTTACATTTTTAATATCAAGTTCAGTTGTTATAACTAATTTTGTTGATGGTTTAGCTACTACATTTACTGTTCTTATTAATGTTTTTGTTTGTCCTGATTTATTAGATATAATATATAACAAATAATATTTACCTAGTTTATTTGTGTCTACATTACCAATTATTTTAACATTTTTTGAAATATTTCCATCTATACTATCTATTGCCGTAGTTCCATATTCAACATACGCTTCTTTTTCCATAAGGGTTATTGTCGAAGGTCCATTTAAGACAAAAGATAATACACCCACTTCTGGTTTTTCTATTTCATTAGAAATTACATTTACAGTTCTTGTTACTACTTCTTTTTTATTTCGAGAATTGGTAATCGTATATGTTAAAGTGTATGAACCTACTCTTTTAGTGTTTACACTACCAGTTACTATTACTTCATTACTTATATCTTCATCAATTTCATCATAAGCATAATACCCAGGATCTATAAAATTACTATCTTGGCTTATTGTTATATTATTAGAACCAATTAGTTCTAATGATAATTCTCCTGCTACAACATTTATTAATCTATTTTTTACTATTACATCATTATTACTATTTTTTATTGTATAAGTAATCATCTGTTCATCAATTACAGAAGTATCAATTTCTGAAACTATTACATTATTGGTAATATCACCATCAATACTATCATAAGCTGTGAATCCTGACTCAACATAATCACTATTTCTTTCTATCGTTTTTGCCATCTCGCCATTTAATGTTAAATTAAACTCCCGATTGTTATTTGTACTTCTCACAACTTCTACTAAACGAATTGCTGAAGTTTTATCTTTATTTGTTTTTAAATTATATTTAACTTCATATAAACCAACTTTATTTATATTCAATTTTGAAATATCTACTTTTACTTGATCTGTTAAATCATTATCTTCTAAATCATATGCTTCATATCCATATTCTACATATTCATCTCCTAAATATAAGGTGATTGTTTCTTCTCCTTTTAAAACTATTCTTAATTGTTCAGCATTTTTAATTTCTACATCTTCGATATCTCTATTCAAAAAAATTATTAAAAGCGTAATACTTATCATTAATGTGATTACAATTATTATCCATGTTGTTTTATTGATATTTTTAAAAAAATTTTTCAATATTTATTCCCTTTCTATTTTAAGTAGATAATTTAATATTGCAATATTTAAAACAATTAATTATTTTTATAATTTAACATTCCTCTTCTTCGTTACATGTTGTACTATTTACTCCATTAATCATATTTTCATATATTTTTGTTAAATCTTTAATTTCGGTATCTGTTAATTTATCATATCCACTTTCTTGACTATCAAGAGTTCCAATATGAATATCTTTAATAACTCCATCTTTAACTGTTAAAACAGTTGGTGCATATAATCTTTTTTCATTTGTATTAATTTCTTTACCATTATTATCAGTTACTGTATAATCTGTTAAATAATTACTTAATAATGATAATAATTCTTTATAAGTTTTAGTTCCATCATTAGTTTTAATTAATTCATTATTGCTATTTACTTCAAACTTATCACGAATGCTGACAATATTATAATAATATATTTTATCATTGTGTTTGTTTAAACTTGCTGTTTCTAAAACTGGTAACATTGAACGACACCAAGGACATGAAGGAAAGCCAAAATATATTACTCCTGTTCCTTCTTTAATTAATTTTAATAATTCTTCATCATTTATATAAACGTAAGGATTATTATCTTTTAAAGAAACTATTGGATAATCTAAATCTCGAGAATTTTTCTTTCCATTTAATTGTGCATATTCATCTCTTATTTTAATTGCATCAGTTGTAACTACTTTTTTATTCATAATTAAATAAATAGTAATCCCAATTGCAATTACTAAAACTATTGCTAAACTTATAATTAATGTTTTTTTATCTTTATTCATAACTACACCCAAGATTAATTCTACCGAAAATATTCTAATAGTGCAATAAATTATTGTGTTTTTGTCGTTTTATTGCCATTTTTTTCATTTTTTTTATGTAAAGTACTTGTAAGATTTTGGGTTTTTTGCTATAATCTTTTTGTTACCAAAAAATGGCGATGTAGCTCAGCTGGCTAGAGCATTCGGTTCATACCCGACAGGTCGAGAGTTCGAATCTCCCCGTCGCTACCAAAAAGATAATTGCGAATTATTTATTTAATTCGTTTTTTAATATATTGGACAAATAATATTAATAGTTGTAAAATTATTTTTAGAAAGAATGTGTTAAAATGTCATTAAAAGAAAAAATAGAAATACCTACGTATACTTTAAGTGAAGAATTATTAAGTGCTATCTCTCATGGAATTGGGGCATTACTTTCCATTGCTGCATTAGTCTTGACAGTTGTATTTAGTGCGATAAATGGTAATCCATATGCTGTAGTTGCATCATGTATATATGGTTCATCCTTAATTGTTTTATATACAATGTCCACTATATATCATAGTTTAAAAGTTAATACTGCTAAAAGAGTATTTAGAATAATTGATCATTGTTCAATATATTTATTAATTGCTGGTACTTATACTCCTTATCTTTTGGTCAGTTTAAAAGGACCGCTTGGTTGGTCCTTATTTGGAGTAATTTGGGGATTTGCAATTCTAGGAATCATTCTTAATTCCATCGATATAAAGAAATACAAATTATTTTCTATAATCAGTTATATTGCTATGGGTTGGGCGATAATATTTGCATTTAATCCCTTAAAAGAAGTAATAGATAAAGGAGGAATTTATTTATTACTTGCTGGTGGTGTATTATACACAATAGGTGCTATCTTTTATGCATATGGTAAAAAAATAAAATATATGCATAGTACATTTCACTTCTTTGTCTTAGCAGGAAGTATCTTACATTTCTTTTCCATTTTACTTTATGTAGTTAGATAGTTTTTACTATCTTTTTTAATCACAAACATTACCTATTTTATTATCAAATTTTCCATCGCTTAAAAAATCTTTTATTTCATCAAAAAGACGCTGTAATATTTTACTTGCAACTTTATGCCATAAATCTTTACTAATCATTGCTTTAATTATATTAGGTATATAATTATAAATTGTATTAATAACATATTCCATACGATCAGTACCTGTAAAAATATTCTTTTCGGCATAAAGAAATAATTTATATACTTTACATCTAAATTTATTTGATAAAAATAATGCAACATTTACTCCAAATATTAAAACTATAGTTACAACGAAATAATAATTCATCACATCACACCGCTTTCTATCATAATATATACAAAAAAATAAAATCTTTGTAATTCATTTATCATGATAAAAAGAAAATAACTAAAATTAATAGTTATTTCGTTTTTTAATTATTCTTTCATAAGAAATATCACTTAATAAACATTTATATTTAACATAATCGAA
>CAZYXO010000037.1:8501-11504 GCA_964651315.1 uncultured Muribaculaceae bacterium
TTATTCTTTCATAAGAAATATCACTTAATAAACATTTATATTTAACATAATCGAATTTAGGAATACTAGAATAATATTCACATATTTCATTAATCAATTCTTCATTATTTGTATGAATAAGTAAATAAATAATTCGATCATAATAATTACTATTAATTAATTCTTCTTTACTTAATAAATCACTGACATTTTTAGCAAGTTCTTTATTTTTCATTTTACATACAGCCATAATAGCATTTAAATAATATAAATTATCTTTTAATACTGAATTATCTACTAAATTCATTGTATAATGTAATATTTCAACATTTTTACATACTACTAATGTATTAAATATTTTTAATAAGTATATATTAGATAAATTATTTAAAAGAAATTCTGTCATATACTTCATCATATCATCGCTTAAATCAACTATTCTTTCAATATAATATTCAAAATATTCATTAAAAAGAAATTCTTTGTTACTTGCCAAGTCAATTAAACAATGAATTTTATCTAAACTTTTACATTTCATCGAAGCATCTAATAAGATTGTGTAACTTATTTCATCTAATTTGGTTTCTAAATAGTTTAAATAACATAATACATATATTATTGTATCGTTTTTTATTGCATTTATTAAAATGTCAATATTTATTTTTTTAGTTAATTCTTTTAAATATTTTTTATTTAAATTTGTTATTATTTCATATATTGCTTTAGCATCATAATCTTTTAATTTATATAATAGTTCACTAAAAATTATTAAACTTAAATAATCTAATCTTAATATTTTTAACATCATTTCTTCATTTATATTTTCTTTTTTTAATCGATGATATAAATAATTTAATCCTTTGTAAGCATATTTTTCTTCAATATTCATTTCTTCATTCCTCTTTTGGTATTTATCATAATATATTAAACATAGATTTGCAAGAAAAAACTCAATAAATTAATTATTAAGTTTTTATTTTAATTAGTTTATTGCTTCTTTTAGTTTGCTTCCAGCTTTGAATGAAGCAACCATTTTAGCAGGAACTTTTAAAGGTTGTTTAGTTAAAGGATTAATACCTTCTCTAGCAGCTCTTTTTTTAGCACTAAATGTACCAAAACCAACTAAAGCAACTTTTTTTTCTTTTTTTAGTCCAGTAGTAATTCCTTCGATTGTTGCATCAAGAACACGTCCAGCTTCAGCTTTAGATATTCCTGCTTTTTCAGCGATAAATTCTACTAATTCAGTTTTTCCCATTATTATACCTCCTCATATAAGATTTATAAGGCTTATCTTCCTTACATTCTAACATTAACAAATAAAAGTCTTAAAATCAAGAAAATTCAACAATTTTACACTTTTATTACCTATATTTAACCATTCCTTTACATTTTTTACTTAATTTATCTTTAAATCCATTTTGAAATATAAATACTTTTGGTTGTAGTAAACTCTTCATAATTATGAAATATAGCAATTATTCCATCAATTATTGCTGTTAATATATTAGTACAAGTTCTTTTATTTATTTTTAAATTCGATATTTCTTTTTTCATTTCTTTACGAAAAGCATAGTCATTAACGTATTTATTTAATACCATATCAAACTCTCTTGCTTTATTTAATTCATCTTCATCATATAAATTAATATTAAAAACAAAATTTTGGTATATTTTAATTAACTTTTCCGTAAGAATATCCCCTTCTTCATAATCAAAATTAATTATTTTATAGTAATTAGGGACATTTTTAAGCATTTCTTTATTCATAACATCCATTCCTATCTTTATATAAAAAGAATACTATAAATTATTTATTTATACAAGAATTCATTTGTTCGATATTTATAAATACAAGTAAATTGTACGAAATATTCTATTATCATTGCAATACTCCATGATAAATTTATCTAAATCTTCCAATATTATTTGTTTTAATATTTTCTTCTTTAGTTATTAATTTATCTTTTGTTTTATTATCTAATCTTTCATATTCTTCCGGAGTTTGACAGTTGAGTGAAAAGCAAAATAGACTAATTTGGATCCAAAAAGAGCTTTAAAAGATTATGCTTATCGTTTTGGTTCTATTGAAACATCTTTCAAAAATGATAAAACTAATGGTTTTTACTTAGAAACTACCCACGTAAAAAATTTAAAAGTTTTTACTACTCTTTATGGTATTGTTTCTATTGCTAAAGCTTGGCTTACTATTCTTGGTAGTGATTATCAAAAAAATTCTCATCATTACAGAAAACATTTAGATATTAAATATTCTAAGAAAATTAAGTCCAAACATTTAAAAATTCTTTCTTTATTTAATCTTGGCTTAACTATTTTTAACAAAGTTTATGAAGTTTTTACTAATTTTGTTCTCAAATTTAATTTTAAATTGTATGACGTTTAGTTTTTTATTATTTTCTATTATTTTATAAATTGCATAAAAAAATGTGATGATTTTTGGATGCAAAAATCACCACATTTTGATTATTTTCTGACATTTCCAGTAACATTTTAACATAAGCATAGGCTTCAAACGGGCATTCCTCATCAACTGTCCGAACTCTTACGCCTTTAAAAGTCCTATTTTATAGGCTTTTTTTTAAAACTGTCCGTCAATCAGGTATTTTAATTTGCTATTTGAAAAGGTGATGAAGTTGTTCCGTTTCCAGATATTGGTGCATCAGGGCTCAGATTGATAACTGCGCGAAGACCGTTACTGTCGTTCACGCGGCTGTTGTACAGGTTGCCGTCCGAACTCACGTACCACTCGTACGCACCGCTGCCGTCGAAAATACACGGTGACATTGTCCAGTAAAAATGATTTGTGTATAAATAATATCCTGAATTCGTTGTGTTATATACTCCTCCAGCCATTGCTACTTCATCTGCTGTGATTAGTCCTATTGGATAAATGAGTGTTTTATTTCCATGGTCAGCATTTGTTGTTGTATACTTATCTGGATCTTCTGGGCATATTAATGTTGGTGTTTTTGCAGTTATTAATCTTAAATATGCTCCATAATATGT
>CAZYXO010000038.1:0-4937 GCA_964651315.1 uncultured Muribaculaceae bacterium
TTATTAATGTATCAACATCAACTATTAATATTTTCTTTTCTTCAGCATATTTTATTGCTTTTGTTTCAATTAATCCTACAACATTTTTATATTGTTGTTCTAATACTCTTTTTTGAATTGCATTATAAACTGGTACTGCTATTAATGCTAATACTCCTATTATTACAATAACTCCAATTAATTCTACTAATGTAAATCCTTTGTCTTTTTTCATATTTAACCTCCTATAGTAAATGGATTTGTCGTTGTTCCTGTTCCTTCTATTACTAAATCATTTTTTAAATTAATAACCGGACGCACAGCATATCCACTTCTAATTTGCCCTGGATTTAGTGTTCCACTTGATTCAACAACATAAATATTCGCAACATTTGTACTAAAATATGCAGGCGTCATTGTCATAAAACTTTCATTTATATTTGTTTTTAAATAGAATTTTTTATTTTCACTTCCATTATAACCTCCTGCTAATATTACTTCATCCATTGTTATAAGTCCTATTGGATATGTTAAAAATCCATTAGTAAATTCTGAAGTGGTTGTTGTAAAAGCATCTTCTTTTTGACATGATAAACTGGGTGTAAGAGGTTGAGAAACACTTTTTTTCAGATCACTATTCAAATAATTTTGATAATAAGTTTCAGTAACACCAATTCCACCACCAGATACATAATTATTACCGCTTTTTATATTACTGACACGATTATTACAAAATATACTATCAGCAATATAATTTTCATAACTTAACAAATTTGCAGTATACCAATTATCTAATTGTGTCTTAACATTACTATTAATTTTATTTCCATGTATTTCACCAACTGTGTATTTAAACCCTAAATATTCATTAAGATCTGATGAAGCATTATATCTAACACTACTTATATAACCAGCATCTTCTGGAGATATACCTTGATATATTAAACGAATACTTCCATCTCCGTTAATACGTACTATTCTCCACCAAAAATCAGCAAATTTAAAATAATTATAATAACTATTTCCCCTTACAAAATAACTAGTTCCATAATTATCAGTAGCCGTAAATATTCCAACATCTTCTTTATCATCACCATCACCATCATAATGGTATGCTTTATATTTCAATGTTCCACTATTACTTGTATTATTATATGTGGCATCAACAATTTCATAAAAAACCATTTCTAATGGAAATGTACCATTTGTTAACCCAATATTAGTCGTAAATTTACCTTTTAAATCATTATAAATAGTTGCATACGAAGCAGTTGTTTGATTAATCAATGTCATAACATCATTTTTACCATATGTTGCTATATAACCTGTCCCATAAGTAATTTTATCGCTACTACCATTAATACTAAAAGAATATGTTACAACTTCATTAGATAAAATTTTTGCTGTATAAGTTGAAGAATTAGGAGCAATACTTGTTAACGGAATTGTTTTTGATATATTCATTTGAATATTATCAGGATTTTGACTCCAAACTTCCATAATTTTATTTCCTGCTTTTCCAACTATTCCCCAATCTCCATCACCTTGAATATATTTTTTTGCATCTTCCATTACAACTGATGTATTTATTCTATTTTCAGAATAATTATTCATAATTGAAAGGATTAAAATTATAAATACTAAAAAGAATGAATATAATAATGATATTGCGATAAATCCATTTTTCTTTGGCATAATTCTTCTCCTTCCCATATATTTTTATGTTTTTATATAAAATAACTCTATATCATCCATTTTATTATTTTCATTTTCTTTAAACTTTATTGGTATAGTTAACATTATATAATATCTGCCAGAACTTCCTCCAGCAACCTTAATTGGTTCTTGTAAATTATTTAATTTAATTTCTCCTTCAATAAACGTCCATAAATTCCCATCATATTCAACAGTTGTATTGTTTACAATTAAATCTTTATTTGGTTGTGATATATCTAAAAATGTTATTGTATATATATTACCATTTTTGCTGATATTGCTTACACCATATCTTACAAAATCTCTTTGAATTGCATTTATTATTTCTGTTCTAACAACATTGTTTTTTCTTGCATAAGTAGCATTTTTTTCATATCTGACATCTACTATTACTTTAAATAAAAATAATAATATTACTGCAATTAATGATATCGAAACAATTAATTCGATAGTCGTTATTCCTTTATTATTTTTCATAATTAACCTGTACTTTCAGAAAAATATGTTTTAGCATTTTTAACCCAAGCACTATATGTAACATATTTATCATCAATTGTATTAATATTAAAAGATGCTATAAAACGATATCCAGTATAATTATCACTACTAGATAATATTTTTAAATAATCAATTTCATCTTTAGAATAACTCGCAAGTGGTTCACATTTCGGATCTGGTATTTGATTGATAGTATAAACTGTACAATCTTTTATATCATTAAAATTAAATTTACTAATACTTACTTTATTAATTTTTAATACTCCGAATAATTCTTCATAGAAACTTTTTAAATCGTCATTATAATTAAAAACATCTTCCCTCGTAGTTGGTATTGGTGTTATATAATTATCATTTGTTAAACTATTTAATATTCTTCCACTTGCTATATCAGTAGAATTTAAAAATTCTTTTAAATAATAAGTTCGATAAACATAAACAACATCATCATAATATATTCTTCTTCTTTCATTAATCATTGTTGTATTGAATATTTGATATAAAACAAGTAAAGAAAAAGACATAAAAACTACAGTTATAATCGTTTCTATAAAAATAAACCCTTTCTTATTCTTCATCATCATCAATCCTTATAAAACAATTATAATATATATTTGGATTAATTACAAATGAAAAAAACTAACAAATAAAGTTAGTTATCATAAATTATAATAGGTGGTTTATTATGTGTCCCAAAAGACGTGGTGGAGGTTTTTTTACTGTTTTAGGTATTTTTGCTTTAGCAATACTTATTTTTTATCAAACAATTATTACATTATTATTACCTTTTCGTTTTAATATCTTTATTTTATTAATAGAAGTCGTTCTCTTGTTCTTCTTGCTCTACCGCATAATATGGCCTTATTAAACTTTCTGTTTTATATAAATAATCTAATTTATAACGCATATTTTTACAATCATTAAATTCATTTCCCGTTAAATTTATAAGTGGTGGAATTGATAAGACAATAAATAATAATTTTTTTTCACTATCAAGTAAAGGATATTTTTGTAAATATCTTTTTATTATTTCTTCAAAATTTAATTGTAAATAATCTTTTTTGTAAAAATTAATTAAATCTACTATGGGACTATCTATTTTTGCTTGTTCCCAACTAATTAAGTATTCTTTATCATCTTTAATGTAATGATTTAGTTCTAAATTATTATGAACAACACTTACACGTTCTTTTTTTTCATCTTTTACAATATCAAACCAACTTTCAAGTTCGTCACTAGCAAAATCAAGGGCACTTAATATTTTGGAAACATTTCGAAGTAATAAATATTCACTTGGACTAGGTATTTCTTTTTCACTTAAGATATTATAATATCCATTATAATGATTTTTGCTATAAATTATATTATTTTCGATGTTTTCATAAATTGCTTTATATTGATCGATTGTTACTTCTTTATAATATGTTGTTTTATTATGAAGTAACGTTATAATATCGATAATATCAGTAGCCTTTTGTTCCGTAGGCATTGGTGTATCATTAACATATTTATAAACATTTACTTCACTTCTGGAGTCATCTATTAAAGGGGGAAAGTAATCAAAATTACGTGAATATAAATAATTATATAATGTTCTTACATCCCCTTTTTTTTCTTTGACAACAAAATCTCCATTCATTGTGTTTAGAATTGTTGTTTTACCTTTTATTGTATATTTAATTGGTTTATAGATAACTTTTAAAACATCAATACTATGCGTTTTTTTCATCTGGAATTATAATTTTATCTCCAGTTTTTACATTATCAAGATTATTTAATTCATTTAAACTATTCATTGAAGTATTATATTTATTAATGATTGTTTCAATTGTTTCATTTTCTTTAACAATATGTATTTGATAAGTTATAAATTCTTCATCTTTACCTTCTACTGATTTTAAAATATCGACACTATTTTCTTCCTCTAATCTTTCTGGTTTTACTTCTTCCTCGATTATCATTTCTTCCTCATCTTTTCTTTTTTCTTTTTCTTCTTCAATTTCCATTTTATTTTCATCATTACGGTTTTTATCATCTTCTAATAGTTTTTCTTCTACTTCTTCTAAGATACTATTATCAACTAAATCATTTAAATCATTTGTGGTTTCTATTACTGTTTCAAATACTTCTTCCCGTTTTTCTTCAATTTCTAATTTAGTTCCAGTTACACTACATTCAATATTTACTTTTAGGGATGCATCTCCTACTATTTCATAATAAAAATCAGTTATGTTAAATTCAACAGTATCTTCATCTACTAAATCAGATAAAGCAATATTAAATGGCAACTCATAACTAAATGGTTCTTTATTTACGGATAATTCATGTGTCTTATATTCCCCACTTACAATAAAATGTCCAGTTAATTCCCCATCTTCACTTTTAATAGTATGTTCTAAAGATATACTACATATTTCTTTGATTTTTGTTTTAAATGGTATTTCTTTTACATATGGGATTGTTAAATCCATAATATTTCCTCCTTATTTAATACTTATGAAATAATAAAAAAAATAGTACTTATTTTAGTACTAATGACATTTTTGTATATTCATATTTTTACAATATTTCAATTACTTTAAATATTTATACTCACATGTATAAAAGTGAACTTCAAGATATAACTAATGTTTTAAATAGTTTGTAAAAAGTGTGTTTCAGAGTGTGTTTCAAATAATTATAGCAACAAAAAAGCCCTTAAATAAAGGGCTTTGAATTCTATCTGGTGGAGAATGAGGGATTCG
>CAZYXO010000038.1:4947-11370 GCA_964651315.1 uncultured Muribaculaceae bacterium
TTTATTTATATTATAACATATTTTTTCATAAAAAAACGAACTATTTTAATAATTCGTTTATATTCAATATGGTGGAGAATGAGGGATTCGAACCCTTGACCCCCACGGTGCAAGCGTGGTGCTCTAGCCAGCTGAGCTAATTCCCCAAAGAACAATGATATCTTACCATAAATATAGTCGATATGCAAGATATTTTATGCAAAAATCATTGTTTAATTGTAATTAATCCCTTTTCTACTTCTTCTAATGCTCGACCTAATTCTTTCTTATTACAATATTCGTTTTCTGGTATTTGAAAGTGTTTATTGTCTAACATTTGTTTACTTCTTATAGAAGCAACATGTACTAAAATATACTTAGAATCTACAATATTTAATAATTTGTCAATCGATGGATATAACATCTATTAATCACGTCCTTACAATAATATAATACTAAACAATCACTAAGATATACAAGGGTAAGTCATAAACTTTACACTATTTTACAAGTTGTCTTAATGCATCTAATATAACAACCATCGCCCAAGTATCTTGTTTACAGTATGTAACTAAAGCGTCATACTTTAATTTAAATTCTTCTTTATTTAAATTTGGATAATCTAAATAAGCAACAATTGCTTCAGTACCATTTTTTACAACTAATTTATCATAAGATAAATCACTAAATACTGGCAATGTTTTTTTAATAGAAAAAGAGCCACTTAAATATTTATCATAAAAATTAAATGTTTTACATCTTTCTTCGTCAAAACCAAGTTCACTATATAATTTTGAATTATTATTAACTAACCAAATCAAATCAAAACCTCGATCATACATTTTCATTAATGGTTCTTTATATTCTGGAAATATTCCTGCTAATTCTTTTATTCTTCCTTTTTCAAATGAAACATTTTGAGCAAATAAAGTTCCTTTATCAGCGTCAATATATTCTACTAATTTTTGAACCATTTCTAATCTATTATCTTCAAAATCTTTACACAAAAATACATAGTTATCTTTATCTTTATCGCACACTCCTGGAGCACGTTCGATATGCAAACTAAACTCAAATGGACTTTGAATATATGGCCACTCTCCCCTAAATCTTGGCACAGGACAAGGTAATGTTTCAAAATCTAAATGATATATCGGATATTTTAATGTATTTATTCCGGCTTTTATTTTTTCTTTATCGATATATTGAGTTCCAAAAGATAAACAATCCCTTTGAATATGATGATTTTTACTTGTAATCCATGATTCTGGTATATCAAGCATATTAATGTATCCTTCATTTATTAATTCTAAACCTTTTAATCGTTCACCAGTATCAGTTTTAAAACCTTGTGGAGTGTTAACATAATTTAAACTAGAATTTTTCTTAGGTATGTGCGAACCACAAATTGGATCAAAAAACTTACAACGCATCATTTTTGGTCCACAACCTTTGCTTAAAAGACATGGACTTGAATCAAGTGCTAACAAATTTTTTTCTAAATACTCAGCATCATTTTCAATCATTACTTGCATTTCTTCAACTAGTTTTGTTACATCAAAAACAACTATTATTTCATTACCATTCTCATCTTGATTATAAACCATATCGCCGTTTTCATAAGTTCCATCAAAAACATATTGATGATTTAAAACTGCTAAATAAAAACGATAATCTTTTATTTTGTCATAATTATTTGTTTCTTTAAGTTCGCCACCGATAATAAATCTCTGTACTGCAATATCATAAATATATTTGCCTTTACCATATCTATCTAATAGTTTTTCTTTTTGAGCAAGATAACTTTTCATTGGCATTTCTGCGTCAATATTATATCCTTCTATTTCATCTTTAAAATAATATATATCATTTACTTTGGCAAATATAGGATATTTATCTTGATTCTTATAACCACTTTCTAATTTAAAATATGTATTACTTGTTGTTGCTTTAACTTCAATAATATTATTAAATCCATTACTTTCATTAAAAATATCTATATAACATAAATATTTAATTCCATTATTAGTAAAATCAAACATTTCTTGGTTAAATGTTTGTTCATTATATATTGTTTTACCACCAAAATACTTTTTGATGTATTTACCCGCTTCCATTTCTACTCTAGTATAATATTTAAGCATTCTTTCTAATTGAGCATTTTCTTTATCAACTAAATCTAGTTCATCGCCGTCTTCGTCAATTCCATACATACCATTTAATAATTCTTGCTTTTTACTATTTAGTTCTTCATCTTTATATTCTGCAAAACTTATATCACTATCTAATCTTTCTTTTTTCACGTTATCAAGAGCACAATATCTTTTACATCTTGTATAATTTATAAAATTTGTTTTTGTTATTGCCATTCTTCACCTATTCTAAAATAACTGCTTTATAAACATCATTTTCTTTATCATAAACAATTTTAATCTCTAAATCATTTAATTCTTTTTTTGTTATTTCATCAATTACTTTACCATCATTGTCACTTGTTAAATAATTATTAGTTACTAAATCATTTACTTTTATTTTAATTTCATTTTTATCTTTAAATAATTCACTATTATCTTTAGCATATTTTTCTGCTGCAAAAACTATTAAATCTTTTTTATCACTTTCAGTATTACTTAATTTATCTTCAATAGTTGGTGATGAAAAAGCATGAGATTCTTTATTAATTACAATAAAAGTAACTACTCCTAAAAAAACTATTAATATTAATAATTCAACAATTGTATATCCATTTTTCTTCATTTTACAACACTACTTTCTTCCATTAGTATTATATCATGATTTACGTTTATTTATAAAGAAAATCTCATTTTATATGAGATTCAACGTTTTATTTGTTTTATAAATTTTTTTGATAATTTTTTATTTCTGATTCATCATCAAGATTACTATCTTTTAATTCTTCTAATAATTCTTTTTGACGACGATTTAATTTTGTTGGAGTTATTACTTTTACGATAACGTACATATCCCCTTTATAATTACTATTAGGGTCTTTAACTCCTTTATCACGCAATTTTAATTTTGTGCCATTTTGAGTACCAGGTTTAACTTCTAAATAAACATTTTTATCAAGAGTTGGTATTTCTTTTTTACAACCAAGTGCTGCTTCAACAATATTTATCGGTAATTCAAAGAATAAATTAAATTCATCACGCGTAAATATTTTTGAATCTCCTACATTAAATTCAATATAAATATCGCCATTAGGTCCACCGTTTATTCCACTTGAGCCTTTACCACTAATACGTAATTGATGTCCATGATCGACACCAGATGGAATTGTTACTTCGATTGTTTTTCTTTTCTTTATGTTTCCAGTTCCCCGACATTCATCACAAGTTCTCTTATAAATTTTTCCTGTTCCTTTACAATCACGACATGTAGTTTGAGTTTGAAAAAATCCAAATAAACTATTTTGTTCAACAATTACTTTACCACGTCCACCACAAGTAGAGCATGTTACTTCATCAAATCCACCTTGACCTTTACATGATTCACACGTTTCAATTACATCAATTGTAATTTCTTTTTTACAACCATGAACTGCTTCATCAAAAGTTAAATTCAATAAAACAGCAGCGTCATCGCCTTTACGTGGACCATTGCTTCTGTTTCTGCTACTGCCACGTCCACCAAAAAACTCTCGAATGACTTCTTCGACATCAATATCTCCTGGATCAAATCCTTGGAAACCACCTGCAAATCCACCACCAAAGCCACCATTTTGACTAGCATTTTTATATGCTTCATGGCCATAAGCATCATACTGTTTTCTTTTTTCAGGGTCGGACAAAACTGCATATGCTTCTCCTAAGGCTTTAAATTCTTTTTCGGCATCAGGACTTTTATTAACGTCGGGATGACATGTTTTGGCTTTTTTACGAAATGCACTTTTTATCTCAGCATCTGTTGCAGTTTTCGATACTCCTAATGTTTCATAATAATCTTTTTTCATATTTCAAATCACCTTCATATATCTTTTTAAATTCATCAATTAATTTACCAAACTCTTTCATCGCTGTTTCAAATACATCTAGTTTAGTTAAATCAATATCTATTATTTTTAATAGTTCGAGTGGATAATCACTTCCCCCACTTTTCAACAATTGCATATATTTTTCTAACATATTATTTTTATTTTCTAAAACATTTTTAACAATATAAGTTGCAATACTTATACCAATAGCATATTTATAAGCATAAAAATTGTAATAAAAATGTGGAATTCTTGCCCATTCATATTTTATATTTTTATCAATTGAGACATTTTTGCCAAAATATTTTTTATTTAATTTATAGTATTCTTCACTTAAAAATTCACTCGTTAAAATTACATCATTTTCAACACTTTGATACATTTTTTCTTCAAATTCACTAAACATTGTTTGTCTAATTAAAGTACCACGATATGTTTCTAATAATTCATTGATAAAAAATAATTGTTCTTTCTTTGATTTAGCATTTTTAAGAAAATAATTATTTAGCAACAATTCATTTGTTAATGATGTTATTTCAGCGATAAAAATACTATAATCTGCTAAATTTTCTGGGTTATTTGTTCTCGAATAATAACTATGTACGGAATGTCCAAGTTCATGAGCAAGAGTTGAAACACTTTCATATTCATCTTCATAGTTTAATAGTATGTAAGGGTTTGTATCATAACAACCAGAAGAATACGCCCCACTTCTTTTACCTTTGTTACTATAAACATCTATCCAGCCTTCATTAAATGCTTTATCAAGTACTTTACCATAATCATCACCCAAAGGTTTTAATGCAACTTTGACAAGTTTTTTTGCTTCTTCATAAGAATATTTATCATTTATTTTATCGATTAAACTTACATATACATCATATATATGAAATTCTTTAAGATTTAAAACTTCTCTTTTTAAGTCATAATATTTATGAACTATATCTAAATTATTATTTACCGAATTTATTAAATTACGGTAAACTGAAGGGTCTATATTATCTTCAAATAAACTTTCTGATAGAGCATTATCATAATTTCTTGTTTTCGCCATATCTACATTTGATTCAATATTATTTTTTAATATTTTAGCAATAGTATTAATATATTCACCGTATTTTTGATGCAATTTATTAAAAGCATTTTTTCTTACATTACGATTCTTACTTGACATAAAACTAATATAATTCATCTGAGTTAATTCAACTAATTCATTATTATCATTTTTTAAATTACCAAAGGTAAAATCATTATCAGTCATAGTTGTATAAATTGAATAAGATGAATTCATACTTCTTCTTAATTTACTTATAAGTTCTTCTTCTATTGAAGATAAAATGTGATTTTTATAACGAGTAATATTTTGTAAATCAAATTTATATTGGAATAATTTTGGTTCTTCAAGATAATATTTTTCTAATTCACTTGCAGAAATATTTCTAATTTCAGGTACTGCATATGAAGATAATTTACTATAACCATAGATTAAATTCTTTGTTTCTTCATACATTTGATTGCTTTTAGTATTACTCATATCTTCATCATAGTGTAAATGACTATAAGTACTTAATTTATAAATTACTCTCGAAATTTCACTATCTAAATATAAATATGCAAGTAAATTTTTAGCATTATTTAATTTACCATTAAATTTACTAATTTCTAACATTTTTGTTTTTAGTAAATTCATTTCTTCATAAAATGCTTTTTCTGTTGCATAAATTGTTGTTAAATCCCAAGTGTATTCTTGCTTTTGCTCATTTCTTGTAATTTGTTTTTTTGGCATAATTAAAATCCTTTCATAAACATAATTTAAAGAGAGTTTTGTCTCTCTTTAAATTAATTATTTTTCTTCGTAATTTGCTTCTTCTACATTATCTTCATTATTTTTTGGTTCTTCAGTTGGTGAAGCAGATTCTGGATTGTTATTTTTTGCGGCTTCTTCATAAACTTTACCGGCAAGTTTCATAGCAACATCTTGTAATTCTTTTGTTTTTGTTTTAATACTTTCGATGTCAGTTCCTTCAAGGGCTTTTTTTAATTCTGCCATTTTATCTTCTGCTTCTTTTTTATCTTTTCCATCAACTTTATCACCAAGATCATTGATGGCTTTTTCAGTTTGGAAAATCATACTGTCCGCTTCATTTCTTGCTTCTGCATCTGCTTTTTTCTTTTCATCTTCTTCTTTATTTTTTTCGGCTTCTTTAACCATTTTATCAATTTCTTCATCACTTAAACTAGTTGTTGCTGTAATAGTAATTGATTGTTCTTTATTTGTTCCTAAATCTTTGGCAGTAACATTTACAATACCATTGGCATCAATATCAAATTTAACTTCGATTTGTGGAACACCTCTTCTTGCTGGAGGTATATTTGTAAGTTGGAAATGTCCAAGGGTTTTATTATCCCCAGCCATTGGTCTTTCACCTTGCAATACGTGTACATCTACT